>JAZUNO010000083.1:0-24551 GCA_045604185.1 Acutalibacteraceae bacterium | reverse complement strand
ACTTGATTTGCCCCTCAGAAACATAGTCGCCTATCGTCCTTGGAGCGGACGCTATGCTCCTTGTTTCTTTACCTCAGGAGCACGCCTTTATCTGCCACCGGCAGCGGCGCACTCCTTCGCCCCGGCACGCTCCGCGTGCCTTCGGGTTAAAGTTTTACCCCAAACAAAACAAAAAAGTAATGGCCTTTAGACCAGCACTTTTTTGCTTGGCAGGGGCAGAAGGACTTGAACCCTCGGCACGCGGTTTTGGAGACCGCTGCTCTACCAACTGAGCTATACCCCTTTATGTACGAAGCACCGATATACGGTGCTTCGCTTTGGTGGGCCATCAGGGACTCGAACCCCGGACCAACCGGTTATGAGCCGGTTGCTCTAACCAACTGAGCTAATGGCCCGAACTTTGCCACGCATTGCCGCGCGGACAACAAGTATAATATCAAACATGAGCGTAAATGTCAATCTTTTTTTGAAAAAAATACGTGTTGTTTTTATAGTATTTTTTCGCCGTCAAAGAAGAATACACCATAGCCGCTTCCGGTAGGTTTTCCGTCTCTGAGACGCTTGGCAAAAGCACGTTGCAGAGATGTGTTTTCAGGAAGCTGGTCAAGGGGAGCATCGCTGTACTTGCCAAATACTCGCCAACCGTCGTGAAAGTCTTTTTTATCCTCGTAGGATATTATATCAAAGTCATCCATGAAATCCAGTATGTTACAACCTTCAGGTAGGAACTCACGGTGAGGGGGATACAGAAGCCATGAACCGCAGACAAAGGGCATGGGTTTACCGTTTTTACCGCCGTAAAATTTGTATGCACGCTTGTAAGCGTCTATTCTGCTCTCTTTTGTGAGCGGACCGGATGAGGGGATATGGAAGTTGATGACTCTGTCGCCCTTTTTAAGAACCAAGCCGTTTTTTTCGTATCTTTTTTTGTCAAAGGTAGCTTTTTCAAATTGAAGCCTGCCCAGACCGAAACGGTTCATCACGAAAAATCCGCGATACCAACCTGCCACAAATGTACCCCAAACCTCTTCGCACTCACGGCATTCAAGGAGCTTCCATTTGAGGTCCTCGATAGTTTTATAGTAGATTTCGTCAGAAATACCTTTTCTCTTGTAGCGTTTATGCAATTTACCGCAGGCACTCAGGAGGAGATACATGCTAAGTGTATATTCGTTTTCTCCGTTTTTGTCGGCAAAGGCTTTCAAATCTTTGAGAATCTTATCAAGCTTACCAGGTCTGCGTTCAAAGCGTGAAACAAGTTTGCAAAACTCCTTGTTGGATTCAAGTCTGTCGGCACAGTCGCAGAGTGTATCGATAGCCTCTTGCGGAAAATCAAGTTTTTCGGTAAGAGCTTTTATGTCTGTTTTTTTAGTGCTCATAAGCCACCTCTGTATGTAAATCTGTCTTAAGCAAGAATAACACATCGCAATTATGAGGTCAAGAGAATGAATGACAAAATTTTTGTTATTTTCAGAAATGTCGGGAATGATATTTTTGAGGAGATGATTTTCATGAATGAAGATACAGTAAAACTGTTAAGAGAATGCAGTGCAGGTGCAAAAATGGGTATAGATTCCATAGAGGATGTCATTTCTCATGTCAAGGATAATAAACTTGCTGAAAGCCTGAGCACTTGCCGTGATGAGCACGAGAACCTGAGCGCCAGAATAGACGGTATGCTCGAAGCGTATGATGAGCCGACCAAGTCGCCCAACATTATGGCAAAAAGCATGTCATGGATGAAGACGAACTTCAAACTGTCTGTGGAAGACGATGACAGAACGGTTGCGAGCCTGATAACAGACGGATGCAATATGGGTGTTAAGTCTTTGACACGTTATCTAAATCAATATTCCGCAGCCGACCAGAGTGCAAAAGATGTTGCGAAAGAGCTCATAGACTCAGAGGATATCTGCACTCAGAATATCAGACAGTTCCTGTAACAAAGAGAACCCTCGGTGAAAACCGAGGGTTCATTAGTTTAGATTGTTTCTATAAAACGTTTGAGATTTTCAAGGCCGATTTCAACGCCTGTTATGTTGTCCTCGATACCCTCAAATTCAATGCTTACATATCCGTCGTAACCTGCACGTTTAAGAATAGAGAGGCATTGGACGACGGGAATATCGCCGTGGCCTATGACAGCACCTCTGAGATAATTTCCGCCACGGCTTGTAAAGAAACCGCGTCCGGGGTTGAATCCGTTGCCGCTCTTTATGTGAAAATCTTTTGCATGGACGTGCTTTGCGTAGTTTGCAAGACGTCCTACAGCTTTTTCCGAGGGGTCATCAGCACAGGCGAAATTGCCGATATCTATAAGCAGGCCGAAGTTTTCATCTGCAACACCCGTCACAAGCTTTTCAACACGCACGCTGTCCTGTGCAAAGAATCCGTGGTTTTCGACCATTGTAGCAATACCTTTGGTCTTGGCGTATTCTGTTACTGTTTTACAGCCCTCTATCAGAGTCGGCAGAGCTTGCTCGAAACCGCATATCTTATTCTGCGGTGCTTTGAATCCGCCTGTAGCATCGTGTCGCATTCCTTTTGCACCAAGAATCTCAGCTATGTCAACCTGCTCGAAAAGTCGACTGGTTTCCTCCTCAAGCGGCTTGTTGAGCAATTCTGCACCTATCGTATAATTGACAATAGGAAGGCTGAGACGCTCACTCTCATCACGCAAAAGCTTTGCGTAGTCTTTTGTGTCCATACCATTGTGAGGAGCGAGGTCAATAAATTCAATTGCATCAAAACCCATTTCTTTGACTTTTGAGATGAGTTCGAATTGATTTAATTCACCGCTGTTTAAAAGCGGCTGGAAACTGTAACTGCTGACACAGGTTTTCATGCTTTCACCTTATTCCATGTGGCCTTTAAGAAAGTTTACGGCTGTGATTATATCTTTTTCGGGGTTATCGCCGACTTCTCTTTCAATGGTTAAGAATCCTTTGTAACCGATGTCATCGAGAGCGGTGAGATATTTGTTCCAATCAACACTGCCTTCGCCGAGTGGCACTTCCTCAAAAGAGGGGCCCGTTACCAGAGCGTCTTTGACAAGTCCGTATACGATTTCGGGGTCTTTGTAGTAGAGCTGTTTGCCGTCTTTTGCGTGGGTGTGAACTATATAGTCACGCAGATTGTATACAGCGTTTGCGGGGTCGTCGCCTGTAACCATAACGAGGTTTGCGGGGTCAAGGTTTACCGCAACTCCCGTAGAGCTGAGTGAGTCAAGGAACTCTTTCAATACGGCAGATGTTTCGGGGCCGGTCTCAATAGCAAAGTGTGCGTCGAGGCTGTCTGCGAAACGGGAAAGTTCAAAGCAAGCCTCCTGCATTATTTTATAACGCTCATGGTTGCTATCTTGAGGAACAACGCCTATATGAGTAGTCACAACGTCGGTGCCGAGCTCTTTTGCGAGTTCGATTATACGTTTTGATTTTTCTATTCTTTCGGGATTTTCAGCTTTGTTGCCGAATCCGCCGCCAAGGTCACCGCAAAGAGCCGAAATGACAAGGCCGTTGTCGGAGACAAGATTTTTAAAATCAGCTCTCTTTGAACCGACTAAGTTTTCGGGAGCCATTTCGCCGCGTGTAGCGTATACCTGGATACCCTGTGCACCGACGGATGCCGCTTTTTTAACTGCTGTAACGGTATCGGTTCTGAAACTGTCGATAATAACACCTATAGGAAATTTCATATAAAGAGCCTGCCTTTCAATATGATATTACATCGAAATAATAACAAAATAATGCAAGTTATTCAAGGGATATTAATAAAAAAACAGATGCAAAGGGTGACACTTTGCATCTGCCTTTTTCTTATTTCTTGGTATAGGTATCAAAAGTAAAAGTGTATCCGTTGCTCTCCTGCTTTTCTGAGCGTTCGGACAAAATCCAACCTTCACGCTCATCAAGATTCGGGAAGAATTTTTCTGCATCGTCTGCGGCATCGTCAACTCTTGTGATATATGCGGTGTCACAGTAATCGATAAGCTGTTCGTATACGGACTGACCGCCCGTTACAAAGACATTGTCGGTATCCTCACCGAGGAGTGCAAACAGCTCGTCGAAGTTGTGGCAGACAGTGACATCGGGGGCGCCCCAGCCGTCAATATCGCAAAGCACTACATTGCGTCTGCCGGGCAGAGCTTTCTGACCGGGAAGAGAGAGGAAAGTAGCATATCCCATAACTATAGTACTGCCCATAGTCATCTCTTTAAAATATTTGAGGTCTGCAGGTATGTGGAACAGCATTCCGTTACCTTTGCCGATACCCCAATTTCTGTCTGCACAGACGATAGCTTTCATTGTTTTTCCTCCTTAAATTGCAACGGGAAATTTAGAGTTAAATTCATGGAATTTGTAGTTTTCGAATCCGACGCTGTCGGGTGTGAATTTATAGAAATCTGTTATGGATTTATCAATTATGAAGTCGGGAGCATCGTAGGGCTCTCTGGAGATAAGTTCCTCAACAATGGGGACATGCCTGTCGTAGATGTGAGCATCGGCAATAACGTGTACGAATTCGCCGGCTTCAAGTCCCGACACCTGAGCAAACATGTGGACAAGAGTTGCATATTGGCAGACGTTCCAGCTGTTTGCGGCGAGCATATCCTGAGAACGCTGATGAAGAATAGCGTTGAGCTTGTTGCCTACAACATTAAAGGTCATGCTGTAAGCACAGGGATAGAGGTTCATCTCGCTTAAATCTGCATGGACGTAAATGTTTGTCAGTATTCTACGGCTCAGGGGGTTGTTTTTGAGGTCGTAGAGAACTCTGTCAACCTGGTCAAAGTCGCCCTCTTTGTAGTGGTGTTTTACACCGAGCTGATAGCCGTATGCCTTGCCTATGCTGCCTTGCTCGTCGGCCCATGAATCCCAAACGTTGCCCTTGAAATCGTTGACATTGTTGGATTTGCGTTGCCATATCCATAAAAGCTCGTCTGCGGCACTTTTGATAAAAGTTTTGCGTATGGTGAGTGCCGGAAACTCCTTTGAAAGGTCATAGCGGTTTACTATGCCGAACTTTTTGATGGTGTGAGCGGGAGCACCATCTTCCCAGTGGGGGCGGACATCATAGTCTGTGTCCCAAAAACCGTTTTCAAGAATATCTTTACAGTTTGCGATAAACACTTTGTCAGCGTAACTCATATGTAAATCTCCTTTATATCATATTATTCCCGTGGCTTTGAGCAAATCGGGAATACCGTGTTCAAAGTTTACTCCTAAACGTACATCCGTGCCGGCATGTTTTGTTCGCAATATGCTGCCGTGAGTAAAGTTGACAGCAATACGGGTTGAGTCGGCGAGTGAATGTCCGTTCATATAAGCACCGAGAAGAGCACTTGCACAGACGTCGCCTGTGCCGTGGTAGTAGCCTTCAATTCTGGGTGATAATGCATAACTGATTTCACCTGTGGAACTGTCGTAGGAGGCTGCTCCTACTTCGTTTTCGTCAAATGCAACACCGGTGAGCACTATTTTTGAGGGCCCCAATTCGGCAAGTTTTTTTAGCAAGCCTTCAACATATTCTTTTGTGTACGGTGAAGGCAAATACTCTTCTTTGAGCATAAATGCCGCTTCGGTAAAGTTCGGAATGATAATGTCAGCGACAGCGCAGAGCTCCGTCATTCTGCGGGCAAAATCAAAGTCAAAGGTGGAGTACATAGCACCGCCGTCTGCCATGGCAGGGTCGACAAGCACAACGCAATCTTCATTTTTGAATTCTTTTATAAAAGCTTTAACTATATTTATCTGCTCGGCTGAACCGAGAAAACCGCTGTAGATGGCGTCAAACTGAATACCGAGTTTTTTCCAATGTTCAGCAATCGGCCACATATCCTGTGTGAGGTCTCGGTATGTGAAGTCCGAAAACCCGCCGGTCTGAGTTGAGAGGACAGCGGTGGGAATAACAGAGGTTTCAACTCCCATGGCTGATATAATCGGTAAAGCCGCAGTGAGTGAACACTTGCCGATGCCCGATATATCATGTATCGCCGCTACTCTTTTAAGCTTTTGCACAAAATCACCTTAAAACTGTACTTTTATGTATTCTACCACAATGCACAAATATTCTCAACTTAAAATTATAAAAAGCCCTTTAGTAATAATAAAAACATCCGCCAAAGACTGCGGTTAAGAACGGTATACAAAAACCCGATGAGAATATCATCGAGTTTTTTGTGAAGAGTCATAAATATATATTTTAAAACTGTCTGTTACTTTTCTGTTTTTTTATAAACATTATTTTCAACATATGACATCATTTGATTGTTTAAAACAGCATAAAATAATACTGCAATCATGCCACCGACAGCTCCTATGAGCAAAAAATCAACATCTTGCAATTTGAGCACAATGATTAAAACGCTCCAAATCACAAAACAAAAAATAAATTTAGATATATGTTCTTTTTTCCATTTCTTTTTAAAGAATGTTATTTTTTCCTTTAGTGTAAATGAACTGTTTTCTAAAACTTCTAATAAGTTGTTATCGGCAACCGCTTTATATTCTTTATCATTGATTTTTTCGCCAATGAAAAGTTCATTTAAAGTAATGTCCAATATTTTGCATAAGTCTTGCATGATAGAAACATCAGGAAAGTTTAATCCGCGCTCCCATTTTGAAACGGCATTTTTGCTTATGTTCAGTTTTTCTGCTAATTGTTCCTGCGTTAAATTCTGTTTCTTTCTGTTTTCAGAAATGAATTTTCCTATTTTTATTTGATCCATAAATATAGTCCCTCCTCAACAAAAAGAGTATCATACATATTAAATTTAATACACATACCGTTGGTTTACTTGCTGAAAATTATATTTTTACATCATAATAACTATAACACAAAAGCAGCAGAAGATCAATTCTTCTGCTGCTTTTAAGTATTCTTGTGGAAATACATCAAAGGGCAAATGTATTCTGTTAAAAACCAAAGAAAGACGGAACAAGATATGTTACAACAGACATTATAATTCCTGCAATCAGCACGCCGAGTGCGATAATGGGAAAAGATTTTTTAATTCTTATATCCATCAAAGCTGCAATCAAAGCTCCGGTCCAACCGCCTGTTCCGGGCAGTGGGATTGCAACAAAGGCTAAAAGTCCCCAGTTGCGCCAGCGCTTGACTTTTTCACTTTTTCGCATTGAGCGTATTTCAAGCTTTTCAATTATTTTTGAAAATCCCTTTTTATCTCTGAGAAACTGAAAAATTCTTCTTATAAATAACAGTATGAAAGGTACAGGAATTATGTTTCCTATATAGCAGATTATAAAGGCAGGTATAAAATCCACATTGAGCAGAGCTGCTGCTATGAGTCCGCCCCTGAGCTCCAGAATGGGGAGCATTGATATCAAAAATATAATAAGCTCAGCGGGAATTTTGTCCTGAAAAAAATCAACTATGCTCTGGGCAAAAGATTCAGCCATCAGCAAAACCTTCCTCAATCAAAAATTTTGTGTTTTTCCATGAATGTTTTTGCACTTTTAAGAATTGCTTTGTCGTTTTCGAATTTGAGGGCATCCAAAGCTCTGTCGAAGTTGAGCCAGATGTAGTCCTCGATTTCCTCACGTTGAATGACAGTTCTTGTATCCTCAGTTTTCGCAAGGAAAATAGTTACACTTTTTTCAACTTTACCCTGGATCGTATAATCGGATTTTGATGAAAAATCAGGTATAATTTCGATATTGATACCTGTTTCCTCAAGCACTTCACGCTTTGCAGTCTGCTCGGGAGTTTCGCCACGCTCCATATGACCTTTCGGGAATCCCCAGTGAACACTGCGGTTGTTTCTTATCAGAAGTATACGCATTTCACCGTTTATCATTCTGCAAACAACAGCGCCGCAGGAACGCTCATAAAGGCAGTCCAGACGGTAAGACCCTTCAGCCTCGGCAAACGCTATAGCGTCAGATATCTGATGTTCGATATATCTGGTGCTTTTAGGAGCCACAATGAGAATGCCTTTTTTCTCGCCGTTGCGGTGAAGAACGGCAATAACTCTGCCGTCAAAGTTTCTCACGGGATGGTTAATGCCGAGAATGTAAGCACCGCAAAAGCGGTGGTCGAATTGTCTGCGACCTTCGAGAGTTCCGTAATTGAGCTTGTAGGTGTATCCGTATTGACGATTCAGGGAGCCGATTGGATTTGTTACTTTTATCCTTATAAACTTGCCTAACACGGCGTCCTTTCCTCCAAACCGTACGGGGCCATATTACCCCAATTTTGTAATTCTGCTAAACATTATACAAATTTAGATAGAGAAAAACAAGAGCGAGTTTGTAAAAATAATTTGAACAAAACGGCTTTAAATGGTAAAAAAAGTCAAATATTGCCGTCAAGCTTGTTAAATTGAGCTTATTGTGTTAAAATTAGTCATAATCACACGGAGGTGATTTGCTTGCAGAAGATATTGATTGCTGACGATGAGGCAAAGCTCAGACGGCTTATAAGAGACTTTTTGTCAGCAAACGGATTTGAGACTGTGGAGGCTGAGGACGGACTTCAGGCTCTGCGTGCATTTGAAAGTGATAAGGACATAGCACTTGCGGTGCTTGATATAATGATGCCGGAGATGAACGGGTGGGAAACCTGCCGTAAAATCAGGGAGACTTCGGATATACCGATTATATTCCTGACGGCACGAGGCCAGGAATTCGACGAGTTGGAATGTTTTGAGTGCGGTGCAGACGATTTTATAACCAAACCGTTCAGCCCAAGCGTTCTGGTAAAGAGGATTGAAGCAAGACTTAAGCGTGCCGCAGGGGAGTCGGCGGTTGAAAAGATATCTCTTGACGGCCTTGTTATCGATATTGTGGCGCATGAGGTTACTTATGACGGACAGAATATCGAGCTTACACATAAGGAGTACAGTATACTTCACAAGCTTGCGTCTAATAAGGAGCGAGTGTTTTCACGTGAACAGTTGCTTGACGATATATGGGGATACGACTTTTTAGGTGATTCAAGAACTGTGGATTCACATGTTGCACGTTTGCGTACAAAGCTTGGAGAATGGGGTGCTAAGCATCTTCGTACAGTTTACGGAGCCGGATATAAAATTGAGGTGAATTGACTTGAAAAAACTACCCAAATTGCCCATCCGGATAAGAAAGGCGACGCTAAGGGTAGCAGTGCAGTTGCTTGCGGTTATAGTTTCGGTAATATTGGTCATTTCGTTTTCGAACTCTGGAGCTCTTGAGTATATATATACCTTTGCAGAGCTTGTAAATATGGAACAGATACGAATGAGTCTTGATGAAGTTGACCCCTTTTCTTATGAATATTTCAAGCAGCTTGCGTCTATATCCGACAATAACTATTACCTTATAGAAGTTTTCGATGAAGAAGGAAATGTCGTTTACAATAACAGTATGGAATTTTTGTATTCGGGTGAATCTTTTGGCGACATGAACCAATCAATTGGCACGGGAAAAGTGGAGAAAACAATGGATTGGATTATGGAGGAAGTTGTTCTGGACAAGTTCTCCTATGCTGACGACGGGGATTCCTATGTGCGATACATGGTTCTGCTTAAGAACGGGGATATGTTAAGGCTGTGGTTGCCGAGCTCTCAGGTGCAGCGTAATGCGGATGTTGCGGCCATGCTTTTAGTGGCGTTTGCTGTGATTGCCGGAATTGCAACATTGATACTGATAGTGTTCTTTACCCGTAACTTTTCGCACCCTGTTGCCGAAATGGCTGATATGGCTGAGTCTATGGCTAATCTTGATTTCAGCAAAAAGTGCAAAGAGTACCGCCAGACCGATGTTCAGAATCTCGGTAAACATATAAATATACTGTCTGAATCACTGAGCGAAACGCTTGATGAGTTAAAAGATAAAAACGTAAAACTGACCGAAGAGCTGGAGCACAGTGCACTGATAGACGAGTCGAGAAAGAGCTTTATTGCAAATGTTTCGCACGAGCTTAAAACGCCTATTGCCATAATAAGAGGTTATGCTGAGGGCTTGCGTCTGGGTATCAACAGTGACCCAGAGGGTATTGAGGAGTATTGCGACATAATCCTTGAAGAATCAGAAAAAATGAATCATATAGTTATGGACCTTCTGAATCTGGAGAAAATAGAAAGCGGTTCTTATGTTCCGAGGCTTGAAGAGCTCAATCTTAGTCTTATGGTGGAACGACAGGTTGCGGCATTTTCAATGATGTTCGAACAGCAGGGGATAAAGGTTAAAAACCTTGTGCCCGAGGGACTGACTGTTCACAGTGACGAAAAGACCATCTTGTTGGTTCTTCAGAACTTCTTATCAAATGCCGTATCAAACACGAGCGGTAAAAAAATAGTTCAGCTCACTTGTGAGGACATGGGCGAGAATTATCGTGTCAGCGTCTACAATTCAGGTGAACCGATTGCGGACGGAGAGATTGACAAGATTTGGTACAGCTTTTATAAATCTGATAAAAAACGTAAAAACGAAGAATTTCACTTCGGTCTGGGATTGCCGGTTGTCAAGGCTACGCAGAAGCGACTTGGAAAAGAGTGCGGCGTTGAAAACGAGCATGGCGGAGTGCGTTTTTGGTTTGATGTCGGCAAGTAGAGTACTTTGATTGAAACAGCCGTTTTGAAATGATATACTGAAGTGAGGCAAAAAGGTATCACTTTGGCATTGCTTACAGGAGACTTTTATGAACAGAAAAGCATTTAAAAAGTATATTTCATCTGCCGTTGCGGCGATGCTTGTGTGTGTAATGCTGTTTTCACTGAGTTCTTGCGGTGAAAGCGGTGTGGCTGAAATAAGGATTAGCAGTATAATAGCGTCCGATGCGGCCAGCGGAGTTGATTTGCATACTGCATCTTCCGAACAGCCGTTAAAGAGCATATCTTCCTCCGGTCTTGTTGAGATGTTATTTGATGAGTCTGACTTTTCGGTGTGTATCAAGGATACGTCTTATGACAGACTCTGGAGTTCGCTTCCGAGTGAAGAGAATTTTGAGGCTGCGGTTGCGAAAGTGCAGATAATCAGCGGCGATAAGTTGTATGAGCTCAATACGCAGGACCACTCTGTAGCTTTTGGCAAGGCTAAGGCCGAGATGGTATCCGACGGTGTTAAGGTTACCTATGTTTTGACTCCTGATGCAAAAACGGCTAAAAAGGAGTCCTATGCGCAGTCAGACGTAGCGTTTAAGCTGATTTTGGACTATACGCTTACAGACGGCAGTATGTACGTCAGTGCAAAGGCTGAAAATTTGGTTTCGGGTTCAGATGCAAAGCTTGTAACACTTACGTTGCTCGACTATTTCGGTTCAGGCACCACGGCGGAGGAAGGCGATTATATTTTTGTGCCTGACTCGAGCGGTGCATTGATGAGGCTGGATACGGAAGATGAGGAGTTTGATAAACCTCTTGAATTTGAAGTATACGGTGCAGATGCGGCAACTGTTGACGGGGAGAGTAAAAAGTATCCTGCTCTTGTTCCTACTTACGGAATGAAGAGAGGTAAAAACGCCTTTGTTATTCTGATAACTAATGGCGATGCTCTTGCACAGATAACAGCAGACAGAGTGAGAGCAGACAATAAGTTTTTTAAAGTCGGTGCATCGTTCGATATTACCCCGAATGCAATTGTAGGTAAAAAGGGCGATAAAAGTATACATGTCGGTGAAAAGTCATATGATGAGATAACTTTGTGCGTACGTTTCCTCAACGGCTCGAACGCCAATTATACGGGCATGGCGGCCGCTGTACGTGAGCAGTTGATAAGAACTCATGTGCTTTCCACGAAAACGGTTGCTGTACACAGCGAGTATCTTCCGCTCGACCTGGGTGTTATCGGTGTTGCAGATGACACACTGTTTTCTATTGGTAAGTTTTCGTTGAATGTTTCAAAAACCTTTACCGATTTTGAACAGGCGCAGGATATGGTAATGCGTATGAAAGCCAAAGGTATAAACGGTATAAACCTGAGATATAAAGGGGTGCTTTCAGGCGGTTACAATCAGTCTGAAATCGACTCTGCGTCACTTTTGAGACGCCTTGGCTCAAAGGGCGACCTTGAGGACCTGTTGAGCTATATGAGTGCTCAGAATATGGGCGTATACCTTGACATGAACATCCTCTCGTCAGCAAAGAGCCTGTTTTCAACGGGCAACGCTGAGAATATATTTGGAAAGAAAGCGACTTATTCTTATAAGAGTGATATTTCTCCGTATATAGGAAAGAGCAGTCTGGGCAGAGAACTTGTTTCTGTGAAAAAAATCAAAGATGTAATAATAGATGTTCTGAATAACAGAAAATTTAATGATTTTACAGGCTTCTGTATCAACGATGTAGGAAGCGTTTTGTATTCTGATTTTTCTGTCGGCAAGAACAGACAGGAGGTAGCAAAACTTATCTCCGAAGAGCTTCCTGCACTGACGGCAGGCCGTATTCTTATGGCCGACACAGGAAACTTCTTCATGATAAAGGATGTCGAGTTTGTTTCACACATTCCAACCTATGCAGGAGCACCTACGGGTAAGGCTTATGAGAGTGTCCCGTTTGTTCAGCTTGTTCTTCACGGCATAGTTGAGTATTCGAGTGAGCCTATAAATCTCGGAAAAGACAGCGAAACTGCGATGCTCAGATGTATTGAGTACGGGGCCTGCCCGTCTTATGAGTGGAGCTATGTTCAAACGGACAAGGACTTAAAGAAAGACAATCTTTACTATGAGAATTGGATAACCTCTGCGGCGGATTTCTACACCCGTGCAAACGAAGCACTTGCGGATATACGCGACTCGAGAATGAAGTCCCATGAGGAAATATCAGACGGCGTTTTCCGTACAGAGTACGATACGGGAGCTATGATTTATGTCAACTATACCGATGAGGATGTAGTTGTCAGCGGAATTACAATTCCTGCAGGTGACTTCTTGAGAATAAACTAATTTTAAAAGGAGTTTTAATATGCCATATATCAGCACAAAAGTAAATCTGCCGATATCCAAAGAGGCAGAGGCAGAGCTTTCAAAGAAATACGGTGAGATAATCACACTTGTTCCGGGCAAGACCGAGCGTTGGCTTATGCTTTCGTTTGAGGATAACGCACGTCTTTGGTTTGCAGGCAAAAACGACGAGCCGACGGCTTATGTTGAACTCAAGCTTTTTGGCGGCACGACGGATGATGTCTATGATAAGCTGACAGAGGCGGTATGCAAAGCACTGTCGGATGTTTTGGGAATAAGCCCGACAAATATTTATGTGAAATATGAAGAGGCCGACCGTTGGGGTTGGAACAACAATAATTTTTAAAATGACGGATGTGTGAAAAATAAGGGGCGAGCGATATGAGCAAATCGAAAAACGAGTTACTGCTTATAGCACTCGCTCTTTTTGTTGTAGCCGCTGTGTGTTTGTGTCAAGCGTTTACCCCTTCGTCACTCAAAGCAGCAGAACTTGAAGGCAGGCAGATACCAAATCCTTTAAGTGAGCAAGTAACACAAGGAAACAGCACTCAAAAATATGAAGGCGATGAAGGTGTGTCGGGCGAGTTTACTGTTGATTTGCCTGACGGTTCATCGAAAAAAACGATTGGAGTTATAAATATCAATTCAGCCACACTTTCGCAGTTGATGACTCTTGACGGAATAGGCGAAAAGAAAGCACAGAGAATTATAGATTACCGCGAGGAACACGGCAATTTTTCTTCGGTTAATGACTTGATGTGCGTTGACGGCATAGGAGAAAAGCTGTTTGAGAAAATAAAGAATAATATTTGCGTGTAAAAAAGCCACGGAAAGGTGTTAACCTTACCGTGGCTTTTTTAACAAAGTTCACCAATGCACCAATCGTCTGCACAATCGGTGATTTTTACATCTGTAATGCCGTGCGGCAAATCAGGACAGTTGATTCTGACGGGTGTATAGTTTGCCGTGTAGCCTTGAACTGTGCCGTCTCTGAGACGTTCTTCGAACAGCACGCTTACGGTTTTGCCGATTTGCGATTCTAGGAATCTGTCTCTTATCTCTTTTGCGGCGGCTATCATCAAACGGCTGCGGTTTTCCTTTTCTGCTTTTGGAATTTGATTGGGGAATGTAGCGGCCCGTGTTCCCGTTCGTTGGGAGTAGGGAAAAACGTGTACCTTTTCAAATCCTATTTTTTTAACGAAATCTATCGATTCAAAAAAATCCTCCTGCGTTTCGCCTGCAAAGCCTACCATAACATCTGTAGTGAGTGTGGCGTTGTTGAAACTTGAACGCAAACGGTTGCAAAGCTCGGCATATTCTTCTGCTGTATAGTGGCGGTTCATGCGTTTTAACGTGTTGTTGCAACCGCTTTGGAGCGAGATGTGAAATTGCGGACACAGCTTTTCGCACTTTGCGAGCCTGTCGGTAATTTCCTTTGTCATGTGGTCGGGTTCAAGCGAGCCTAAACGCACACGCTTGATACCGGGAAAAGATGCTGCAAGCTCAACCGCATCGCAAAGATTTTTGCCACAGTCTGTGCCGTATGAGGAGAGATTTATTCCAACTAGAACTATCTCGGAAAATCCGCTTTTTTCGAGTGCTGAAATTTCTTCCGCTATTGTATCCAGCGGCTTTGAACGCACTCTTCCTCTGGCATAAGGGATTATACAGTAGGAACAAAAGCGGTTACAGCCGTCCTCAATTTTAACGGTTGCCCTTGTCCTCTCTCTGAAATCGGAGACGATTTCTCCTGAGAATTTTTCATCCTTTTCGTGAGGCTCGATATGGATTATGCGTTCACGCTCGTTTAAAAATCGTTCAATGAGTTCGGGAATTTTTCCGTTGCTGCGGTTTCCCGTTACAATATCTGCCTGAGTGAGCAGCTGTGCGTCTTTAGGAAAAGCCTGAGGCATACAGCCCGTAAGCACAATGATTGAATCGGGGTGCAACTTTTTCAGCCGGCGTACATTCTGTCGGGTTTTTCGGTCACTTTCGGCGGTCACCGTGCACGAATTTACAACATATACGTCGGCTTGTTCATCGCAGTCGACAGTTTCAAAGCCCTTTTTGGAGAGCACCTGCTCCATTGATTGCGACTCATATTGATTAACCTTGCATCCAAGGGTGTAAAAGGCAACTTTCATAATTTCACCGTAAAAATACATTTTTGAAAATTATACAGTATTTTGGCCTTATATGCAAGCATAGCGGTGTTAGAGGCTGGTTTTACGGCATATATTTTTATGAACGTTGAAGCGTTTTATTTTAAGATATGGGGGATGCTCCGATGAAAAAAAGTGTAAAGAGAATAGCGGCAATTTTGTTAGCGGTTTTTATGTTGGGTTCTGCGGTTGTGCCGTGCTTTGCGACGGCGACGGACGAAAATGAAATATATGTTGCAGATGTAGCACTCGAGGCTGCGGCGGGTGTTATGCCGGTTGAAGTCAGAGCAAAAGCGGCTGTGCTCATGGATGTTTCTACGGGAAAGGTGCTCATGTCCGTCAATCCCGACAAGCAGTTGTTTCCGGCGTCTGTTACTAAAATCATGACGCTTCTGCTCGTTACCGAAGCTATAGACAGCGGTAAGATATCCCTGACGGATATGGTGACGACGTCCGCTACGGCGGCATCAAAGGGCGGCTCGCAGATATGGCTTAAAGAGGGAGAGCAGATGTCTGTAGATGACCTGCTGAAAGCGACAGCGGTATACAGTGCAAATGATGCCTGTACAGCATTGGGAGAATATCTTGCAGGGAGCGACGAGGCATTTACGGCAATGATAAACGAGCGTGCGAAAGAACTCGGTATGACCAATACACATTTTGATAACTGTACGGGCCTTGACGATGAAACGGATACCCATTTGACAACGGCGCTGGACGTAGCAATAATGTCACGCGAGCTATTGAAGCATGAAAGAATAACCAATTATACCACTATCTGGATGGACTCTCTTCGCGGCGGTCAGACAGAGCTTGTAAACACTAATAAGCTGGTTCGTTTTTATGAGGGTACAACGGGACTTAAAACGGGAACGACGAACAAGGCAGGGTGCTGTGTGTCTGCAAGTGCATTGCGTGACGGAACACACCTTGTGGCGGTTGTTATGGGCAGTGACAACAGTGATGACCGTTTTAACGGAGCAAAGGCGATGCTGAATTGGGGATTTGCCAATTATACTACCGTCACCCCGAAGATTGACAAATCGCTTATAACAAACGTCAAAGTTGTAAACGGAGTTAAAGATGTAATAACACCCGAGATACCGAATTCGTCTCCTGTCTTAGTAAAAAAAGGCGAGGAAAAGAATATTAAGACAGATGTCGAGTTGTGTGTTGATGTTGAGGCACCGGTTGAACGGGGTCAGGTTTTGGGCAAGGTAATACTTTCTCTGGACGGCGAGACTTTGGGTGAGTACAGCATAACGGCACCGGAGGCTATAAGAAAGCTGAAGTTTTCGGATATCTTTTCACGCCTTATAGCTTCTCTGGGTGGTGGATTTTTCAATAAATAATTTTGTGCAAATTGTCTTAAAAATAAAGATGTTATTTGTCGGATAATACGAAAAAAATTTTTTGTTCGGTATTGACAATATAAGATGCTTTTTAATGTTATAATTAACGAAAGAAAAAGGACAGAAAAGGGGTAGTGATTTGAAAAATTATATTCAGAGACTTCTTGACGGAACAAAAAAGTGGGAGCTTGCAATATGGTGGGGCTTCCGCCTTGTAATGATAGGAGCAATGGTGAGTCTTCTTTTCACCGACCCGCCGTCAGACCTTCCCAGGACGCAGATGGCACTCCAGCTTTTGGGAAATTTTGCCGCAATGTTTGTTTGGGAAATTCTCCAGCTTTTCCCTGAAAAGAGCTGCTTGAGACATGTACCTGCATATTGTCAGACTATACTGACCTTGGGCGTATTTTTTGCATCTTTCGGCGGTGCATTTATGAATTTCTATTACAGCATTCCGCTTTGGGATACGGTTCTGCATTTTACAGGCGGTGCCGGTTCTGTGTTCTTTGGCTATGAACTTATTACCGCAATGCAGAAGAGAGATAAGAATAAGATTACAGTTCCGATAGTTTTACTTTGGGCATTGGGCTTTGGGTTCTTGGCTTCAACTGCATGGGAGCTGTTCGAGTTTACTTTCGATCAGATTGCAGGCGGCGATTCCCAGCACTGGTCATATGCTCTTGCAGAGAAGGCAAACGATACAAAGACGGTATTCCCTGTGCGTGACCCGTCCCGTTTTGCACTTATGGATACAATGACTGACATTGTGTTTAATACTATTGGTTCAGCTGTATTTTACATATTCATTAAAATTTTCCCGTATCATCACAAGGGAAAGAATAACGTCAATGATATGTTTGACGAAGATGCCTGCAAAGAAACGGTTATGAAATAAAAATAGAACTAATTATATGCGACGCTTCATAAGACTTAATGAAGCGTCGTTTTTGTTTGCTTCTTTAATATATTACATTGCTTTTTACGTATCTTTGCTTTATAATTAAAAGGATAAGACGAGGATGAGGTTTTTATGGGTCGGGATTATAAAACGGAGCTTGAGGCGTTGGCTGACAGTAAGTACAGAGACTTTTCGTCAGCACTTATACCCAACATTGAAAAGCAGCGTGTAATAGGTGTGCGTCTGCCGCAAATAAGGAAGTTAGCGTGCGAGATATCCAAAGGCGATTGGAAAAGCTTTTTGGCTGACAGGGCAGGAGATACGCTTGAGGAAAAGCTGTTGAGGGGCTTTGTGATAGGCATGGTGAAAGTGCCGCTTGAAGAGCATCTTGAGCTTGTTAAATCCTTCGTGCCGCTTATAGACTGTTGGTCTGTGTGTGACAGTTTTACAATGTCGTTAAAGTTTGTTCGAAAAAACAGAACTGCTGTCTGGGATTTCATTCTGCCTTATTTTGATTCGACAGAAGTTTACGATATACGCTTTGCGGTGGTCATGGTGCTGTCGTATTTTTCAGACAGTGAGTATGCCCAAAGGGCGTTTGAAATATTTAACCGCATAAAGAATGATGATTATTATGTCAAAATGGCGGTTGCCTGGGCTGTGTCAGTTTTCTTTGTGCACTCACCGCAGGAGACTTACAGTTATCTCAAAGACAACAACCTTGACGATGATACCCATAACAAGGCACTCAGAAAGATTATAGAATCTCGCCGTGTAAGCGATGAAGATAAAAAGATAATACGAGCTTTAAAAAGAGCTTGATTTTGGAGGAATACAGATGAATGCATTTCAAAAGCTTATAAGCAAAGCGGTAAACAAAGTTTTGGGCACAATGTCGCAGGACGTCAGTGCAGGCAAGCTTGGCAACAAGGAGGTGTCGTCTGAGATAATGGCGGCAGCCAGAGATGCTGCAGCTGAGGGAATTGTTTTGCTTAAAAACAAGGATAATATTTTACCCTTTAAGGCCGATGAGTGCATCAGCGTTTTTGGCAGAATACAGCTTGATTATTTTGCTGTCGGATACGGCTCAGGCGGAGAGGTTAATGAGCCCTACAACATAAATCTTATTGACGGATTGCGTAACAGCTCTATGAAGATAAATGAAGAATTGGCACAGGTGTATGCTGATTGGGTTAAGAAGCACCCTGCTGACCACGGCTTCTGGGGCTTCTGGCCACGTTTTCATGATGAGATGCCGTTGGATGCTCAGACCGTAAGTGATGCCGCAAAGGCAAGTGATGCTGCGGTTGTTGTGATTGGCCGTTCCGCAGGAGAGGACAGAGAAAACGATTTGTCCAAGGGTAGCTACTATCTTACTGATGACGAGCTTGATATGCTCAACAAGGTGACGGATAAATTTCAAAAGGTTGCCGTACTGTTGAACTGCGGCAACATAATTGATATGTCATGGCTTGAGCGTTACGGCGATAAGATTCAGGCGGTCATGTATGTCTGGCAGGGCGGAATGGAGAGCGGAAATGCCATTGCTGACGTGCTCAGCGGTAAGGTGTCGCCCAGCGGTAAACTTTCCGATACCATTGCACGCAAATATGAGGACTATCCTGCTAGTGCGAACTTTGGTAACCGCCAGTTCAATAACTACGTTGAGGACATCTATGTAGGTTACAGATATTTTGAAACCTTTAAGAAAGATGCTGTCATGTTCCCGTTCGGTTTTGGTTTGAGCTATACGGGCTTTGAATTTGAAAATGTTAATGTCGATTGCAACACGAGGGAAGTGACTGTTTCCCTGACTGTTAAAAATACAGGGGATGTGTCGGGCAAAGAAGTTGTTCAGGTTTATTATTCGGCACCTCAGGGCAAACTCGGTAAAGAGGCAAAGGCACTTGCGGCATTTTATAAAACACGTTTGCTTGCACCCGGTGAGGAACAGCAAGTCAATATAAGCTTTTCTGCTGACAAAATGGCATCATACGACGATTCGGGCAAAACGGGCTTTAAAAACTCATATGTTCTTGAAGAGGGAGTTTACGGTATATATGTCGGCACCGATGTGCGTTCGTGTGTCAGATATGCTGATTTTATCCAGCCTGAAACGTCAGTTGTTGTCAGCTTGAAAGAGCCTTGTGATTGTGCCGTTAAAGAGACTTTTGAGCGTATGATACCGTGTGAAAAGGCTGGCGGAGAGTATGACATCGGTTATGAGGCGGTACCTTTTGAAGAAACTTCACGTAGTGCTGAAATAGTAAAAACGTTTACCCAGGCACCTGCTTATACGGGCGATAAGGGCATAAAGCTTGTCGATGTTGCACACAACAAGGCAACACTTTCAGGTTTTGTTGCACAGCTTGAGGATAAAGAACTCGAGGCTCTTTGCCGCGGTGACTACACAATGGACAGTCCCTTGGGAACTGCAGGTAATGCGGCTGTTTACGGCGGAATATTGCCGTCTCTGAGGGAAAAAGGAGTTCCTGCCGTCAGTGCAACGGACGGCCCCTCGGGTATCAGACTTCACTGTTATGCATCGCTTTTGCCCATAGGCACACTTCTTGCGTGTACCTGGAACACAGAGCTTGTTGAGAAGCTTTACAATTATCTCGGTGCTGAAATGGCACAAAAAGGTTCAGACGTATTGTTGGCACCCGGAATGAATATACACAGAGACCCTCTGTGCGGCAGAAACTTTGAGTATTTCTCGGAGGATCCGTTGCTTACCGGAACAATGGGAGCTGCAATGGTAAGAGGTGTACAGCTAAACGGAGTGTCGGCGTGTCCGAAGCACTTTGCATGTAACAGCCAGGAGACTAACCGTACACGTAATGATTCCCGTGTTTCGCAGCGTGCTTTAAGAGAGATATATTTAAAGGGCTTTGAGATTTGCGTCAAGGAATCCAAACCGAAGAATATAATGACATCGTATAACAAAATCAACGGAGTGTGGGCTCACTATCATTTTGGCACCTGCACACAGATACTGCGTGACGAGTGGGACTTTGATGGATGCGTTATGACAGACTGGTGGATGCGAGCCGCAACAGACCCTGATTTCCCGATGCTGGAAAATAATGCTTACCGTGTGCGTGCACAGGTTGACGTGCTTATGCCGGGAGCCGGAGCGGGCAAAAGAAACCGTAAGTACGACAAGTCATTGCTTGCTTCCCTCGGAAAACCGGGCGGCATAACACGTGCGGAAATACTCAGGAGTGCTATGAATACCCTGCGTTTTGTAATGCGTTCAAAGCCGTTTATGGATGCGAACAATCTTGAAAACGATTACCGCCCGGGCGACAGATGGTTTAAGGTAGGATGAATTTATGTTAAAAAATGACCGTGCTTCTTATTGAAACACGGTCAGCTGATTTTGTATATCTGCAAAAAAGATTTTGTTTTACAGCTGCAAAACAAAAAATGTTATGTAAAAACCAAAATTTTTAACTTGAAAAAGCACTTTTTTTGCCGTAAAATAAAAACACCGAAATTTTTTTTGAAATTACAGTTAGGAGAGAACATGATGAATATACTCGAATTTTTGGAAAAAGACAGCAGATTGACCGCTAAAGAGCTTGCTGTTATGTGTGAAAAAGAGGAGGGGGATATCCGTACGCTTATAGACAAGTATGAGCGCAGCGGTATAATTCTCGGATATAAAACTGTAATTGATTGGGATAAAGCAGGCAAGGAGTATGTTGATGCACTTATCGAGCTCAAGGTTGTGCCGCAGCGTGATTACGGATTTGATGAGCTTGCAGGCAGAATAAGCAATTATCCGGAGGTGCAGAGCGTATATCTTATGTCCGGAGGATTTGATATAGCGGTTATGCTTGAGGGAAAGACTATTCGTGAAGTGGCATTGTTTGTGGCCGAGAAGCTTGCGGTTATGGATTCTGTTACAGCAACATCAACTCACTTTGTTCTCAGAAAGTATAAGTCTGACGGTATTGTTTACAGAGCTCCCAAAGAGGATGAGAGGGGCAACTGCAACTGATGATAAATTATGATAAGGTGCTGTCACAACGAACAGTTGGGATAAAGCCGTCGGGCATAAGAAAGTTTTTCGATTTGCTTGACGGAATGGATGACGTAATATCTCTGACTGTAGGTCAGCCTGATTTTGAAACGCCCTGGCATATCAGGGAGAAGGCTATACGCAGTATAGAGGACGGAAAAACATATTACACCGCCAACGGCGGCATGCCGGCTCTCAAGGAAGCCATAGCAGGCTATCTGGGACGCAGATTTTCGCTTTTTTATGACGGTAACAGTGAGATTATGGTAACCGTAGGCGGCAGCGAAGCTATAGATATGGCGATGCGAGCGGTTATAGACGCCGGTGACGAGGTTATAATTCCGATGCCGTCTTATGTTTGCTATGAACCGATGACCCAGCTTCTGGGCGCTGTTCCGGTTATAATCAATACAAAACACGAGAACTCCTTTAAGCTTACGGCTGATGAGCTCAAGGCTGCAATAACACCAAAGACCAAGGCACTTATTCTGCCTTTTCCAAACAATCCCACGGGTGCCGTAATGGATGCTGATGATTTAAAGGCAATAGCCCAGGTGCTTGAGGGCACCGATATAGTTGTTATATCGGATGAAATATATGCAGAGCTGACATATGGCAGACGCCATGTGTCTATAGCGTCCTTGCCCGGTATGCGTGAACGCACTATACTTGTCAGCGGTGTGTCTAAAGCGTACGCCATGACAGGTTGGCGTTTAGGCTATATAGCGGCACCGAAAGAGATAACAAAGCAGATGCTCAAGATTCATCAGTATGCTATTATGTGTGCTCCTACTGCAAGCCAGTTTGCGGCACTTGAAGCGTTCAATAATGCTGATGAAGATATAGAATATATGCGTGCACAGTATAACCGACGCCGTATTATGTTGCTCGAGGGTTTAAAGACGATAGGTCTTGAATGCTTTGAGCCTCAGGGAGCGTTCTATGTATTTCCGCAGATTGCGTGTCGGGATAAAATGACCAGTGAGGAGTTTTGTAACAGATTGCTTTATGAAAACTCTCTTGCAATAGTGCCCGGTACAGCTTTTGGAGATTGCGGCGAGGGATTTGCACGGATTTCATATGCTTATTCGGTAAAGCATATAACCTCTGCACTTGAACGTCTGGAGGATTTTGTCAAGAAGATTAAACTTTAACACATTAAGGCTCCTGTATCTTCGTGTTCAGGAGCTTTATTTTTTGTAAAAATATTACTTTATATGTTTTTGTTGTTTTTTCATTGACATAGCAGGCCCGACAAGTTAAAATCTAATGAGAAGTTGGAAAGGGAAAAGGGAGAGTGTGCATATGCTTGAAACTAAAAATTACAATTGTTATGAGTATTTTAAACTCAGTACCGACCGTTTTGGCGATTATAATATCGCCATTCATTTTGGCCATAAAATACTGCGTTCTCAGCTTTTAAATGATATTGACCGTCTTGCAGCATATTTTAAAAGTGCGGGACTTCGCAGGGGAGATGTTTATACCATTTTCCTGCCGACATGTCTGCAGAGCTTTGTAGCATTTTATGCGCTTAACAAAATCGGTGTTATATCCAATATTGTTCATCCGCTTACACCGCCCGATGTTCTTAAAGAGACAATGGACGAAGTAGGCTCAAAGGGCATAATGCTCATGGATTTGCTTGCAAAGCCGTATGTTGATATGCTCAATTTCCATAATGTGCCGTCTATCGTGTGCTCTAACTCTGACTATGTCAGCACAGCCAAGCGTCCCGCGTTTAAAATTTACGAGGGATTTTCTGCAAAAGCTTCAGGCGGAATAAAAAATGCTTTAAGCTATTACGGTGTGCTTCATCGCTGTAATCCGTCAGAGGGAATAAGCGGCAACGGTGATGATATTGCGGTTTATCTTCATGGCGGCGGAACGACAGGTAAGAGCAAAACAATAAAACTCAGTTCAAAGGCTTTGAATGAGCTTGTCTATAAAGTTGGTCAGATTGAGCATCACAACACACCCGGTGTTGAGTGTTCAATAATTGCACTGCCTATGTTCCATGCGTTCGGATTGGGTGTTTCCATGCTCTTTAGCATGTGTGAGGGATTTTGCTGTATTCCTGTTCCCAGATTCAAGGCGAGCAGTGTCAATAATTTGATGAAGAAATATCCCGTTTCATTTATACTTGGCGTTCCCAACATGTATAAAAAGATGTATGAGCAGAAGAACTTTGAGGGTGAACACCTGAGAAATCTTGAGCTTGTATTCAGCGGCGGCGATGTTGTTAATGAGCAGTTTGTCGGAATGTTCAACTCCACAATTGAAAAGTGGGGCGGAAAGGGACGTCTGTTCAGAGGATACGGACTTACTGAGGTAAGTTCTGTTTGCTGTGTAAACACTTATGCAGCATGGAAAAAGAACTCTATCGGAAAGCCCTTGCATGAGATGAAGATGGAGATTTGGGATGACGATAAAAAGCCGTTGCCTGCAAATACCATTGGTGAAATAGTTGTAGCCGGTTCAACTCTTATGGAGGGTTATTTTAACGAGGAAACAAGCGGTGTATATGAGGACGAAAACGGAGAAAGATGGATTCTCACGGGAGACCTCGGTTATGTTGATGAGGAAGGCTTCTTCTTCTTTACCGGCCGTAAAAAGCGTCTTATCGTTATATCGGGCTACAATGTTTATCCCACAGATATTGAGGATGCACTCATTGGTACTCTCGGAATAAACGAAGCCTGTGCGGTTCAGGGCTATATGGACGGCAAGCCGATAGTCAAACTCTATGTGTCACTTGATTCCGACCAGGAGAACCACAAGAAGAAAATAGCGGAGATAGATGCATATTGCCGTGACAATCTTCCTCGTTTCTCGCGTCCGTCAAAGATAGTTATTCTTGACTCACTTCCGAGAACGCAGATAGGAAAAGTTGATTTCATGAAACTTTGCGATCCTATTCCCGTGGACAATAAGCAGGTAAAAAATTAAAAAGAATATATACTGAAAACGACTCTCGAAAGGGAGTCGTTTTTTTATTCTTTAGGTAACATCTGGCGAAAATCTGCATATAATATAAGGGTCATATTAATGATTTTTGAGTCAACGCCAAGTCTTTGTGACGGGGCGTAATTTCACTTTGAAAAGGAAAACAGAATATGTGTGGAATTGTTGGATATATTGGCGAAAACAGTGCATCTCCCATTTTGGTTGACGGATTGAGAAAACTTGAATACAGAGGGTATGATTCGGCAGGG
>JAZUNO010000082.1:0-16509 GCA_045604185.1 Acutalibacteraceae bacterium | reverse complement strand
CCATAAAAAATAAAATCGGGACGGGGCTTAACTTGCTCCGATTTTTTTAATTTTCTTCAATCAATGTCTGTTCAAGCAACCTTTTGTAAAGGGAGCTTTGCTGTTTTTCTAAAATTTCAGCGTCTATCTCTGCATCCAAAGGGATTTTAGCTATAGCCTTTTGTCTTTCTACTTGAACAGAGTCTAACATATCTTTTATAAGCTTATCTTCTTTTTTCATTATATGTTCACTCCTTGTTTTTCGAGCTCTTTGCGGAAAGCTGAGCGGGCTTTTGAAAGTTTTGACCTTGCGGCGGAGGCTGATATTCCGTATGCCTTGCCGATGTCCGAGGATGAAAGTCCCATGTTTTTAAGTAACAGCACATCTCTGTCCTCAAAATCCAAGGCCTTGAGTGCATCGCCGACAGCTATTTGCTGTGTGGTTTGAATGTTGTATGTATACCCAAACATGCCTGCTTCGAGTTCGCTTTCTTTGGGTCGTGTCTGTTTACGTCGCAGATAGTCATTTTTGACGTTTACTGCACAGCGAAAAACGAAAGCCCGAGTGTTAGAAAAGGGTAGAGAGTCCTTTCCTTTCATGAACCGCCAAATACCCAAAAAGGTTTGCTGAGTCAGGTCTTCGGCGGTATCCATGTCAAAGCACAGCGAGAAGTAGGAGTAAACATCCTTGAAAAATTCATTATAAACTTTGTCAAAAATATTTTTAGAAGTCATTACTTAATATCTTTATCTTTCTCTGAAAGATTGTTGTATTCTTTCAGGCTCTGAACTTTATTTCCGACACTTGCGTTTGTACGAACGTATGCCATTGCATCGTCACCGCATACAACCTTATTTCCTGCAACAAGTTGAATGTTTTTTTTGGCGAGCATATCCGAAGTGACGTCCTCTTCGATAATTATCTTGTTTCCGGCAACGAAGACCGCATTTTCTTTGATGTATTCGAGCGATTTCGCATCAATTGATGTTTTGTTGGAGAAAAGCTTTACGTCACCCGAAAGGTCTGCAAAATGTGATATGCCATTGCACGCAAGCAGATTTAATCTGTCTTTGCAGGCACTGTTGAAGACGGCAATTCCGTTTGTCATAAGCCGTATGTCCTTATCCGGAGCGACGTCTTTGATTATACCTATACCGCTGATTATATGAAGACCCGGGTCATTTATCATATCAATGATGTTGGAACCGTTTATCTGGTGAAGCTGTGCATCGTTATCAAGAGCTACTGTAGATGCGACGTTTTTGATTGAGATTTTTGCAAAGGCTGCGGCAGTTTTTTCGTCCATATCTTTGGGTACGATGAGCGTGGCAACATTTTCTATTTTTCTGATTGAACCAAACGAGTCTCCTATTGCATAGGGACGAAGGTCGAGTGTTGCTACATTAGAGATAACTTTTGATTTGAATATTTTACCGAACATAATAAAACCTCTTTCTTTTTTGTTTTGTTTTGTCTTGTCTTTGGGACCCCTTCAACTATAAAGACGCACAAAAAACAAAAGTGTCCAAAAAAATTGAAAAATTTTTAAAAGTTTCAGATTTTTAAAAGTTCGCATAAGAAACGGACGCTGTTTTCCATATCATCTGCTTTGATATATTCGTCTGTTGTGTGTACGTTGCACATGCCCGTGCCGATGTTGATGACATTAATGCCCTTTGTGGCAAGGTTGGTAGCGTCGCAACCGCCGAGTGTTTTTTCAAGATACGGCTTGATTCCTATGCGTTCATATGCTGAAAAAACATCTTTGATAAATTGGGAGTCGGGATTTACGGTGAAAGCCTGAGAGTGTCTTTCACTCTCACAGGTGTAGGTTGTGCCGTATAGATTGCAGGCTTCTTCAATAGCGTTAACAGCAGTTTTTATATGCTGTTGAACTCGTTTTTCGTCGTATGAGCGGAATTCCATGTTGAAGTCGGCACGGGGGGCGACAACATTTGTAGCACCGGGGGACAAGAAGTTGCTGACATTCATTACGCTTATGTCGTCTACGTGACCTACGGGAATATTATCAATTGCGTGTGCGGCGGCTTTGAGTGCGTGGATGCCGTCTTCGGGAGAGATTCCTGCATGTGCGGCCTTTCCGAAGAAGTGGAAAGACATGACGATATTTGCCGCAGCAGAGTTTACTATTTCACCGATTTTCTCTCCGTCAAGCACTAGAGCATTTTTGCTCTTTACCTTGCTGTAGTCTGCAAACTTTGAGCCGAGCATACCGACCTCTTCGCACAGAGTGAAAAGAACTTCTATGGGTCTGTGCGGAGTGTTGCTTTCGGTGAGTCTGCGGGCGGCTTCGGCTATCTCTGCAATACCTGACTTGTCGTCTGCACCGAGAATTGTTTCTCCTTCAGAGCGAATAACACCGTTTTCTTCTATAGCCTTTATTTCACAACCCGGTTTTACCGTGTCCATATGACAGCAAAGCAGAATACTCTCGCCGTCACCGGGCAGATATCCGTGTATATTAAATCCGTTTGAATTGCAAAGATGTCCCATTTCGCTACGTTCAACCTGAAAGCCTATACTTTTAAGGTCTTCTTCAAGCACTTTGCAAAATTCGAGTTCGTTTCCTGTTTCACTGCCGACGGATACATAGTCGGTAAAAGTTTTAATAAGTCTTTCGGTACTCATAAATACCTCCGTAAAAGTGGGCCGGATTATATTTAGTGTTACAATATTTTTATGATACCATAAAAAAGATGCATTAACAACTATATAGCGGTTGATATTTTTGCGATAAAAAGATATAATTAAAATGTATATATTTGGACGAGAAAGGACTGAAGAAATGAAATCGATATTAGCGATTGCAGCACTTGCAGGTGCGGCGGCGGGAGCGGTAGCGGTGGCAAAGAAGTTTGTACCGAATGTACTGCCTGATAAAATTGACCCTGCTGACCTTGCAAAAAAGGCGGCAAACAGTGTAAAGCTTACCTTTCCTGTAGATTCAAAGTATGACAACGGTGCGGCATTGACTCCTCCCATGGGTTGGTCAAGCTGGAATACATTCAGAAACAAGATAGATGAGTGCCTTATTCTTGAAACTGCCAAAGCCATGCGTGATTCAGGACTTGCAGATGCAGGTTATCAGTATGTAAACCTTGACGACTGCTGGCAATCTTCCATAAGAGATGAAAACGGCAGACTTCAGGGCGACCTCACAAATTTCCCGAGCGGTATACCGGCACTTGTCAAGGCTGTCAATGACATGGGATTAAAGCTTGGAATTTACACATCCAACGGAACACTTACCTGCGAGGACCTACCCTCGAGCATGGGTTATGAGGCTGTTGATGCACAGACTTTTGCCGAGTGGGGCGTGGAATATTTCAAGTATGATTTCTGCCACAATATACCTATTCCTATGAGAGCTCCGTATATCGAGTATGTTTCTATAGGCAGAGAAGACGGCGGATTCGAGAGCACATACGGTGCTGAGGCTGCTCAGCTCTACGGCGATGCCAAGGTGCTTGAGGATGAGCGTCTTTCAAGCGGTAAGTATATCGGCGGACTTTCGGCAAATGCAGGCTATGCTGTGTTTGATGTTGAGGTCGAAGAGGATGGCGAATATGTCATCACATTCGGAATTCGCAAGAAGAGCAACAGCTTTAAATATCTTGAAGTGCTTATAAACGGGGAAGACTGCTATTCTACAAAGATTCCCCCCAGCAAGGGCTTTACTGCGGACGGAAGGCATCAGATAAGGGTAAAGCTTAAAGCCGGTGCAAATACGGTCAAACTTTATAACCCCGTGGCATCCAGACAGGACAGTGCGGCAATTCAATATACAAACATGGGTAAAGAGCTTAAAAAGGCGACCTGTGAGTATGCTGAGAAAACCGGCAACCCTGAGCGACCGATAGTCTATTCTATCTGCGAATGGGGCAGAAACCTGCCATGGAAATGGGGCAGAAAAGCCGGCAACCTCTGGCGTACAACACCTGACATTCAGGCAAATTGGGCTTCAATTGTCAGCATATATGAGGTAAATGTCAAGCTGTTTAAATATGCAGGGGTAGGTGCATGGAATGACCCTGATATGCTTGAAGTAGGCAACGGTGATCTCACGGCGGATGAGAATATCAGCCACTTTACTCTTTGGAGCTTTATGGCAGCACCGCTGATTCTCGGCAATGATATTCGTCGTTTTATCCGTGAGGACGGTACTGTAGACAGCGATAATGACATTCTAAAGATTCTTACAAATAAAGATGTCATAGCCATTGACCAGGACCCGCTCGGTGAGCAGTGCAGAAGAATAAAGACGAATATTGTCGCGGATACCCTTATAAAGCCGCTTGAAAACGGTGATGTTGCGGTTTGCTTCTTCAACAAGGGTAACGAGAGCAGACTTTTTGAGCACTCAATGAACGATATAGTATGCCGTTCTTATATTAAGACACCGTTAGTTGACAGATATGAGGCATTTGACTTGTGGAGTAAGGAGACGGTAGAGGTTGGCTCTGCGATTTCCGCTTATGTACCTCCGCACGGGGTCAGGGCGTTTAGAATAAAAGCTATAACAGAATAATTTTATTGGAGTGATAGATATGGGACTTTTTACAAAGAAATTTAAAGGTGAAGATTATAAAATACCGCAGTTGGATTTGAGCATGGCACCGCAGGGTCTAGACGAGAAATATGCTTATCTCTACGAGCCGACAGTTGTTGATAACACTAAGGACTACCTTGGGCACCCCGATTCGATTCTTCTTAAAGACGGAGCAGTTCTTACATTTTATCCTGAGGGACACGGTAAGGGAGCAGTTATTAACAGAATAAGTACCGACGGCGGAAAGAGCTATACTTCTCAGATTGAGAATTCGCCGAGTTCATGGGAGAAATCACTTGAAACTCCTACAGTATACCGTCTTGAGTTTGAGGATGAAAATACACCTGACAGACTTATTCTCATTTGCGGCAACGCAAAGTGGCCTGGCCTTAGTACGCCGGGCGGATTTAACTGTTCTCTCTCTTATGATGAGGGAAAAACTTGGACTGAGTTTAAAACTTTTTATTCCAAGGCAGACGGCTACAATTATATCCCGATAGTTTCAATGGCATCACTCACAAGACTCAAGGAAAACGGAAAGTTTGTTGACAAGTGGATGGGCTTTTTCCACGATAAAAAGTTCCACAACTACAAAACCATTCTCAGCTTTGACGAGAACGGTGAAATGCAGTGGAGCGAGCCGGAGAAGTATTTTGCCCAGCACAGAAAAGTTGAAAAGCGTTCAAATATGTGCGAGGTTGAGGTTGTCCGCTCTGATTGCGGTAAAGGCGATGAGCTTTGCCTTATCAGCCGTTCAAACACCAAAAAGGAAAACTCCTTGCTGTCATTTTCACGTGATGAGGGTAAGACTTGGTCAACGCCGGTACATGCACCGTCATCAATCAACGGTGAGCGTCATAAGGCTGATTATACGAAGGACGGCAGACTGTTTATTACTTTCCGTTCAATAGAGCGTGACCCGAAGAAGATAAAGGAGAACTATGATATTTCTCCGAATTGGATGAGTGAGGGCTATGTTGCATGGGTTGGAACATATGAAGACTTGAAAAACGGCACTCAGGGTCAGTATAGACTTAAGATTGCTCATACATATCTTAAGGGCCAGACAGGACCTGTTAAAAGGGCAAATGCAGATACAGGCTACTGCGGAAACGTGGTACTTGATGACGGTACAGTTGTCACATCTTCATACGGTCAGTTCGGCGAGAAGAAGGCAGACGGAACTTTTAAAACATACATCGTTTCCAAGCGTATATGTCTTGAAGATACCGATGAGCTTGTAAAACTTATAAAATAAAAAATAAAATAATGCTTGATTTTTGTGTGTGGATGAGGTACAATACAAACAGAACATTTGTACGGCACGACAGAAAGGAATGAAAGAAGCTATGGCAGATAAACAAAAAGCTCTTGAAACAGCATTGGCTCAGATTGAGAAAGCATACGGAAAAGGCTCTATAATGAGACTTGGCCAAAACTCGGGAATGAACGTTGAAGCCATTTCCACAGGCTCTGTAACGCTTGATGCGGCAACGGGTATCGGTGGTCTTCCCAGAGGCAGAATAATTGAAATTTACGGCCCTGAATCATCCGGTAAAACAACTCTTGCACTTCATGTTGTCGCAGAGGCACAGAAACTCGGTGGTGAGGCGGCATTCATAGATGCGGAGCATGCACTTGACCCCGTTTATGCAGCAAACCTGGGCGTTGATGTTGATTCTCTGCTTGTTTCCCAGCCGGATAACGGTGAGCAGGCACTTGAGATTACAGAGGCACTTACCCGTTCGGGAGCTATTGATGTCATAGTTGTTGACTCGGTTGCGGCCCTTGTTCCTCGTTCTGAAATAGAGGGAGATATGGGAGATTCCCATGTCGGACTTCATGCAAGACTTATGTCTCAGGCATTGAGAAAGCTTGCAGGTGCAATATCAAAGTCAAATGCTATTATAATCTTTATCAACCAGCTTCGTGAAAAGGTTGGCGTTATGTACGGTAACCCCGAGGTTACAACCGGCGGACGTGCTTTGAAATTCTACGCTTCTATCCGTATAGACGTGCGTAAGATTGAACAGCTTAAGGGTCCGGGCAATGAGTTTATCGGCTCAAGAACAAGAGCCAAGATTGTTAAGAACAAGGTAGCCCCTCCCTTTAAAGAGGCAGAGTTTGACATCATGTATGGCAAGGGTATCGCCAAAGAGGGCGAGATACTCGACCTTGCAGTAAAATATGATATTATCAATAAGAGCGGTGCATGGTTCTCTTATAATGAAAACCGTCTGGGACAGGGCAGAGATAATGTTAAGGCATATATCTGTCAGAATCCCGATTTCATGGCAGAGATTGAGGGCAAGGTACGAGCAAGACTTGCCGAGGAAAACAATGCTGCAAGATTGGCACGTTCAAATGCCCCCGTGGCGGCTCCTGCGGCTGTTGAAGCCCCTGAAGCCCCTAAAAGAGCTACCAGCAGAGCCGGTGCAAAAGCTAAACTTGATATAGTTGTTGACGACGATTGATTATGAAAATCACAGCACAAAAGGGTAGAGGTAATAAAGTACATATACTTATCGACGGCGAATATAATATGACTGTGACAACGGATTTTTGGAATTCGCAGTTTATTCGTTCCGGTGATGAAATTGACGATGAGGAGTTTGCTGCTTTTAAAAAAGCGGCAAGCTCCGCACGTGCGTTTAATGCGGCGGTTAATATACTTTCACGCCGTGACCATTCCGCAAAGGAGCTCGAACGAAAGGTTTTACGCAAGTGCGACAGTGAGTCTGCACATGAAGCTGTCGAACGCCTTGAGGAGATGGGCTACATCAATGATGAACGCTATGCTCAGAGTCTTGCACATGAGCTGTTTGAGAGAAAGGGTATGAGCCTGCGCAGAATTGAGCAGGAACTTTGCAGGCGGGGCGTCTCCCGTGAAACAGCACGGGAATGTGTTGAAAACATCGAGTGTGATAATGTTTCAAAGATAGTAGAGTTGTTGCAGACAAAATTTGCAGGCCGTTTTGAGGATGAAAAAGGAATGAGACGAACTTTTTCGGCTTTGGCTCGGTTGGGTTACGGTTATTCCGATATAAAGTCTGCCATGCGCCGTGTAAGTGAATGCGACTTTGAGGATGATTATTCTTAATTCTCAATATAATTCGTACGATTTGTTGTATAATCAGTCTATCAGTTGTCCGAAAGGATTGAAATGTAATGAAAAAGAGAGTATTGTTTGTGTCCTTAGGCTGTCCGAAAAATCAGGTGGACGGTGAACTTATGCTTGCAAAGCTTGAGGATGCAGGCTTTGAAATAGCTGAAGATTTTGAGCGTATCGACGCAATTTTGGTTAATACCTGTGCGTTTATTGATAGTGCAAAGCAGGAAGCTATAGACACAATTCTTGAAATGGTCGGTTTAAAGCAGGACGGTCTGGCAAGTGCAGTTATAGTTACAGGCTGTTTGTCCGAGCGTTATAGAGAAGAGCTTCTTGAAGAGATTCCCGAGGTTGACGCTGTTGTCGGAATCGGAGCCAATGATGATATAGTAAAGATTGTCACCGATGCAATCGACGGCAAAAAAACAACTGCGTTTGGGCCGAAGGAGCAGCTTCCTCTGTGTGGGAGAAGAGTTCTTACAACACCCGATTATTGGGCGTACCTGAAGATAGCCGAAGGCTGTTCAAATTGTTGTACATACTGTGCGATACCGTCTATCAGAGGCGGATTCCGTAGCCGCACAAAGGAAGATATACTGGAAGAGGCAAAAACGCTCGCAAATCAAGGTGTTAAGGAGCTTATACTTGTTGCTCAGGATGTAACGGGATACGGTGTTGACCTTTACGGTGAATATAAACTTGCCGAACTTCTCAACGAGCTTTGTGAGGTTGATGGTATTGAGTGGATTCGCTTGCTTTATTGCTATCCCGACAAGGTGACGGATGAGCTGATAGAAGTTATGGCAACCCAGCCTAAAGTTCTTCATTACATCGATTTGCCGCTCCAGCATGCAGATGATAAGATTCTCAGTGCCATGAACCGACACAGCACAAGCGAACAGTCGACTGAGGTTATAAATAAGCTCAGAGAGCGTATGCCTGATATAGTTATCAGAACAACTTTTATCGTAGGCTTCCCCGGTGAGGGAGAGGAAGAGTTTGAGACTCTTGCTGAATTTATCAATGCCATGGAATTTGACAGAATGGGATGCTTTGAATATTCGCCGCAGGACGGAACACCTGCCGCAGATATGGATGAGCAGGTGGATGACGATGTAAAGGCACGCCGTGTTGAGGTTCTTATGCAGGACCAGTATGAGATAAATGCGGTGAAGAACGATGAGATTATAGGAAAAACGCTCAGGGTTTTAGTTGAGGATTACGACTCTTATTCGGACAGTTATTCGGGCCGTTCATATATGGATGCTCCTGATATCGACGGAAAAATAGTTTTCACATCACGACTTGATTTAAATGACGGAGACTTTGTTGACGTTGAGATAATCGGAGTTAACGAGTATGACCTTATCGGCAGAGCCGTGAAATAAAAAGCTGAGAAGGAGCTTTGGATATATGAATTTGCCAAATAAACTGACAGTGTTAAGAATGATTTTAGCACCGATATACCTTATGTTGATGCTGATAGATTTTCCGTATCACTATTTCGTTGCACTTATAGTGTTTTCCATAGCGGCAATAACGGATTCGCTTGACGGAAAGATAGCAAGAAAAAACAATCAGATAACGGTTTTCGGAAAGCTTGTTGACCCGATTGCGGACAAGATGCTTACCACTGCGGCACTTCTTGCTTTTATGCAGGAGGGCTGGTGCAGTATATGGATAGTTATGATAGTTTTGACCCGAGAGTTTGCGGTTACATCCGTGCGTCTTATAGCCTCCATTCAGGGTGTAGCAATTCCTGCAAATTATTGGGGTAAGGCAAAGACTGTCAGCCAGATGGTTTTTACAATAGTCATAATGCTTTTGGCACAGCTCGAGACAAGTTTTTCGCTGTTTGAAAATACAGGTTGGTTTACAATGGCGAATGTTTCGAATATCTTGCTCTGGATAACAGCCGTGCTTACTGTAATCTCGGGAATCACATATCTTTTGGACGGCAAAAAATTTATTGACTTTTCCAAGTAGTGTGAATATAATACATTATAAGAATAAATATTTTAAATGCGCTTAGCGGGAGAAGTAACCGATTGAAAAAGCAGCAGAGAGGGAGCGGGCAGCTGAAAACGTTCCTTGCGGATTCTGCGGTGAAATGCACCCGTCAGCACACAGGGGGAAATAGCAGTATCTCTGTGCGGATGGCTTCGTTAAAGGCCTTGGCGTGCATCGACACGCAAGAGATATAAACAGGAGTGGAACCGCGTATTACGCCTCCGTTGCCCGAAAGGGCGGCGGAGGCTTTTATTATTTTATGAGAGGAACTTGTATATGTTGTTCGAACGTCTCAGAGAGGATATACAGACTTGCAAACAACGTGACCCGGCGGCACGCAGTGCGCTTGAGATTCTTTTGCTGTATCCGGGCCTCAAGGCTATCAGGATGCATCGCAGGGCAAATTGGTGTTACCGTCATAAACTGTTTTTCCTTGCACGTTGGATTTCCCAACGTGCAGTAAAAAAGACGGGTATAGAGATTCACCCTGCTGCACAGATAGGCAGACGCTTTTTTATAGACCACGGAACGGGCGTGGTGATAGGAGAGACTACCGTTATCGGTGACGATGTTACGATTTATCAGGGTGTTACCTTGGGCGGTACGGGTAAGGATACCGGCAAACGACACCCGACAATCGGCAACAGGGTTATGATAGGTTCGGGAGCCAAGGTGTTAGGACCTTTCCTGGTAGGCGACAATTCAAATATAGCCGCAGGAGCGGTTGTGCTTGAGGAGATACCTCCCAACTGTACGGCTGTCGGTGTTCCGGCAAGGGTAGTACGCAGGGACGGAGTCAGAGTAGATGAGCTTGACCAGGTTCATATTCCCGACCCGGTGGCACAGGAAATTTGCAAGCTTGAACACAAAATTTCAGTTCTTGAGCAAAAACTTGAAGAATATGAGAAGACTAATTAAAGGAAAGGAAATATAAGATGAAAGTTTACAATACCCTTACAAGGCAAAAAGAGGAACTTATTCCGATAACTCCGGGCGAAATCAAAATGTACGCGTGCGGTCCTACCGTGTATAATTTTATCCACATCGGCAATGCCCGTCCGCTGTGCATATTTGATATTCTCCGCCGTTATCTCGAGTACAGAGATTATAAGGTGACATTCGTACAGAATTTTACTGACATTGACGACAAGATAATAAAGAGAGCTAATGAGGAGAACATCGGTTTTTCTGAGGTTTCCGAAAAATATATCGAAGAGTTCTGGACGGATGCCAAGGGCCTTAATGTCAACGAGGCAACTGTTCACCCGAAAGCTACTGAGAATATCGATAATATCATAAATATTATTTCCACTCTCATAGATAAAGGCTATGCCTATGAGTCACAAGGTGATGTGTATTTCAGCACAAAGAGGTTTGACGAGTACGGAAAACTTTCACATCAGCCGCTTGAGGATCTTGAGGCTGGTGCTAGAATAATGGTTGGCGAAGTCAAGCGTGAGCCGATGGATTTTGCTGTTTGGAAAGCCGCAAAGCCCGGTGAGCCGTCATGGGATTCGCCGTGGGGCAAGGGTAGACCGGGCTGGCATATCGAGTGTTCTGCAATGGTTTGCAGATACCTTGGTGAAACTATAGATATTCATTGCGGCGGTCAGGACCTTATCTTCCCGCACCATGAGAATGAGATTGCTCAGAGCGAGTGCTTTACAGGCAAGCCCTTTGCAAATTATTGGATGCACAACGGCTATATCAATGTTGACAATGTCAAGATGTCAAAGTCACTTGGTAATTTCTTTACAGTGCGTGATGTTGCCGAAAAGTATGGCTATGAGCCTATCCGCTATCTGCTTATATCTTCTCAGTACAGAAGCCCGATAAACTACAGTGCAGATATTATCGAGCAGTGCTCTGCGGCACTTACAAGACTTTATACCTGCCGTAACTCAATTGATTTCGAGCTCAAAAACGCAGTAAATGACGAAAACGGTACAGATGCGGCAGTTATCGAAGGCTTTGCAAAATACCGTGAGCAGTTTATAGCGGCTATGGATGACGACCTCAACACCGCTGATGCGATTGCGGCAATATTTGAGCTTGTGCGTGATATAAATACAAATGTTGTAGGCAAAAGTGCTTCGAAGAAACTTTGCGAGGCTGCGGCTGAAATCTTTGACGAGCTTACAGGTGTTCTCGGATTGGTGTATAACCGAAAGGCAGAGGAACTTGACAGCGATATTGAAAAGCTTATTGAAGCACGCACGCAGGCGAGAAAAGATAAGAATTGGGCAGAGGCAGACCGTATCAGAGATGAGCTCAAGGCTATGGGCATTGTGCTTGAGGATACGGCTCAGGGTGTCAAGTGGCACAGAGAGTAAGCCTTAAGTAGACAAAACAGAACTATTAATGTATAATATTTTAGAAATAAAAAATTTGCGGAGGTAAGAACAGTGAACGATTTAAAAACCCGTTGGTTTGACGATGTTGACAGAAATTGTCCTCATTCGGAGTATCCGCGTCCCCAGCTGGAAAGAAAAGATTGGATGTGCCTTAACGGCCCGTGCGAGTATGAGATAACATCAGTCGGAACAGGACGTCCCGAGAAGTTCAGCGGCAAGATTATTCTTCCATTTGCTATTGAGAGTCAGCTTTCAGGAGTTCAGCGTACTTTCAATCCCGATGAGCGTCTTTGGTACAGAAAAGTTTTCACTCTTGACAGTAGCTTTGATTCAAAGCGTTGCATACTTCACTTCGGTGCTGTTGACTGGCAGTGCGAAGTGTTTATAAACGGAAAGTCTGTCGGTACTCATACAGGCGGTTATTGTCCGTTCTCCTTTGATATAACCGATTTTCTTACAGACGGCGAAAATGAACTTGTTGTCAGAGTATATGACCCCACAGATAAGGGCTGGCAGCAGAGAGGCAAGCAGGTTCTCAAATCAAAGGGATTCTGGTATACAGCAACTTCGGGTATCTGGCAGACTGTATGGCTTGAGCCCGTGTCACAGAGTCATATAACCTCTATCCGCATGACTCCCGATATAGATAACTCAACACTTAAACTCACTTATACGGGTGAGTGTCTCGACGGCTGCACTGTCGAGGCTAAGGTTATGGACGGTGAAACTGAAGTGTTCAACGGCGAGATTGCTAATGAAAGCGATATTCCCGTACCGTCAGCAAAACTTTGGAGTCCGGAATCTCCGTTCCTTTATGACCTTTATATCACCGTTAAAAAGAACGGTGAAGAGGTCGACAGCGTTAAGAGCTATTTCGGCATGAGAAAGTTCAGCGTCGGCAAGGACGATAAGGGTATAGCACGTATTATGCTCAATAATAAGCCTTATTTCCAGCGCGGTCTGCTTGACCAGGGTTATTGGAGTGACGGTGGCCTTACTCCGACAAATGACGAGGCAATGATTTTTGATATTTCTGAGATGAAGCGTTTAGGTTTTAATATGCTCAGAAAGCATATCAAGGTTGAGCCTCTGCGTTGGTATTATCACTGTGACAGACTCGGAATGATAGTCTGGCAGGATATGATGAGCGGCGGTGAGCATATTGATAATGTGCTTGTAGGTGCACTACCGAATCTTAATATAACGGTTAAAGATAACAAGTATACTTGGTTTAGCCGTGGTGATAAACAGTGGAGAGACGACTTTGAGCGTGAGCTCTACGAGATGATAGATAATCTTTATAACTGCGTATCAATCGGCTGTTGGGTTCCTTTCAATGAAGGTTGGGGTCAGTTTGATGCAAAGAGAATAGGCGACAATGTCAAAGCATACGATCCCAGCAGATTGGTTGACCATGCCAGCGGATGGCATGACCAAAAGGGCTGTGATTTTAAGAGTGTACACAGATATATTCTTCCTGTTACCTTCCCGAGAAAAACAAACGGCAGACCGTTTGTTTTGAGTGAGTACGGCGGATACAGCATGATTCTTGACGATCATGTATGGAATAAGCTTAAGAGCTTTGGCTATATAATGTTTAACTCTAAGGAAAAGCTTTCTGCGGCATATAAAAAGCTGCACGAGAAGCAGGTTATACCGTTTATAGAGAAAGGCTTGTGTGCAACTGTATATACACAGGTCAGTGACGTTGAGTTTGAGGTAAACGGTATATATACCTATGACAGAAAGGTTCTTAAGCTCGACGAGGACGTTGTTAAAGAGATAAACTCGAAGCTGACATATTGATTTTTTGGGAAGTGGTAGTGTGAAGAAGATACTTTCAAAGCTGAAGAAAGCGCTTGGCAGATTCAGGCGCACATTGCTTTACTATTATGTGTGGCCGGGCGTATATAAGTGGGCAGCCAGAAAGCCTGTTGACGAGAAAAAGGCGTTGCTTATTGCGGGCAATTTCAAGAAATTGCCCGACAACCTTGCGTGTGTAAAACAGGAGCTTGAAAAGCGGGGATTTCATTGTGTTGAGGTCTATCCGCCGAAAATTGCCACAGAGGTAGAGCGGTTTAAGCGAAACATCTGGTTTCAAAAGGAGTATGCTACTTCAGCATATGTGTTTGTAGAGGACTTCTTTTTTCCCCTTTATGCCAATAAGCCAAGAAAAGGCACCCGTGTAGTTCAGCTTTGGCATGCTTGCGGAGCGTTTAAAAAGTGGGGATATTCGACAGCTAAACTTGCTTGGGGATCAAGCAAAGCGATACTCGATAAATATCCTATTCACAATACATATACCGATGTCTGTGTATCAGCTCAACGAGTTATACCGTATTATGCAGAGGCGTTCAACTGTTCTGAGAGCATAGTCAAGCCTCTCGGAGTACCGAGGACTGACGTGTATTTTGACAGTGATTTTGTGGCTTCCGGCAGAGAAGAGCTTCTCAAGATGTTTCCGGAGATAGGCGACCGTAAAATTATTCTTTACGCTCCGACTTTCAGAGGCACTTCTGTTATAAAATCATATATGAATTTAAAGCTTGATATTGCAGATATGATGGAAGCGTTGTCTGATGACTATGTGCTTGTATACAAGCTCCATCCGCTAACGGCAAAGGCATTTTCGTTCAGTGCTGAAGAAAAAGAGAAATATAAGAACTTTGTGTTTGATATATCTAAAAATGTTCGTGTAGATGTTGCTCTTTGTGCCGCAGATGTGCTGATAAGTGACTATTCTTCTGTGATTTTCGAATATTCGATTTTGTCAAGACCTATGATATTCTTTGCTTATGACCTTGAGGAATACGATAAAACAAGAAGCTTTTATGAAAAGTATGAGGATTTTGTGCCCGGTCCGATAGTCCGTGATACAGATGAAATAATCAAGTGTATCAAGGCTGCCGAGACTGACTTTGATGCACAACGGGTTGAGAACTTCAAGAATTGTTTTATGAGCGCGTGTGACGGACATTCATTAGAGAGAATAATCGATGAGCTCATAAGTAAGTGAGGGTAAACGATGAGAGGAAAGTTTATAGTAATAGAGGGCCTTGACGGTTCGGGCAAGGGGACGCAGGCGGCTTTGCTTTTAAAATATCTTGCTAAAAAAGGCCGCAAGGTTTTTTCAACAGCAGAGCCTACGGAATCCGTTACGGGCGGACTTATCAGGGATGTATTAAGCGGAGCGAGACAGCGTACATCTGCTGAATTAGCGGCACTTTTTATGGCGGACAGAGTAGCCCACAATATGAATCCCGTTAACGGAATAGAAAAGACTCTTGAGGCAGGAATAGATGTTGTTTGCGACAGATATTATTATTCGTCCATTGCTTATCAGGCTGTCGGAGAGGATAAACAGTGGGTAGTTGATATGAATATCAACTGTCCGTCTATCAGAAAGCCTGACCTTTGTATCTTTTTTGATGTTGATCCCGAGAGCTGTCAGAAGCGTCTGGCAAGCGGCAGAGTATATCTTGAGATATTTGAGAAAGATATAGAGCAGGTACAGGCCATAAGAGCACGCTATCACGAAGCGTTCGAACTGCTTGACGGCAGAGATAATATTGTTGTTATTGATGCTGCGAGAACACCTGAAGAGGTGGCGGCAGATGTTGAGAAAATAGTAGATAAACTGTATGAATGAAAAAGTGACCACGTCTGAGGACGTGGTCACTTTTTTTGCACAAACATCAAAACGAAAAAGAGACTGCCAAAGGCAGTCTCTTTGAATCTTTTCGGTTTTAATCAGACAGCACGTGTAACTTTGCCGGAACGAAGGCAACGAGTACATGCATAAACCCTCTTGGGAGAACCGTTGACAATAGCTTTTACTCTCTTGATGTTGGGCTTCCAAGTTCTGTTTGAACGTCTGTGTGAGTGAGAAACTTTAATGCCGAAAGACACATCTTTACCGCAATATTCGCATTTTGCCATGTGTCGCACCTCCTTTTTAATCGCTAACAGATGATATGATAACAGATTGAGAAAAGAAAAGCAAGCATTTTTTGCTTTTTTTGCGACAGAATATGCAAAAAACTTGAAAAAAATTTTTTTGTTTGCTATAATATTAAAGCTTTGCCGATAAAATAGAAACATGCGGATATGGCGGAATTGGCAGACGCGCCAGATTTAGGATCTGGTGGTAACCCCGTGCAGGTTCGACCCCTGTTATCCGCACCAAAATTTTAAAAGCCTTGACAGTCAACACTTTCCGCTGATTGTTGAGGCTTTTGTTTTGCTCAAAAACGATGCTGAAAAATGTGCTTTCTAACATGTGTTTATAGGAAATTACTATATATCTTGCTAAATTGTTGGGGCTTTGTTATAATATTATAAAATTTTTATTTTAGCAATCATTATCGGAATTTTTGTAATCAGTAAGCATGAAGAAAATACGGGAGTGACGGAGAAAACCACAAAGGTTGGTGTGATTTTAAACGGCGTGAGGGAAGACCGGAACTGGTGTCAGTCCCATTATGAA
>JAZUNO010000081.1:0-13313 GCA_045604185.1 Acutalibacteraceae bacterium | reverse complement strand
ATAATTAATCTATATCTATATTTTCTATTAACACGTGGCACTCTTGCAGGTAATGGACCAAGAACTATAATCTTCTCGTCCTTATACTCTCCCGCCGTAAGTTCCTTTATTTTATCCAGTGCGCATTGCGATGCAACTCGGGTACGCATCTCATCCTCGCCTGAAAATCCAACAACGCAAATATCACAAAAAGGCGGATATATCATAAGCTTACGAAGCCGTATTTCCGTGTTGTAAAAAGCATCGTAGTCCTGCTTTGCCGCAAGTTTTATAATCTCATTTTCAGGGGTCAAGGTTTGAATTATAGCCTTTCCGGGATGCTTGCCGCGACCCGAACGGCCTACAACCTGAGTAAGCAGTGAAAACGTACGTTCCATACTTCTGAAATCGTCGTTATACAGCTGTTGGTCAACGGATACAACGGCCGCCAAAGTAACGTCCTCAAAATCCAGACCCTTTGCAACCATCTGAGTACCGACCATAATATCATACTCGCCTTTGGCGAACTTACTTAAGTGTTCCTCATGCGCAAATCGTGATGACATGGTATCTGTATCCATACGGACAACACGTGCACCGGGTAAAAGATGCTCAAGTTCATCCTCAATCTTCTGTGTACCAAAGCCCGAATATTTCAGTGCAGGCTCTTTACACTCAGGACAGTCCTGCGTAAATTTCACGGAATAGCCACAGTAGTGGCACATCAGTCTGCCGTTTGCAAAGTGATAGGTCATTGAGATACTGCAATTCGGACAAGTTACCACATGACCGCAAGATGCACACGACACAAATGTATTGTATCCTCTTCGGTTTATTAAAACAATCGACTGCTTGTTGTCTTTGAGATTCTCAGAAAGTTCCTCTTTCAAATACTCGCTGAGCTGTGTGTGATTGCCCCTTGACTGCTCGTTACGCATATCAACAGTCACAACTTCGGGCAATATGGCACCTCCGTAACGCTTTTTGAGTTCATAAAGTGAATATTTTCCGCTTTTTGCCGCCGCAAAAGATTCAATACTCGGTGTCGCCGATGCTAAGAGCGTAAGTCCTCCGTTGAAACCCGTTCTGAAACGTGCGACACTCTTTGCACTATATCTCGGAGTCTGCTCGGATTTGTATGTATGCTCCTGCTCTTCATCGATAATGATAAGTCCCAGATTCTCAAACGGAGCAAAAACCGCAGACCTTGTGCCTATTGCAATTTTCGCCTCTCCGTTTTTAACTCGCTTCCACTCATCAGTTCTCTCTCCTGCTGACAGAGCACTGTGAAACACAGCCACGCTGTCCTTATACCTCGAATGGAACACAGAGAGGGTCTGCGGAGTCAACGAGATTTCAGGAACCATAACGATAACTTCTTTACCGCTCTTTAATACCTCGTCTATGAGCTTGAGGTATACTGAAGTTTTTCCACTTCCCGTAACTCCGTACAGCAACGCAGTTTTGCCGCCTTCGGAGTTGTAATCACTCAAAAGACCGTCAAAAGCACGCTGTTGCTCATCGGTAAGTTCTATCTCGCCAGCATCATACGAACCTTCCGCTTTATAATTAGAACGTGCTGAACGCAACACTTCCTGGTCGAAACATTCAACTATTCCTTTTTTCTCAAGTGCAAAGACTACCGACGGTGTAAAGCCCGTAAAATAGCAGAGTTCCCTGACACTGACAGTGCCCGTATCACAAAGAACATCAACGACTTCCTGCTGTTTCTTTGTCAGCTTCATCTCCGTTTCAGCGTTGCAAAGACGTACCATTTTAACAACATTGTCGCCGAGATTACGTGCCGCATCGTCATTCGCAACCAACACACCCATTTTAAAAAGGCGTTCAGGAATATCTGAAGATATATCAAAGCCCATTGCTTTTAAAAAGTTTTCAGGCTTGACATAACCCGTGCGTGAAAGTAAATAGTCATACACTCTGCGTTCGTCTGCCGAAAGCTTGTCAAGCGTTTCGCTCGGAACGTCGGAACGTGCACAAAAACTACGGATAATGCGGTGATTCATTCCCGTAGGCAACATTGCACGCACAGCTTCATAATAGGTGCAGAAAGTTTGCTCCGAAATCCAACGTGCAAGCGAAAGCATCTCATTACTAAGAAGCGGTGCTTCATCAAGCACCGCCGAGATAGCCTTTGTTTTTTTATTTTCTGTCGTGTCACACAGAGCGGTGATTATTCCTATACGCTTTTTGTTCCCGTTGCCAAACGGCACCGTTACCCTGCTGCCGGGCAACGCCACGTCAAAAAACTCCGACGGCACAGAATAATCATACTCTTTATCAAAAGTACAGTTGACATTCTCAACTGCAACTTTTGCATACTTTTTTGTCATATCATCATCTCTCCCGTAACGGGCAATCAGATATTTCTAATCTCTTCAGGCTCAACGATTATATAATCGCCACGAATTATTTCATCAATAGCAATAGATACAGGCTTCTCTGTAAGAATCTCCTGATTCTCCTCCGCTGTGTCTGCTATAGCACGGGCTCTCTTTGCTGTTGCCGTAACAAGTGAATAACGGCTAAGATGATTTTTAAGTACTCCTCTTAAATCGGGATTAAGCATTGTTGATTACCTCACTTATAATATTTTTACATCTGCTGGTCTTTTGTTTTTCTGCATCAAGTATGGTGCATATATCACTGACGGCATAGGAAACTATGTCGTTTATAACAATGTAGTCATATTCAGTAGCACGCTTTATTTCATCAACTGCTATTGCCAATCTGCGCTGAATATCTTCTTCGTCCTCAGACTCACGACGACGAAGTCTTTCCTCAAGTGCAGTCATCGACGGCGGCATCAGGAAAATGCTGACAGCATCAGGATAAAGTCTGCGAATCTTCTCCGCACCCTGAACCTCTATTTTTAAAAACACTGTTCTGCCCTGTGCCAAAAGCTCGTCCACAGGGGCTTTGGGGGTGCCGTAAAGATTAACGCCGTACTGTGCATACTCAAGAACCTGGTCCTCGTCAATCTTTCTCTGGAAATATTCCTTGTCTACAAAGAAATAATGAACACCGTCAATCTCCCAATCACGCTTTTTGCGGGTTGTCATGGAAGTTGAAATCTTTATGCTCATGTCACGCTTTGTAAGCTCTGTAAGTATAGTGTCTTTACCTGAACCTGACGGTCCTGAAAGTATCACCAAAAGTCCGTTATTCATTGTCTTCATCCTCCTCAACATCAAGTGCATCGCCTTCATCATTGAGGCGGTTTGCCACAGTTTCACTTTGAAGATATGTTAGTATAACATGGTCGCTGTCGGTAATAATCACAGCACGTGTCCTTCTGCCGTGTGTAGCATCTATCAGGGTTCCGCGCTCTTTGCAGTCCTGAATAATTCTCTTTATCGGAGCCGATTCGGGACTGACTATAGCTACTAATCTGTTGGCATTAACCATGTTTCCAAAGCCAATATTTACCAGCTTCATTTATTGTGCCTCCATATAAACTATTCTATATTCTGAACCTGTTCCCTGATTTTTTCAATCTCAGCCTTTACATCGACCACACAACGTGCAATCTCTATATCCTGAGCCTTTGAACCGATTGTGTTTGTCTCACGGTTAATCTCCTGAACAAGGAAATCCATCTTGCGTCCGATTGCACCGCCGTTTTCATCAAACATCTTCTTAAACTGGTCGATGTGACTGCGAAGTCGAACAGTCTCCTCCGCTACAGCAATCTTATCCGCATATATGGCGGCCTCCGTCAAAAGACGCTGTTCATCAACATGAACATCCGAAAGCACTTCTCTCATTCTCGCTAACAGCTTTTCGTTATACTCTTTTACTGTCTGCGGTGAGCGTTCCTCGATAAACGAAACTTTATCAAGAATAAAGTCAAGTCTTGAAGTAATATCATTTTTGAGCTTTTCGCCCTCAACAATACGCATGTCTATAAAGCGTTCAAGTGCCTGTGCCGCCACAGATAAAACATCTGCACAAATCTTATCCTCATCCTCAGGCTCTTTGTTAACTGTGAAAATATCATTCACTCGTGCTATATGCGAAACTTTAATATCATTCTGTATTCCGAACGCTTCTGAAAGCTCGGCATAAGCATTGAGATAACCCTCTGCAAGTGAGCGATTAAGCTTAACAATTGTCGCCTGCTGACCTGCAGTATCTATCTGCAAATAGCACTCAACCTTACCTCTTGCAATCTTTCCTTGGAAAAAGCTCTTAAGCTTCTCATCAAGAAATCCATAGTTTCTCGGTACACGTGATGAAAACTCAAAATATCTGTGATTAACACTTTTTATTTCCAGCGTTATATCCATCCCGTCAAACGTGCCATTAGCACGTCCGTATCCGGTCATACTTCTTATCATTTAAAGGACTCCTTTTTAACGGTCTTTTGGAATATATAATTTTATCAATTTTCAAGCCCGTTTGTCAATATAGTAGCTCAATTATCGGCAATCTTTACAGTGCCCCTGCAACGCTGACGGTATATCAGAAACCAAAAATCCGTTTTCTTCCTCAAAACCAAGGGTCACAAAGGGTGTAGCATCGACCTTTTGCGGATTGGCTTTCGCTATATATGCATTTCTGTTTGCACCGAAATTCAGTGCACTGCGAACAAGCCCCTCTGCAGTAAGCGGATCAATATTCTCCGAAACAGAAAGTATTTCCATATACATGCCGTCAATTGAAAAAGTACACTCGCCTAACTTTATATCGCCCTCATAAGCGGAATACAAATACACTTCTTCACTGACTTTTCCGGGTTTAAACTCTAACATAAAATCTATACGATACGTAAGAACTGTACCGTTCCTTTCGTTTTTCTTCTTATTTATTTTTAGATGCGCCTGTTGACGAGAGAATGCGTGATACTTCCTGCTCAGAGAGGTCTCTCCATTTGCCCTGCTGAAGCATTCCGAGCTTAACACCGGCTATCGAGACTCTCTTAAGCCTTGCAACCTCGATATTAAGCTTTTCGCACATCTTTCTTATCTGCCTGTTTCTACCCTCATAGAGAACTATCTCAAGAACTGTTCTGCCCTCTTGCTTCTCTATAACGGCTACTTCGGTCGGAGCTGTCATCCTGCCGTCAATCTCCATGCCGTTAATGAAAAGTGCTATCTGCTCCTCCGTTATCCCGGGCCTTACAGTTACACGGTAAACTTTTGGAATATGCTTTGACGGATGCATAACCGCATTGGCAAATTCTCCGTCATTTGTAAGCAAAAGCAAACCTTCGGAATTGCGGTCAAGGCGTCCGATAGGATAAACCCGCTCACCGACATCCTCAACAAGCGAAGCTACACACTTGCGTCCGAGTTCGTCACTCATTGTAGTAACGAAACCTCTGGGCTTGTGAAGCATGATATAACGAAGCTGAGAACGTTTTTCCACTCTCTTTCCACGAAGAGTAACTGTATCCTTTTTCGGATTAATGCTGTCTCCGACCTTTGCTTTAACTCCGTTAACTTTTACAAGTCCCTGAGATATAAGTTCCTCGGATTTTCTGCGGGAGGCCACTCCGCATTCCGAAAGATATTTTTGAAGCCTCACTTTATTATCAGGCAAAAATTTCACATCCAAATTAAAACCAAGATTGTATTTTTTCAAGAATCCGTTTAAAAAAGCCTTTTTGCTCAACTTTTTGTTCAGGTTCTTCTATAATTTTCTTCTGTTCTGCATTTTCAGCAGTTACTATGGGGACACTGCAAACCATTCTATCCCCAATATAATAACGTGCTTCACCGACAACCTTGCCCTTTTCAACAGGTGCATATTCAAAGCGCATTATATAAATTTCCTGTCTGATTTGAGCGTCGCTGTCACTGTGCATAACTACACTCGGTAAAGATGCCAACTTCACGCCGACACGCTCAACCTCGCCGCCTGTCATTTTTAACGACAGAGATGAAATATCGCAATCTATCACTCTGTTTTCCATGACAGAAAAACCGTATTCAAACATTGCCTTATGGTCGTTCCAATCGTCCGGAGCGTTGAGAGTAACCGCCACAAGGGTAACACCGTCTCTGTGTGCGGCAGAAACCAGACATCGACCGCTTTTTTTGGTAAAGCCCGTCTTAATGCCAACTGTATCCCGATAGCTCCACAAAAGCCTGTTATGGTTGGTAAGCGTTCGTCTGTATGGCGGGTTGCCATAATACAAAGCCGCACTTTTTTGAGAGCAGATTGCCGCAAACTCAGGATTTTTTAACGCTTCACAGCCAAGCAATGCCATATCATATGCCGTTGAATAATGATTTTTATCATCAAGTCCCGACGGAGTGGCAAAGCTCGTGTTCTTCATCCCGATTTTCTTTGCACGCTCATTCATCATGGCCACAAAGTTTTCTACACTGCCACCGACAGCTATAGCTGCAACATTTGCCGCATCATTACCGGACTGCAAAAGCATACCGTAAACCAAGGTTTTGAGAGTAACGCTATCACCCGGCAACAGACCCATAGACGTTCCCTCAACCTGAACCATATCCTCAGCAACCACTATTTCCCGCTGAGGAGTGCAGGCTTCAAGTGCTATAAGCGACGTCATAATCTTTGTTGTGCTTGCCATAGAACGCTCGGTATATGCGTTCTTTTCATAGATAAGTTCACCTGTATCCAACACCATCAGCGCCGCCGACGATGCCGAGACACCCAAGGCTGTCACCTCTGTGCACATACACCAAGGCAACAAAATTAACAACGACACAAAAAATACAATACAACGCCACTTTTTCACTGAACACACCGCCATTCTACCCTTATGGGTAATGAATATGCGGTGTGTGCCAAAAAAATCAATATAACTCGGAGATATTCTCCTCTTCCTTTTGTCCCTTTGACTCAACAAACTTTGAGACAACTCCCGTTACGCTGTTGACAATATCGGGAATCTGGCCGATTGTTCTTTCGATAGAACCTTCATTTAATGAAATATGCTTTATCGAAACTTCGCCCTTATTAACAACGATAAATGCTATGGGAGTAATTGTAATGCCTGCTCCGCCGCCGCCGCCAAAAAGTTCAGCGTTGGTCTTTGACGGAAAATCAGAGCCTCCCGATGCAAAGCCGTATGTAACCTTAGATACGGGAATAAGCTTTATTCCGTCACCAAGCTCCATAGGGTCGCCAATAATAGTGCTGACGTCCACTAAATCCTTTATCTTTTCAATGGAAGTAGCGAGATTTCCTGTTGCTGACTGTTCTTTCATTTTGTAGTTCCACCTTTCATTGTATTTGAAACAGATTTATTATCTTTATTTTTACTACCGCTAAGTAGCTTTATAAGCACTTTAAAAATAAGCCTGAATGCCAATACTATAACAGCGTTGGTAAGCTTTATGGGCCGTACAGAAAGCGACAGCTTAAATGTTGCCAAATTCTCTCCCGATATAAAGTCAGGAACAACATTTACATCGTACTGCTTAACTTTCATATTAGAGCAGATAAAACCCATAGACGGATATACAGCCGAACAAACTTTGCCGTATTTTATCGCTGTACTTGCGGCATCATCACCTGCCGCAACCTTTAAAAGTACCGTAAGATTTTCTATAACAAAAGCTTTATAGACATCCTTTAAAAAACCGCCAAGCTGTGCCGCCGCTGTTTTTATGAGTCTGACCGTTGCCGCAAAACCCTGATTATGGTAGAAGTCCTTAAATATATTGCTCTTGGGCTCTGAAGAATCAGGTTCCTCTTCCTGCGTCGGCTTTTCTTTTTTAGGCTTCTTCTTTTTAGTTTTCTCTTTTTCTGCCTTCTTTGCTTCCTTTTCAGCTTTCTTTTCTTCATCCTGAGGATAAATCCTGAGTTTTACAAAAAGCCACTTAACATCGAGTGAAAAAGTTTCATCGTATACGGCAGTCACGCTGACTTTTATGCAGAAAAGAATAACTATCAATGCCACAATTGCAAGAATTATGAAAAGAGCAATCAAGTGACCGCCTCCTTATAAGTTATTCGTACATGCTGTTGAGTTCATCCGTATCGACATCGATATCTTCTAAATCGAAGTCCTCTTCGTCCTCAGGCTCTTCCAGCTGCAACTGCTCACTATCCGGAGCAGGCTGTTCAATCACCTCAGCAGACTCATCATTTTCAGGTTCTTCAACTTCCTTTTCGGGAAGCTCCGGAAGGTCGGAAAGTGATTCTAAACAAAAACATTTTAGAAATTCAGCGGTTGTGCCGTAAAGCAAAGGTCTGCCGGGCAAATCGAGCCTGCCTTTTTCCTCAACCAATCCCTTTTGACAAAGAGTAGATATAACGCCTGAGCAGTCAACACCTCTTACCTGCTCAACATACGACTTTGTAACAGGCTGGTTATAAGCAACAACTGCTAAAACCTCAAACGCTGCAGATGAAAGAGGTGCATTGCGTTTCATTTCCAGGACACTTCTTATATTATCAGCATATTCCTGCCTGGTGCAAAGCTGATAACGCTCACCCAAACGAAGCAGACATACGCCACTCTCACGCTCATCCAACTGCTCTGCACATGATTGAAGTACCAGTGCTGCGTCTTCAATCTCAATATCCAAAGCCTGAGCTATTCTTGAAATTTCCACCGGTTCGCCTGCCGCAAAAAGAATAGCCTCGGCAGCAGCTCGCATCTGATTAAAAGTCAAGGTACTCAACTCTCCCCTCTTGAATTGACGAGAACAATCTCCGCATCTTTGCCCTCTCCATCCACAACAACCTTTTTCGATTTTATCAACGCAAGCATCGCCATAAAGGTTGCCACCATCTCTGAACGAGATGTTGATTTTTCAAAAAAGGACATAAATCTCTGTCTCTTCTTGCTTCCGAGCTTTCTCAATATGTAAGAAAAACGCGAAGAAACAGACACTATTTTTTTCGCTATTATTCCCGAAAACGCTTCAACCGGCGGCGGCAACTTTCTTTTTCCCTTGCCAACTGCCGCAATATAGGACTTATAAAGCTCAACGGGCTCATGGACCCTCGTATAAGTCATGTCCGCTTCAATGACCTGCGGCTCACGATTAAAATAATTAAAACCGTTAGCTTGCTGAGCAAGCTTACCCGCCATCAACTGACAGTCACGGTACTCCGTAAGCTCACCTCGCAACTCCTCCGCAAGCCTGTCCGCCTCCTCATGTACAGGAAGCAAAGACACAGTCTTAATATACACTAAACGGGCAGCCATTTCAAGAAATTCGCTGGCAACCTCAAGATTTTCCTCTTTCATCTGACGCATATAGTCAAGATATTGCTCGACAAGCTCCATTATAGGAACATCCTCTATCTTCACCTTATGCTTGCTGATAAGATGAAGAAGCAAATCCATCGGGCCCTCGAAAGATTCAATTTTATAAGACAAAACTTCCATACAAACACCCGTCAATCAAACTAAACTTAAAATTGCATCTCCGTATTCACCAAACGGAAGTGAAACCAGCCATACTATACCGTAAAGCACTTTGTCCGCCAGGAATGACAGCGGAACAGTTAACACTCTGAAGAAAATCAACGCAAATACCACCATCACTATATATCGCTCGTACTGCATGATTTTATAATAAATTTTGTTAGGAACTATAAGACTCAATATCCTCGACCCGTCAAGCGGCGGAATTGGAAGAAGATTGAAAACAGCAAGATAAACATTGATTGATGCCGCATAGAAAAAGAATGTCAACGAAATATCCGCAACTAACGACCCGTTGGTTTTGTAATAGACAATGCATGCCAGATTTGAAATCAGAAGCGAAATTGCCGCCATAACAAGGTTTGAAATTGGGCCTGCCACTGCTGTCAATGCCATACCCTTTTTAACATCTTTAAAGTTTCTCGGATTAACAGGTACGGGTTTTGCATAGCCGAATCCGAAAAGTAAAATCATCAAAGCACCCATAATATCGATGTGTGCCAGGGGATTGAGTGTCAATCTGCCGCTGAGCTTTGCCGTTTTATCTCCAAGCTTTGTAGCCACAAAAGCATGAGCATATTCATGTATCGGCATTGTGCAAAAGACGACAAATATCGAAGAACACACGCCTACTAAAGCGCCCATTGAAAAACCGTTTCTTAACAAAGATAATAACATAACTGTATCCTTTCAAATCAATATGTATCAGCACACACAACACGAGGCAAGCCGTTCAAATCCGATATAATGCTGACCCTCACGCTTTGAGGCATAAACATTCTCGTTAAATCAAAGGTCTGTGTAGAATCACACTCTACAATCAGAGAACCTCTTTTCTTTATAAGCGGTTGCCATTTATCAACTATAACACGGTAAAAATCCATTCCGTCCTCTCCACCGTCAAGTGCGGTTGACGGTTCACACAGCACTTCCTTTTGAAGTCCCGACATCTCGTCCGAACGAATATATGGTGGATTGGAAATTATCACATCGGGTTTCGGCAGGCCTACACCGTCAGCACCTGATGTTATATCATGCAAAATCGCATGAACATTGTCACTGCCGATGCGTTGGCAGTTCTTTTTAAGAAATCCGTATGCTTCATCATATTTTTCAAGCAAATACACCTGAGCATCGGGCCTGAATTTCGAAATGCTCAAACCTATGCATCCGCTTCCTGCACACAAATCAAAAATTACAGGCTCTTTTATCCATTCAATTTTTTCCAGAGCAAGCTCAACCAAAAGCTCTGTCTCGGGTCTGGGAATCAAAACCCCTTCTCCGACAGAAAAGGTTATACCCATGAACTCCCACTCTTCGAGTATATACTGCAAAGGATAGCCGGACGCACGCTTGTCCAACGCCGAATCAAAGTTCTTGAAATCGGCATTTGAAAGTTCAGCTGTTCCCATCACAATCTGTGTTGAGCTGACTTTGGCAAAGCGTTCAAGCAAGCAAAGAGAATCAAAACGGGCATTTTCAATACCTGCCGATTCAAGCTTTTTCGTTGCGTATGCCATAGCTTGCGATAAGGTCATAACGTGCATCCCCTTTATCAGATTATTCTGCGTCCTCTGCTTCTATCTGAGTCTCTGTTTGTTCGGGAACATTCTCGGTATCTTGAGCGACAGTTTCCGCTGTCTCAGGATGTTCTATAACCGCATTGAGTGCGGCGATGCCAACCTCTATCATATCATCGGTCGGTTCTATAGTTGTTATACGCTGCATCCATAGTCCGGGAGCTGCTAATATCTTGACAAAAATATTGTCATGCCTGCCTGCATATTTAATAAACTCATAGCCAAGTCCCATAATCAAAGGCATCATAAGCACTTTAACCGCTATCCACAAAGGACGCACAGTGGTAAGTTCCGGGAACGCCAAAGCAATTATTGACGAGATAAGTATGCTGAGAATTATCATTACAAAGATAAAGCTTGTTCCGCAACGGGGATGAAAACGCTTTTGCTTCCTGACATTTTCAACCGTAAGCTCTTCACCGCTCTCAAAGCAGAAAATTGATTTATGCTCGGCTCCGTGGTACATATACACACGTTTTATTTCTTTCATCCTCGAAACTGCAACCATGTATATCACAAAAATAATAACTCTTAAAAGGCCCTCAAATATAGTCCTCAAAAATGCTATGCTACCGCCTGCAGCTTTATTAATCATATCAAAAAGAAATGTGGGCATCCACACAAACAGTCCGAATGCAAGGGCTATACCTAACACCATTGAAATTGCGCCTATAACCGCCATCATCTTTTCACCAAAGTGGTCGGTTATCCATTTGTCTACCTTGGACATCTCTTCAACATTTTCTCCGTCAATGTCCATGCCCGTTTTCTCCGCAGACTCCATGAGACATTTATAACCGAACATCATAGTCTCTATAAAATTAACTACGCCTCTTATCAACGGGATTCCGAGAATCTTATATTTTGTTCTTAGCGGAGTAAATGTTTTCTCCGACACTTCAATACTTCCGTCGGGCATTCTCAACGCCATGGCACTTCCCTTGGGCCCGTTCATCAATATGCCCTCCATCAGTGCCTGACCACCGACAGAAATGCATTTTGTCTTATCCTTCTTCATCCTGAACTCCCTTTTCGTCTAAATATGCTACTGCCTCGATAGGCAAAGTTATAGTCACTGTTGTACCCTCGTTAAGTATGCTGTCTATATCAATGGTACCGCCGTGAAGTTTAATTATTTCATCCGCAACCGCAAGACCTATACCCGAGCCGGAAACCGTGGTATTCGCCTTAAAAAACTTCTCCTTAACCTTCGGGAGGTCCTCAGGTGAAATACCTCTTCCCGTATCGCTTATAGATATTTCAAGCGTTGTAGAATTCACTATCTGTGCTAATACAATAACTCTTCCGCCATGATAGTTATATTTTATGGCGTTATCAAAAATATTGACAAAAACCTGACGTATTCTGTCCTCGTCAGCTTCCATTGGGGCCGGTAATTCGGGTGCATTGTATATTATCTCTACCCCGTCTTTTATAGCCCGCTCCTTAAAGGTAAACACCGTCTCGTCAAGCTCTGCAAGAACGTCAATCTTTTTCAGTTGCAAATTGAGACGGTTGCTCTGTATCTTCGAGAAATCAAGAAGCTCCTCAACAAGACCAGACAGTCTCGCCGCTTCGCTTATTATAACACCTATACCTCTTTTTGTAAGCGCAGGGTCGGTATCACCAACCTGCATCAGAGTCTCTCCCCAACCCTTTATTGAAGTGAGCGGTGTTCTCAACTCGTGTGACACTGTAGAAATGAAGTCATTCTTCATTCTGTCTGCAGCATTGAGCTCCTCTATCATATAGTTTATTTTCTCGCTCAATTCGCTTATTTCATCATCGTATTTATAATTGTCTATTCTGACAGTCAAATCTCCGTCTGCCACCCGACCTGCTGCCGCACCGATTTTTCTCAACGGAACCACTATTGAACGGGTAAACAGCAATCCGAAAATTATTGACAATGCAACTATTATTAACGACAACATAATTATAACGCCCGAAGCTATAAGTATCTGGTGATCAATGTCTTCAAGCGAAACAATATACCTTATAGCTCCTGCCATACTTCCGTTTGTATTGGTGACAGTCACGGTCATTGCCATTACTTTTTCACCGGTGTCGTTAAGCCTTCCTGTCCAGGTAGCTTTTCCCGTCCCGGAGCTCACGGCCTCTATGAAGTCAGGCATATCTTGCCCTTCCCCAACTTCAAATCCGCTTGAGGATAAAATTACATTACCAAGACGGTCAACAATCCAGACCTCAAACATGTTCTTTCGGCTGAATGTTTCAACAAACTCACGTCCTGCAAGAGCAAATCCCTCGTCTGTTGAGCCGCCGTATATATTAAAAAACGTAGTAGTAAGGTCACTGGAACTCGATTCAAGTGTACTCTCTAAAGTCGGGGGCCAAAGCGGTCTTTA
>JAZUNO010000080.1:0-4986 GCA_045604185.1 Acutalibacteraceae bacterium | reverse complement strand
GAGCCTCTTTGAGAGCCTCGACTTTCTCGTTTATTGTGTTCTTATCCTCTTCGGAGAACTTGTCACCTTCCTCGCTGACAAGCTTCTCGCACTGGTATACCATCTGATCAGCGTTGTTTCTGAGGTCAACCTCTTCACGGCGAGCCTTATCCTCTTCTGCAAATCTCTCTGCATCCTGAACTGCCTTCTCGATATCCTCTTTGGACATGTTTGTAGAAGATGTGATGGATATTGACTGCTCCTTGCCTGTTCCGAGATCCTTTGCAGAAACGTGAACTATACCGTTGGCATCGATGTCGAATGTAACCTCAATCTGCGGCACACCTCTGCGAGCAGGCATAATGCCGTCGAGGTGGAATACGCCGAGAGTCTTATTATCCTTTGCGAAATCTCTTTCACCCTGAAGAACGTGAACCTCAACTGAGGGCTGGTTGTCAACCGCTGTTGAGAAAATCTGGCACTTCTTAGCGGGGATAGTTGTGTTTCTGTCAATAATCTTTGTATTGATGCCGCCCATTGTCTCAATACCGAGTGAAAGCGGAGTAACGTCGAGAAGAAGAAGTCCCTTAACCTCGCCGCCGAGAACGCCGCCCTGGATTGATGCACCGATTGCGACACACTCATCGGGGTTGATACCCTTGAAAGGCTCGACGCCTGTGAACTTCTTAACAGCTTCCTGAACAGCAGGAATACGTGAAGAACCGCCGACCATGAGAACCTTATTAATCTCCGATGCCTTAAGGCCTGAGTCGGACATAGCCTGACGAACCGGTCCCATTGTAGCCTCAACAAGATCTGCTGTAAGCTCGTTGAACTTAGCTCTTGTAAGAGTCATCTCAAGATGCTTGGGGTTGCCGTTGGGGTCTGCTGCGATGAAGGGAAGGCTGATGTTTGAAGTTGTAACTCCTGAAAGCTCAATCTTAGCCTTTTCAGCCGCCTCTTTAAGACGCTGCATAGCCATCTTATCGCCGCGAAGATCCATACCCTCGCTCTTTTTGAACTCGTCTGCAATCCAGTCGATTACTCTCTGGTCAAAGTCGTCACCGCCAAGACGATTGTTACCTGCGGGTGCAAGAACTTCCTGAACACCGTCGCACATCTCTATAATAGAAACGTCGAATGTACCGCCGCCAAGGTCATAAACCATGACTTTCTGGTCATTTTCTTTATCCATACCGTATGCAAGAGCAGCTGCTGTGGGCTCGTTGATAATTCTCTTGACCTCAAGACCTGCTATCTTACCGGCATCCTTTGTTGCCTGACGCTGGGAGTCTGTAAAGTAAGCAGGCACTGTGATAACAGCCTCAGTTACTTTCTCACCGAGATATGCCTCAGCATCAGTTTTCAGCTTCTGAAGAATCATTGCTGAAATCTCCTGAGGAGTATACTTTTTGTCGTCGATAGTAACTTTGTAGTCAGAACCCATCTGACGCTTGATTGAAGCTACTGTTCTGTCAGGATTTGTGATGGCCTGACGCTTTGCAACCTGACCAACCATTCTCTCACCTGTTTTGCCGAAAGCAACTACAGAAGGTGTTGTTCTGGCACCCTCAGCGTTAGCTATAACAACGGGCTCGCCACCCTCGATAACTGCTACGCAGGAGTTTGTTGTTCCGAGATCGATACCTATAACTTTTGACATGATAAATTACCTCCAAAGTAAATAATTGTTTAGTTTATTTTAAAATGCTGTTAAGGCAACCGCAGTCGCCCTTGGCATCAGTTGGCAACCTTTACTACTGCCGGACGGATAACCTTTTCACCAAGTTTATAACCCTTGCTGAAAACCTGAACTATAACATTCTCACCCAGCGTTTCATCGTCAACATGCATTACCGCACTGTGGAAATTCGGGTCAAAGGTCTCACCCTCTGCACCGAAAGCCTCAACTCCGATTGAGGAGAGAATATCCATAAACTGACGGAATGTCATATCGATACCTTTGCGGTAGTCTTCAAGCTCCGTTGCATTGTTTGCTGCGGCACGCTCAAAGTTATCAATTACGGGCAAAAGTTTTTCAATAACATCTGTTTTTGAAGAAACTCTAATGTCATCCTTTTCTTTAAACGAACGCTTGCGGAAATTGTCATACTCCGCTGCCAGACGAAGAAATTTGTCCTCGCTGTCTTTTAAAGCCTGTTCAGCCTTCTGAACGCTTTCCTCAAGTTCCGTTATCTTGGCATTCTTCTTGAATTGAGGTTTCTTTTTTGCATTCTCAGCTTCCTGCTCTTCAACAGGAGCTGTGTTTTTGGTCTCTTCGCTCATTTTTCAATTTCCTTTCATCAATCCTCAAGGGCTTTTTGCATTGTTTCACTGATAAGCCCCGATATATATTTAAGGCTCGGTATAAGCCTGGGATAGTCTATCCTGGTCGGCCCGATAATTCCTATTGAACCGCCGCCATCCTCGCCGATTGAATATTTTGCAAGGATAAGACTTGAATTCTCAAGCTGCGGAAAGATGTTCTCTTTGCCTATGCGGATTTCAAAATCGCTCCTGCTCTGACCGATAAGCTGCTCAAGCGGATCCTCACGGCTCAAAAACTCAAGCAGTTCATACGCTCTACCGTCATATTCCCTATGGTGCAGAAGGTTCGACTGACCCTCAAGCATAACCTGCGACTGAATCGCACTCTGCGATAAATCAGCAACGGTTGAGAGCAACGGGAACATGGACAATGTTTCCATTCCGAGTGTTGCCGCAAGCGACTGGAGATATGCAGGCGTTATATTCCTCAATGGCACGCCTATAAGTGCTGCATCGGCTATATTGTAAAAAGTCTCGCACATCGAAGTAGTTATTCCCATATCCATTCGGCAAAGCTTGCTTCGCAGTATACCGTTTGATGTCAGAAGAACTATCATAACCGTGCGTGATGATATAGGCACAAGTTCAACTCGCTTTATTCTCGCACTCTCACCTGCCGGTGTTGTCATGACTGCGGCACACTTTGTAAGATAAGCCAATACCTCACCTGCGTGCTCAAGCACCCTTTCGGGGTCGCCTGCTGAGGTTTCAACACCTGCATCAATAAGACGGCGTGTCTCTTCATTGAGTTCACCATTCTTCATCAGGTTATCGACATAATACCGATATCCCATGTGCGTAGGCACACGACCTGCAGATGTGTGCGGCTGGTCGAGATATCCCATCATAACCAAATCAGACATCTCATTGCGTATGGTCGCTGACGAAACGGACATATCAAGAGAGTCGAGCAGAACCTTGGAGCCTACAGGCTCACCCGTTTTTATATACTGCTCAACTACGGCGGCAAGAATCTTTTGTTTTCTTTCACTAAGTTCCATTTAACTCGTGCCTTTCCGTATTGTTTCAACCGTTTCTTGTTTGTTTAGCACTCTTATCATTAGAGTGCTAACTACGTTTTATACTATACATCTACAGGGAGATTTTGTCAACATTTCAATTGTAAACACTTTGTGAATTTCATATTTTTTGTTCCCGAAATACACAAAAAGTTGCCTGACCGCTTAAATCTTTTTGCCCTACCGCCGAAATTCATTTGATGATATTGACAGCAATGCTATCAAAGGTATAATTATATCGGATAACAAAGGAGGGCTTTTATGAAATTCAAATATATTGTTTTTGATATGGACGGCACACTGCTTAACACGCTCGATGACCTTAGAGACAGCGTAAACTTTGCACTCACTCAAAAAGGATACCCCAACCGCTCACTCGATGAGATTCGCAGCTTTGTCGGCAACGGAGTGGCTCTGCTTGTTCACAGAGCGGTACCCGTCGGCACCCCTGAATCAGATGAAAAAGAATGTCTTGCAATATTCAAAAAGCACTACGAAAAGAATATGAATAACAAAACCGCTCCATATCCGGGAGTGACCGACATTCTCAGAAAGCTTCAGGATGACGGTTTTAAAATGGCAGTTGTTTCAAACAAGTTTGAACCTGCCCTCAAAGAACTTTGCAAACTTTGCTTCAACGGTCTTTTAGACATAGTTGTAGGTCAGGTCGATTCAAGAGAACAAAAACCTGCTCCCGACGGAGTATGGTACGCAATGGAGCAGCTCGGTGCTGACCCCGATAGCACAGTTTACGTCGGCGACTCGGAGGTTGACGTCCTGACCGCCAAGAATTCAAAGCTCCCCTGCATAGGTGTCACATGGGGATTCAGGGACAGAGAAGTTCTTGAAGAAGGCGGAGCAGAGTACATTATCGATAACATAGAGGACATTCTCAACATAGTAAAATAAAGAAACGGTCTGAACTCAAATGGTTCAGACCGTTTTTGCTTGTATAACCTTAGTTGTCATCGAGCTTGAGCACAGCCATAAATGCCTCCTGCGGTACTTCGACAGTACCGAACTGGCGCATACGCTTTTTACCCTCTTTCTGCTTTTCAAGCAGCTTCTTCTTTCTCGTTATATCACCGCCGTAGCACTTGGCAAGAACGTCCTTACGCATAGCTTTAACAGTTTCACGTGCTATAACTTTACCGCCGATAGCTATCTGAATCGGTATTTCAAAGAGCTGACGCGGAATATTATCCTTGAGCCTTTCAGCAATCTTTCGTGCTCTGCCGTAAGCTTTATCGGTATGGATTATAAACGAAAGTGCATCTATAACATCACCGTTGAGCAGAACATCGAGCTTGACAAGATTTGAACGGCGGTACTCTGAAATCTCATAGTCAAAGGAGGCGTAACCCCTTGTACGGGATTTAAGAGAATCAAAGAAATCGTAAATAATCTCATTGAGCGGAAGCTCGTAGAATATATCTACTCTGTCCGAAGATATATAGGTCATGTCTTTGAACACGCCACGTCTGTCCTGACACAAATCCATTATCGCACCGACATAATCTGAAGGGGCATAGATATGTGCATTTGTAAAGGGCTCCTCACAGTAGTCAATATTCGCAGGGTCAGGATAGTGGGTCGGGTTGTCTATCTCTATAACCGAACCGTCGTTGAGGTGTATCTTATATATAACACTCGGAATTGT
>JAZUNO010000079.1:0-3113 GCA_045604185.1 Acutalibacteraceae bacterium | reverse complement strand
TATCCGCCTTTTTGCGATATGTGTGTAGTAGGATTTTCGGGTGAAGATGAGATGCGTACCCGAGTGGCATCGCAGTGCGTGTTGGACAAAATAAAAGAGCTTACGGCAGGAGAATATAAGGATGAGAAAATAATTGTTCTTGGTCCGTTGCCTGCACGAGTTCCACGCGTCAACAGAAAGTACAGATACAGATTGATTATAAAATGCAAAAACACAGCAGGATTCAGAAAAATGGTGTCTGAAATATTGAAAGATTTTTATTCGGACAAACGGTTTTCTGCGGTTTCGATATATGCGGATATGAATCCTGAGATAACGGTGTAGGAGGAGTTAATATGGCTTTAAGAAACATTGTAAAAATAGGCGACCCGACATTGAAGAAGATAAGCCGACCGGTCGAGAAGTTTGACAGCAGGCTTTCACAGCTGATTGACGATATGAAAGAGACGATGTATGCGGCTCAGGGATGCGGTCTTGCGGCTGTGCAGGTAGGCATACTTCGAAGAGTGGTGGTTGTTGATGTCGGTGACGGTTTTTTAGAGCTTGTTAATCCCGAAATTATTTATACTGAAGGTGAACAGCAGTTTGAAGAGGGATGTCTTTCTCTTCCGGGTGAAAGCGGAGTAACCTCCCGTCCTGCTGTTGTAAAAGTTAAAGCACAGGACAGAAACGGAAATTGGCAGGTATTTAAAGGTGACGGCCTCAAGGCAAGATGTTTCTGCCACGAAATAGACCACCTTGACGGTGTGGTTTTCACTCAGCGACTTGCTAAACCGTCGATTGAAAAATAATTTCGTTTTGGAGATGAAGTTATGAGAATAGTTTTTTTGGGAACGCCTGATTTTGCAGTTCCTTGCCTTCAGGCACTGATAGATGACGGCCATGATGTCTGTGCGGTGTTTACACAGCCGGATAAGCCAAAGGGACGTCACGGGGCACTCATGCCGCCTCCGGTAAAGGAGCTAGCGGTTGAAAAAAACATTCCTGTTTATCAGCCTGTTTCCTTAAGAAACGATGAAGCAAAGGCACTTTTCAGGTCTTTTGAGGCGGAACTTGCGATAGTTGTGGCATACGGAAAAATATTGCCTGAAGAATTTTTGCAGGCTCCAAAACACGGCTGTATCAATATGCATGCTTCGCTTCTTCCGAAACTCAGAGGTGCGGCACCCATTCAGTGGGCGATAGTCAACGGTGAGACGAGTAGCGGAGTTACTGCAATGCAGATGGATATAGGCCTTGATACGGGTGATATGCTTTATTCTGAAAGCGTTGAAATCGGCGAGAATGAGACTGCAGAAGAACTTCATGACAATTTATCTGTTTTGGGTGCGAAAGTTATGCGAAAGACGATAGATTTGCTTGAAAGCGATTCTTTAAACCCCGTAAAGCAGGACAATTCAAAAAGTTCATATGCACCGATTCTTACAAAAGAGCTTTCAAAAATAGATTGGCAGAAGAGTGCATCGGATATACACAATCAGGTCAGAGGCTTGTATTCGTGGCCCGGAGCATCTGCAGTGCTTGGTGATAAAATTATAAAAATACACTCGACAAAAGTCTGCGAAAAGGTGTCTGGCAAAGCAGGCGAGGTAGTGGAGAACGGTTCTCGTTTGGTTGTTGCCTGCGGTGACGGGAAAGGAATTGAACTTTGTGTAATTCAGGCACCGGGAAAAAGAGCCATGTCCGCATCCGACTATATGCGAGGAAATCCGATAAAATTGGGGACAATATTTGAGTAACACGAAAAGGGGGATATAAATGGGCTTTTTGTATTATGACTATTACTATTTAGTGCTTGTTATACCTGCACTTATAATCTCTCTGATTGCGCAGGTAAGAGTAAAAACAACTTTTTCAAAGCAGTCCAAGAAACTCAGCACAAGAGGGATAACGGGTGCACAAGCGGCTATGAACGTTCTTTCACATTACGGCATAACTGATGTCAGAGTTGAGTATGTGGCAGGCAATCTTACGGACCACTATGACCCGAGGAGTAAGGTTATACGGCTTTCTGAGGGCGTTTACTCAAGCACTTCTATAGCGGCTATCGGTGTTGCATGTCATGAAGCCGGTCATGCTGCACAGCATGCGAGCAACTATATGCCGATAAAGGTTAGAAATGCTATACTTCCCGTTTGTAATATCGGTTCTGCATTGGGACTCCCGTTAGCAATTTTCGGATATATACTTGGCTTTGAACCGCTTGTTTCAATCGGTCTTTTGCTCTATGCTTTTATAGCGATTTTTCAGTTTGTAACGCTTCCCGTTGAGTTTAATGCAAGCCGTAGAGCCATGCAGGTTATAGATGAAACGGGAATACTTTATGAAGATGAGCAGTCGGGAGCACGTAAGGTGCTGACTGCGGCTGCAATGACCTATGTTACTGCACTTCTTGTTTCCCTGGCAAACCTTTTGAGATTTGTTTTAAGATTCAGGGGACGTAGGAATTAACCGAGGTGATTAGTTTATGAAAAAGAGTGCCCGGCAGAGTGCTTTTGATATTCTTTTCAAAGTTGAACGTAACGGCGCATATTCTAATCTCGCATTGGATTCGGAGCTTGAGAGCAACACGGATTCAGTGCAGGATTCAGCTTTTATGACAGCGTTGGTCTACGGTACTCTTGAACGTTTGCTGACAATAGACTATAACCTTTCTCTTTATTTAAAACAACCGTTAAAGAAGCTCAAGCCCGAGGTTTTAATAGCTTTGAGGCTTGGTACATACCAGATACTTTTTATGGACAAAGTGCCGACACGAGCGGCAGTTAACGAGAGTGTCCAACTCGTTAAGAATAACAGAGCGGCATTTGCATCGGGGTTAGTGAATGCGGTGCTTCGAAATGTCGCAAAAAACGGATTGCAAGTGCCGGAAAGTGATAACGAAGTTCATAATATGAGCGTTCGCTTTTCGTTTCCGGAGTGGCTTGTTGAGATGTGGATTAAAGCCTACGGAGCGCAGACTACATTTGAGCTTTTGGAATCCATGTCAACGCGAGCGCCGATTAATATAAGAGTCAACACTCAAAAGTGTACAGCTGATGAGCTTATAGAAATTCTTAAAGCAGACGGGGTAGAGGCGAAGAAGATAGATTGGTTACCGAATGCGCTTGAGC
>JAZUNO010000078.1:0-25409 GCA_045604185.1 Acutalibacteraceae bacterium | reverse complement strand
CCGTAACAGCAGGTACTACTTGCGTTTCAGAAAATGATACCGTTATATCAACGCAAGAAAATGAAAATGCTGAGGATAAATCAAGCGATACAAACAATGACAATTAAGAAAAAATAAAAAAATAAGCTCCGAGAAAATCTCGGAGCTTACTTTTTTATCAATGCTTATTTTAAAAGTCTGGCGGCTGCTTCATCAAGAAATACTGTTACATCAGCATGTTGTTGAAGAATAGATGCAGGACACTGTGGTGTTACATCCCCGTCAATCATTGCTTTAACAGCTTCAGCTTTACTTTCACCGGTCGCTACCAGCACAATGCTTTTAGCCCTCATTATTGAGCCTATACCCATAGTTATAGCATAGTGCGGCATAGGAATATCAGTAAAATAAATTGAATTAGCTTCAATTGTACTATCGGTGAGCTTCACTTTAAACGCTTCATCGGTAAAAGCATCTGCAGGCTCATTAAAGCCGATATGACCGTTTCTGCCTATTCCTAAAAGCTGGATATCTATACCACCGGCATTCTTTATAGCTTGTGCATATCTTGCACTCTCGGCTACCGGTTCAGTGTTGCCGTCAAGAAAGTTAATGTTATCAAAATTGACATCTATTTTTGAAAACAAATTATCTACCATAAAGGAATAAAAGCTGTTTTCGTGGTTTTTGGGAAGATCACAATATTCATCAAGGTTGAATGTTGTTATATCCTTAAAGCTTACGTTACCGTCTTTATACTGCTGAGCCATATATGTATAAGTCGGCACCGGTGAAGCTCCTGTTGCAAGACCAAGAACAGCATCGGCTTTTTGATTTACAAAATCACAAAAAATCTTTCCGATAGCTTCACCAATTTCTTCTGCGGTTTTTAATACATGAACTTTCATTTTACAAACCCCTATTAAATACATTTTTTTAGTACATCCAAAAGAGTAAAATCTTTCCTGTTGATTATATCATTTAATTAAAATGATTTCTATATGTTTATTAAAATTTCTTTTTAGTCAAAAGAAAAATGAGAAATATCTTCTGCTAGCATCAACGATGCATCATAGAGACTGTCTTTACATGTTCTTTTCACTGTTTCAAAAGGCGTATTTGCATCATCTGAAGTGAACAGCTTACTGATTCCTAAAGCTTCTATATTTGCAGTTCCGTCTGAACAACCGCAAATTGCAAAAACCGGAACGTTCTTCCTCTTTGCTCGCACACATATTCCGCTTATAACTTTTCCGTGAGCACTTTGATAGTCCAATTTACCCTCACCTGTTATTATCAGATCAGTGTCGTCGAGCAAATCATCAAAGCCAAGGGTATCAAGCACAATATCTATTCCGCTCTTTAAGTCTGCATTCAAAAAGGCTACAGCCCCTGCACCAAGGCCACCTGCCGCTCCTGCACCCGGGATATTTGAAACGTCAACACCTATATACTTTTTTATAATATTTGACATATGCCGCAAACCGCAATCCAATATTTTTACAGCTTGCTCATCAGCACCTTTTTGAGGGGCAAAAACATATGCAGCACCATTATCCCCAAACAATGGATTTGTAACATCGCAGGCAGCTGTAACATTAATTGCGGGAAATGCTTTCGGCTTTACAATCTTTGAAATGTTTATCATGTTTTTACCGATAGTTACCACGGGATTGCCGTCACTGTCTAAAAACTTAAAGCCAAGAGCTTCTGCCATACCTATTCCACAATCATTGGTAGCACTTCCGCCTAAGCCTAAAATAATATTTTTAAGGCCTCTGTGCTGAGCATCAGATATCAACATTCCTACGCCGTAAGTGGTTGTCACAAGCGGATTTGCCGACTCTCCCACAAGAGGAAGCCCTGCGCAGGAAGACATCTCAACAACAGCCGTTTTGTTATTTAAAACGACATATTCCGCAACCATTTTGTTGCCAAAAGGATCTCGGCTTTTAGCAAGTACTTTTGTACCCCCTACCGATGACTGCAAAGCGGAACAAAGCCCCTCGCCGCCATCGGCAACGGGAAGCTTTGTTACATTACAGTTTTTTATTCTCTTTTTTATTGCGGATTCTACTATATCACATACCTCAGTGGAAGTTAATGTGCCTTTAAAGGAATCCGGTGCAATGAGAATATTCATATTATTTCTCTTCAGCTGTAAGCATACGAATATATTTTTTAAAGAACGTAACACCTTCATCGAGAACAGCTACAGGACAACGTTCATTTGTTGCATGAGTGCAAAGAAGAAGCTTAGAATTAATATGGAACGGAGCAAATCTGTAGATATTCTCACAAATAGGTTCATAGAAACATGCGTCTGTACCGCCCATAACAAGATAAGGTACAACTATATTTGTATCATCAGATCTCATGCAAACTTCTTTGATAACGTCAAAAGCACGTGAATCTGTCGGAGAGAAGCTTGAAGCCTCTTTTGCTTTGAGTAACTTAATTTCTATATCCTTATTTCTAACTACTTTTCTGATGTGATTTTCAACATCTTTAATCGTAGTTCCCGGCATCATTCTGAAGTTAACAGTAGCGGATGCAATCTGAGGCAAAACGTTTGCAGCCGGGCTACCCTGAGACATTGTAACGGCAGTAGTGGTTCTTACAAGCGAAGCTGACGCCGGAATGTTCTTCATAATAAATTTTATCAGTGGCTTAAGAAGCCAAAGATTGCACAGGAGAACACGAGCGGGGTAGCATGTTCTCTTTCCAAGCTGTGTAAACAGATCATCAATAAACGGCATAAGTTTTGCCTTGAACTGATGGTTTTCAAGGTCTTTAATAACATCAGCAAGCTGTCCAAGCGCGGTGTGCTTAGGAGGCTGGGATGAGTGACCACCCTTAGCCTTAACACTAATCTCAAAATCAGCATATCCCTTTTCAGCAATACCTACACCGGCAAGGTTCGCATGTAAAATTTTCTTAACGTTTACAGGAAGTATAGCTCCACCCTCATCAAGAACACTGTCAAGATGAATTCCTCTTTCTTTGAGTGTAGTCATCATAGCTTTAGCACCGGAATTTGATGATGCCACGACTTCCTCATCATGACCAAAGCAAAGGTATACATCTCTCTCTGGAACATATCCCTCTTCAAGAAGAGCTTCAACAGCTTCCATGACGCAAATGAGATGATTTTTCATATCCATAGCTCCACGGCCCCAGATAAACTCGCCGTCATTTTCGCCACTAAAAGGAGGATATTTCCAATTCTCCAAAGTGCCTTCTGAAATAGGAACAACATCCTGGTGAGAAAGCAAAGCAATGGGATCAAGGTTAGGATTCTTACCTTCCCAGCGATAAAGCAAGCTTGCTTTAGAAATATTTTCACGTGTAAGAGTTTTATGTATTAACGGATATGCTTCTTCAAGAAACTTATGGAACTTCTTGAATTGTGACCAGTCAACAAGGTCGTGATCAGGATACGATACAGTTGGAATCTGTATTGCTTCACTGAGATGTTTAGCAACACGCTCAACATCAACATTTTCCGATTCAAGAGGTTCGTATTTTTTTGTTTTGGGCACATAGAAAATAGCCCTTACCAAAGTTATCACAATGAAAACTGCAAGCACTATTAAGATTGCATATAATATTTCCATCGTTTTTCTCCCTTCGCGCCATAAATGGCAAGATTTTTATATGAAAACAACGTCAAGCTATTTAAACGTCATTTTAATACCAAAATAAAATTATGTATTTTTATCAGTTACTCTCATTTGTTTCAGATTCCCTGTTTTCTGACTGCGCTTAGCAAGCTCATTTGTTATATCTTCAGGCGTTATGCCTTGCTGAGCCATCAAAACAGTGAGGTGGAAAATCAAATCACTGATTTCAAGTATGGTTTCTTCGTTATCCATATTTTTAGCGGCTATAATTGTTTCAGCACACTCTTCACCGCATTTTTTTAAGATTTTATCAAGGCCTTTTTCAAAAAGATAGCAAGTGTATGAACCTTCCTGAGGATTTTCCCGTCTGTCTATTATAGTCTGATATAAGCTTTCAAATTCGTCTTTCATTGTATTATTCCTCCGTATTATCTGCTAGGTAAACTTCATTAAAAAAGCAGGAGCGGCTACCTGTATGACAAGAAGGTCCTTTCGGCACTACCTTTACAAGCAAAGTATCTAAATCGCAATCTGCATATATATCAACAACACGCTGAAGATTACCCGATGTTTCGCCTTTATTCCATAGCTTTTGTCTGGAACGGCTAAAGAACCAAGTATATCCTGTCTCTAAAGTTTTATTGAGTGATTCCCGATTCATATAAGCAAGCATCAAAACAGTCCCGTCGTTGACGTCTTGCACTATTGTTGGAACAAGTTCACTTTTTTCAAACAGTTTTTCTAAATCCATATATTTTATCACCATTATTTTTATTCTAAAGCAAGTTTTATCGCTTCTCTGAGATCAAGAGTGCCGGCATAAATAGAACGTCCGCATATTGCACCGTAAATTCCAGCTGCTTTAATGCTTTTTATATCATTGATATCCGTTATACCGCCGCTGGCTATTATGTTACATGAAACAGCGTCGTTAAGCAGCTTTAACTGTTCAATATTAGCTCCACACATCATACCATCTCGGCTTATATCAGTAAAGATAATATATTCTATGCCAACCTGCTCTACACGTTTAGCTAACTCGATATAATCTATCTCGCTTATATCGACCCAACCCTCGGTTGCAACTTTGCCGTTGACGGCATCAATCCCTACCGCTATCTGCCCCGGGAACAGTTTAGCTGCCTCTTCGACTAAAGCGGGATTTTTAACAGCTGCAGAACCAAGCACAACTCTGCTTATTCCTTGCTCAATATAGAACTCGATATCTTTAATTGTACGAATTCCTCCACCAAGCTCAACTTTCAACCCACTTTTAGCGGCAACCTCAAGAAAAATATCTGCATTTTTTCTTTGTCCTGCAAAAGCACCATCAAGATCGACCATATGAATCCATTCTGCAGAACAGCTTTTAAATGCTTGCGCAGTAGAGAGCGGGTCTTCCGCTACTTTCTGGGCAGTTGACATATCGCCTTTAAACAGTCTTACACACTGCGACTCTTTTATATCTATAGCCGGTAAAATTATCATAACAAATCCTCTAAAAAAATAATTACTATTAATCGAGAGAGCCTTTTGTTGACAACACTCCCGAATCGTTGATTTTTACAGCCTCTTTAAGAGCGTGAGCAGTTGCTTTGAAAAGTGCTTCTGCTTTGTGGTGGTCATTGCTTCCGTAAAGCACTTGGAGATGCAAGGTTATTCCTGCATTAAACGCAAATGCTCTGAAAAATTCCTCACAAAGGCAAACTTCAAAATCTCCGGTTCCCTTTCCGTAAAAATCTGCATTGTAAACAAGAAACGGTCTTCCGCTTACATCTACCGATGCAAAAGCAAGAGACTCGTCCATCGGGATATAAAAGGTCCCGTAACGTGCAATCTCATTTTTATCTACACACTGAGAAAAGGCTTTTCCTAAAACAATTCCGGTGTCTTCAACAGTATGATGTGCATCAACCCAAGTATCACCTTTAGCGGTTAATTCAAGCCCAAAACCGGCATGTACAGCAAAAGCGGTTAACATATGGTCAAAGAAACCTATTCCTGTACTGACAGATACATCCCCTCCGTCAACACATAGTTTTAAAGAAATATCTGTTTCATTGGTTTTTCTTGAAACTTCTGCGTATCTCATTTTTAGACACCTCCAAGAAATTCGTCAATAAGTGCGGCTACTTCAATATCTTCGTGGTTTCTACCTGCACTTATACGTAAATGGTCACCAAAGCAACGCACTATTATACCCTTACTCTTTAAGAAATCAAAGATCTCTTTTGAATAACTTGATTTATTATACACGAAATTTGCTTGACTTGCAATTATAGTAAACTTGTCAGGATATTTTTTTTCTACTTTTTTAAGTTCTTCTAACAAAAGATCTCTGGATGTACAAATACGGCTTATACATGAGGTGACATAGGATGGATCAGAAAATATCTTTTCTCCTATAACCTGCGTAACAGAATTTACATTATAAGGAGATTTCACGCTTTTTATAGCCTTCGTTATTTGTTTGTTTGCAACAGCAAATCCCAAACGAATCGAAGCCATTCCAACGGCTTTAGAACACGTTCTTAAAACTATAAGATTGTCATACTCGTTAACACTGTTTATAAGTGATCCTGAAGCAAAGTCCATATAGGCTTCGTCAAGTACAACCAGAGCATCAACGCTTTCTATTATTTTACGAACATCCTTCTCATCCAACAATATAGAAGTAGGATTGCAAGGGTTTGAAAAAATCAGCATAGAGGCCTCGGTCTCTTTAACCGTATTTATGACCTTGTCAACATCTATTCTATAGTTTTCTTTTTCTACTACAATGTTTTCACACTCATAAATGCCCATGTAGAATCCGTACATAGAAAAGTCGGGTGTTAACGTAACGGCTTTGTCGCCTTTTTGTAAAAAGGAACCAACAATTATGCTTATAAGTTCATCTGATCCGTTTCCCGCTGTTACAGTTTCTTTGTCTATACCGTAATATTCAGCAAAAAGTTCACAAAGCTTTGATGCAGTAGGATCAGGATAGCGATTGAAAGCAACTTCGCTAACAGCATCCTGTATCTTTTTCATCATTTCCGCATTAGGTGCAGAAAAAGCTTCATTGGCATCAAGTCTTACGCGGTAGTTTCCTTCTATTGGATCATATGGTGTAAGATTTTTAATTTTATCATTGAGCTCATAAGGCATAATCTTTTTCCCCTTATAAAATCATTCAAATCTGACTTTCACAGCGTTTGCGTGAGCAGTAAGCCCTTCGGCATTTGCAAGCGCTATAATGTTATCCTTAGCGTTTTCCAGTGCGGAAGACGTGTAATATATAAAGCTTGACTTTTTGATAAAACTGTCAACAGACAAAGGTGAGAAAAATCTGGCCGTTCCACCCGTGGGCAAAACATGGTTGGGACCTGCATAATAATCTCCCACACTTTCGGGAGAGTAATTACCAAGAAAAACAGAACCTGCATTGTCTACACGTCCTATATATTCAAGCGGATTTTTAACACAAAGCTCCAGATGTTCAGGTGCAAGTTCATTAGCAAAATCTATTGCTTGCGAAAGGTTGTCGCAAACAATAACAGCGCCGTAATCCGCAAGCGACTTCTCGATTATGTCGCAACGATTAAGCATTTGTGCCTGCCGTTCCAACTCTTCAACAGTTTCTTCGGCTATTCTTTGAGAGGTTGTAAGCAAAATGGCGCTTGCAAGAACATCATGCTCTGCCTGTGACATGAGGTCTGCCGCAAGGAATTTGGGTTCAGCGGTTTCGTCAGCAACAATAAGAATTTCGCTGGGGCCTGCTACCATATCTATATCAACAACACCAAAAAGCAACTTTTTAGCAGTTGCTACATATATGTTTCCGGGACCTACAATCTTATCAACTCTCGGTATGGTTTCTGTACCGTAAGCAAGTGCTGCAACAGCCTGCGCGCCACCTACAAGAAAAACTCTTTCAACGCCTGCAACAGCCGCAGCCGCAAGTATGTCCTGATTGGGTTTTCCATCTTTCCCCGGAGGCGTAACCATAACGATCTCTTTTACGCCTGCAATTTTGGCAGGAATAACATTCATTAGCACCGATGACGGATATGCAGCTGTACCTCCGGGCACATAAACGCCAACACGTTCAAGGCCTCGTATACGTTGACCGAGCATAGTGCCGTTTTCAAAAGTATTAAACCAACTTTGTTGTTTTTGACGCTCATGAAAATCTCTGATGTTTTCAGCAGCTTTATGTAACGCATAAACAAATTCAGAAGAACTGCTTCTCAACGCAGCTTCCATTTCAGCCCTGCCTATTTCAATATTTTCGGGTACAACACCGTCAAATTTTTCGGTATATTCACATACAGCTTCATCGCCGCCCATACGAACAGCATAAATAATCTCACTTACAGCTGCAGAAACCTTTCGGTCTGTTTCTCCGCTACGTGACTTTATTTGATTAATCAACATTCTCTCAGCAAAGCCATCTGCTTTTGTTATTTCCAACATCTTAATCACCCTTTTCTCTTAATCCATCAACGCTTTTGCAACCTCAGCGTCATGAAGAAAATCTTCTATAAAATCCTTTTGTAGCTTCATACTAGCCATGTTGACAATTATCCTGGCAGAAACAGGCATTATCTCTTCTGAAACAGATAATCCGTTTTCACGCAAAGTAGTTCCTGTTTCAACAATGTCAACAATCCCGTCAGCCAGTCCCAATATGGGAGCAAGTTCAACTGAGCCTTCAATTTTTATTATACGAACATCTATGCCTTTGGAATCAAAAAATTTCTTAGCAACATTGGGATATTTGGTGGCTATTACTTTTTTTGAATGGCCTTCATAAAAATTGGTGGAATTAAGTGTAGCGAGTGCAAAACGGCATTTTCCAAAACCAAGATCCATAACCTCATACACACCGTCACCACTTTCAGCTATGGTGTCTTTTCCTACAATTCCGATGTCACAAACACCGTGTCTGACGTAAGTTATGACGTCAGCTGCTTTTGCAAGAACAACCTCAAAGTCACCAACCGGCAAAACCAATCTTCGCCCCTTTGCGATAAGCTCAGAGCAATCAAGTCCCATGGTTTCAAAAAGAGAAATTGCTTTTTTTTCAAGCCTTCCTTTTGTCAACGCAATCCTAATTGGTCTCACAAAAAATCCCCCTTTATGCTACTTTATTATCTCTATTTTTTTGATTCCTTTTTGTTTAGCATATTCTGAAGCCTCGTGTTCCGTTTCAAAAACACAGTTTTCACAAGAAAGGCCTTGTGCATTCAACTCACGAATCTTAAGCATTGCTTTTGTTTCACACCCGTTTTCTGCATATACCAGAACATCTACCGACTTTGTCTTCGGTACACTGCCGGAAGAAAGCAAAGCATATGCAAGAGCATCAACATCAACACCAAAACCGATAGAGGGCAATGATTTACCAAATTCTGCAACCAAGCCATCATATCTGCCGCCGCTTAAAACCGTAAGACCTGAACCTTGAATATAGCCCCTGAAGACTACACCTGTGTAATAATTGCTTCTATGTACCAATCCAAGATCAATGTTAATTTTATCCTCAGGAACAATATTTTTAACCTCTTCAAGAAGTTTTTCAAGATAATCAAGAGCTGAAACGGCTCCGGCACTTGAACAAAGTTCACGAGCTTTTGATATAACCTCTACCCCACCAAACAAATGCGGCAACTGTCTTATTGCTTTTGCGGCATTGTTTTCTCCAAAATTTTCAAGTAAATCATTTACTTCTCCGTAATTTTTAGCCTCAATATATTCACACAGCAAAGAAATTGTTTCCGGACTTGCATTCAACTCCGATGCTAAAGCTTTAAAAAAGTCTGCATGTCCTATTTCAATTCTGTAATCAGAAACGCCACATGCCGACAGTGCATCGGCTGCAGTTGTAAGAACTTCCACGTCTGCCCTGAATCCTTTTACACCAATAAGTTCTATTCCGCTTTGAGTGCTTTCATCATTAAGACCGGAAAAACGCTGCTGTCTGCGAAATACATTCTGATTATAGTACAGTCTTATGGGTATACTTTCATTTCTCAATCGAGTTGCTGCAATACGAGCAATAGGCATAGTGCTGTCTGCTCTTAATACCAACAGCCTACCAAAAGAATCAGTCATTGAATATAGGTCCTCGGGAGAAAATCCTGCTGAAGGTCTGTTGAAAACATCAAAAAACTCTATTGTAGGTGTGATTACTTTCTTATATCCCCTCTGTTTAAACAAAACCGAAAGGGAGCGCTCCACACTACGGCGTGCTTCACACTCTTCAAAAAGAAGGTCTCCGGTTCCTTCGGGAGTAAGTTTTGCGTACTTGTTCATTGTTATAAATGTGCTCCTTTGCTTTAGCGTGGTAATATACTATCACGCTAAAGCTTTATTGTCAATATAGTATATACAAATATGGCGATACATCTAAAAATCAAAAAGGCTTATCTGTGTTGTTTTAGGAATATCGTCAAGTGCACCGGCTTCTACCAATGCTTCAATAACAGTCTTTGAAACGCTGGCTCTGCGACGAACATCTTCAACAGACAAATATTTACCCTCACCGTCATCTCTTGCAGCCGCTAACTGTTCCGCCGCAACACCGCCACATCCTGCAAGCGAAGAAAACGGAAGGCGTATTTTGCCGTCTTCAATCTGATATATGTGTGCGTGTGATTTGTAAATATCAATCGGTAAAAATTCTACACCTCGTGCCAACATTTCATTAACAACCTGCAGAGAGGTAAAGGTGTTTTCTTCCTTGGCAGTAGCCTCTTTTATAGCAATCTTGGCTTTAAGATATTTCATTTTATCCTTAACTGCCTCATGACCGGACATTATAGTGACAGTATCAAGATCCTCGCCCCGAACAGTCATGTATGTAGCATAATATTCGATAGGATAATACAGCTTATACCAAGCAAGACGAAGCGCCGCAATAACATAGGCAGCTGCATGAGCTTTAGGGAACATATACTTTATTTTCAAACAGCTTTCGATATACCATTCCGGAACATCATGTTCACGCATAGCAGTCTTATGCTCATCTGTTAATAGTTTGCTTGCCTTACCCTTACGGGTTATTTCCATTATCTTAAACGCCATTCCGGGCTCAAGGCCCTTATGAATGAGATAAGTCATTATGCTGTCTCTTGTTCCTATAACATTTGAAATGGTACACGTACCGCTTTCAATCAAATCTTTAGCATTACCGAGCCAGACATCTGTTCCGTGAGACAATCCCGAAATCTGAAGCAAGTCTGAAAAGTTCTTAGGCTTTGCATCCAACAGCATCTGGCGTACAAAAGCAGTTCCCATTTCGGGAATTGACAAAGTTCCTGTATTGCAGTCAATATCCTCCGATGTAACTCCCATTGGCTCTGGAGTTAACAGCAAATCATATAACTTTTTATCGCACACATCCGCATCCATTACGGAAGTGCCTGTCAAGTTTTCGAGATGCTTATAGAATGTGGGAACATCATGGCCGAGAATATCCAATTTGAGTATGGTATCATGCAGAGCATGGAAATCAAAGTGTGTTGTTCTCAAACCTTTTCCTGCATCTTCTGCAGGGTGTTGTATGGGGGTAAAATCTTCCGCTTCCTTATAATCAGGAACAACAACCATTCCTCCTGGATGCTGTCCTGTAGTGCGCTTGATTCCAACACATCCCTGAACCAATCTGTCTTCCTCTGCACGCTGAACAGTCATGCCCTTTTCATCAAGCCATTTTTTCACAAAACCGTATGCGGTTTTATCAGCAAGAGTGCCTATTGTACCGGCTTTAAATACGTTCTTTTCTCCAAAAATTTCCTCAGTATATTTATGAGCCTTTGATTGGAAGTCACCGGAGAAGTTAAGGTCAATATCCGGCTGTTTATCTCCGTAAAAGCCAAGGAAAGTCTCAAACGGAATATCGTGGCCGTCTCTTACAAGCGGCTCACCGCATATCTCACAAGTTTTAGGTGGCAAGTCAAAACCTGAACCTACAGTACCATCCATAAAGAAAGTGCTCTTTTTACAGTTTTTACAAAGATAGTGTGGCAACAAAGGATTAACTTCAGATATACCTGCCGCAAAAGCAACAAACGATGAGCCGACAGAACCTCGTGAACCAACATAATATCCGTGATCTTCCGAAAACTTAACCAATCTTTGGGCTATTATGTAAAGAACTGCATAACCGTTTGAAATTATAGACGAAAGTTCTTTTTCAAGTCGCTCTTCGACATATTCCGGCAAAGGATCGCCATAAATATTTTTTGTGCGACGATAACAAATCTCCCTTAACTCTTCATCAGAACCGGGTATAATAGGCGGATAGGTGCCATCAGGAATGGGCTGAATCTCTTCGCACATATCGGCAATTTTATTCGTGTTTTCTACAACAACCTCATATGCGGTTTCTTCGCCAAGATATGCAAATTCATCCAACATCTCTTGAGTAGTTCTGAAATACAGAGGGGCCTGCATTGAGGCATCAGCAAAACCTTGTCCGGTCATAATAATTTCTCTGAAAACACTGTCTGTGCTATCCATAAAATGAACGTCACACGTGGCAACAACCGGTTTTTCAAGCCTGTCTGCAACCGCTATTATTTTTTTATTGATTGCCTCAAGCTCGGCCACATCTTTTACTTTGCCTTCTCTTATAAGAAATGCATTGTTGCCGTTAGGCTGAATTTCAAGATAATCGTAAAAAGATGCAATTTCAAGTATTTCTTCGTCAGTTTTTCCATCTAATATAGCTCTGTAGACTTCTCCCTGTTCACAGGCACTACCGATTATAATCCCTTCTCTGAACTCCTCAATAACAGTTCTGGGGGCACCGGGACGTCTGTTAAAATGTTCTAAGTTTGATTTTGTTATAATCTTATATAAGTTCTTAAGACCGACATAGTTTTTAGCTATAAATATTATGTGGTTATATCTACGCTTTTTAGCTTCTACAACTTCTGCTATTCTATCATCAAAGTAATAGCCCTCCATGCCGTAGAGCACTTTAATTTTCCCTTTAGCTGCAGCAGCGGCTTCAGGAAAAGCTTGTACAACGCCGTGATCGGTGATGGCAATTGCTTTGTGTCCCCATGAAATAGCCCTTTCAACAAGTTTAGATGCACTTGTTATACCATCCATTGCAGACATATTAGTATGTAAATGCAACTCTACACGTTTTTTTTCAGCGGTATCTTTTTTAGATATTAAATCTATAACATTTATTGCTCTGGCGTTAATACATTCGCATTTCATATATGGGTCATAGTCAACAACACCTCTTACCATAACCGCAATACCGTTTTTCAGACTTTTCAAAAGAGACTCGCAATTCTCATTCACCTCAAACACCTTAACTGAATAAGAACTTGTTTTATCTGTTATACAAAACTTAATTATTTTTCTTTTACCGTCTCTGGTTTCACGCACTTCAAGAGAAAAAACTGTTCCCCATACAACAACAGTGCCTGAATCAGAAGCAACTTCGCTCAAGGAAATCGGCTTTGTTTTTATAACCGAGCCGTAAATCGGTGACGCATATTGGGTAGAAAACGGAAATTCTTCGTATGTTTTTGTTAAATCCTCAAGCTTTTTCTCCTTTGAAGACATATCAACATATGAGCTTAATAAAGTTTTATCAAGTTCACTTTGATATTTTTGAACTTCTTCCCCCTGTTGAGAAACTCCGGAATCAAAAAAATCGACCGCTAAATCTACACCGAAACGATTCAAAATCATTTCAGAAAAAATCTTTGCTGCTCCTAAATTTTTGACAATATCTGCACCGCTTTTTACTTTTACACGAACAGAATTGTCTACAATACTGCAATCAGCATCATCTAAAAATCCATTTGCCGCAGGTATTTCTTTACGCAAATCCACAAGAAGCTTTAAAAGCTTCTGCGGTGTTATATCATTGTCTTGTTCCTGAGTCTGTGTAGTTTTACATTCAATTAAAGCTGCATTAAGTTGAAGCTTGTTTACCAATATACCTTCAATGTTCTTTAAAACAAGCCTGTCACAATCTTTTGAAGCAGAGCACAAAAGAAAGAGCTCTCTGTGTTCGCAATCCAATTTTATATCGTCAAGTAAAACATCAGCAACCGCATAAAGCAATTGCCTGTCATCTATATATTCTTTTATAAAATCAACAAGTTTTTTGCCTGACATCTAAAAGACCTCGTTTACATTCTTTCAATTTCTTCCATGAGACAGTCAAGTACATCACTTTCCGGCACCTTTTTTATTACCTGCCCCTTTTTAAATAAAAGCGCACATCCGTCGCCACCTGCAATACCTATATCTGCCTCTTTTGCCTCTCCGGGTCCGTTCACTGCACAACCCATGACGGCAACCTTAATAGGTTTGTTGCAATTTGCGAGCCGCTGTTCTACAGAGTTTGCCAGAGAGATTAAATCTATCTTTGTTCTGCCGCAGGTCGGACACGATACAATTTCAGGACAATCCGTTTTTAATCCGGTTGCTTTAAGTATATCGTAACCTGCAAAAATCTCCTTTACAGGATTATCCGTCATTGAAACACGAATAGTATCACCTATTCCGTGGAGAAGCAGAGAACCTATTCCTGCACTTGATTTAACAAGGCTCATTTTCCATGTACCTGCTTCTGTTATACCAACGTGTAACGGATATTCGCACATCTGAGCAATTAACTCATATGCTTCAACAGTCATTGCAACGTCAGATGATTTTAAAGATACAACTATATTATTAAAATCGCAATCTTCAAGCATCCGAACATGATTCATTGCACTTTCTACAAGTGCCTGAGCAGTCACAGAGCCATATTTTGCAAGAATTTCACGTTCAACAGAGCCGCTGTTTACACCAACACGTATCGGAACATTATTACGTGCACATGCATCTGCAACAGCTTTCACTCTATCCTTGGAGCCGATATTGCCCGGGTTAATTCTAATCTTATCTATTCCGGCAGAAACACTTTCAAGGGCAAGTCGATAATCAAAGTGTATATCTGCAACAATGGGTACAGACACAGCCTCTTTTAAAGCCGGTATAAGTTTAATAGCCTCCATGTCAGGGATAGCAGCACGTATGATTTTGCAGCCCACTTCTTCAAGCTCTTTAGCTTGCTTAACACTACCCTCTATATCATGAGCAGATGTGTTAAGCATTGACTGTATAGCAATAGGTGCATCTCCACCTATTCTGACAGATCCTATTTTTATTTTTTTACTTTTTCTGCGTTCAAAAGACATCTTGCTAACCTCTTATCAAACTTATAATATCCTTAAATGAAATCAAAATCATAAAGCCAAACAATAATACAAGACCGACTACGTGTACCCATTTCTCAAACTTTTGAGGAACGGGCCTGCGAATAACCAATTCAACCAATAAAAACAGCATCCGTCCGCCATCCAAAGCAGGAATCGGTAGAAGATTAAACAATCCTATATTTATAGCTATAAGTGCCATGATATTTAAAAGCGGTGTCCAATCCATTTGTGTCGAAGATTGTTCAGCCGCATCCGCAACATAAGTCACAACACCGATGGGACCCGAAAGTTCACTCAGACCATACTTTCCTGTCACCAAATCAAAAAGGCTTACCCAAACCATCCGCCCTATAGAAACACTTTCTAAAACAGCATACTTTGCTACAGATTTCAAATCAGGTTTTACACCTACAATAATAAAATCGTATTCAATTTTTATAAGATGCTCCTGCCCCTCTATAGGGCTGGTTCTGAATTTAACATTATCGACGGCAACTTTCTTGTCGTCTCTTTCCACGACGAAATCCATAATTCCATCGTCATCTCTCATCATTAAAAATGAGATATCATATTGTGAAAAAACGTGTTTTCCATTTATTTCTACAATCTCATCACCGGCCTCAAGACCGCTTTGAGCACTCATTGCATTATCATAGAATGAGCGAATCTGTGTGGTGCCTATCAAATCTGTTTGGCAGAGCATAACAGCAACAATGATTACACCCATTATAAGATTAATAACTCCACCGGCCGCAACAATTATAATTCTTTGCCAAACAGGCTTGTTATTAAATGCTCTCTCATCAGTACTTTCTTCGTCTTCGCCCTCCATGCTGACAAATCCGCCTATAGGCAAAAGTCTGACAGAATAGGTTGTTTCGTCTTTTTTCTTTTTTATAAGAGTCGGACCCATACCCAAAGAAAACTCATTTACTTTAACTTTAAACAGTTTAGCAAATACGAAATGGCCAAACTCGTGAAACATAATAACAAAGCCGAAGAAAACTATGGCTATTATAAACGGCCATAGTTTCCCCCAGACAGAAGAAATTGTTATTGCTAAATTTAAATTCATAAATAAAATAATCCTTTCATTACTTAACGTAATTTAGAATAGACCATTTTTCTTGCTTCGCTGTCTGCAAAAAGGATTTTATCCAAACTGTCGCACTCTGAAAAATCTGTATTTTCAAGAGCAAACGAAACCATGTCCGCAATATCCAAGAACTTGATTTTTCCTTGTCTGAAAAGTTCGTTTGCAGCCTCGTTAGCGGCATTTGCAACTGCAGGATATATACCGCCTTTGGTTATTGCCTCCCTACACAAATTTATGCAGGAAAAAGTATCATAATCAGGTTTTTCAAATGTTAAATTTTGCCAATCTTCAAGATTTAATTGAGCTGCAGGGCTCTCATATCTATCAGGATATGTTATTGCATATTGAATCGGAACTCTCATATCGGGAACTCCAAGTTGTGCAATAACAGAATTGTCAACAAATTCAACCATGGAGTGAACTATACTCTGGCGGTGCACAAGTATATCAATTTTATCCGCCGGCATATCAAAAAGCCAAACAGCCTCAATAAGCTCAAGGCCCTTGTTCATCATGGTAGCAGAATCAATAGTAATTTTTGCACCCATGCTCCAATTGGGATGCTTGAGTGCTTGTTCTACTGTTACATTCTTTAATTCATCACGAGTTTTTTTGAAAAATGGGCCTCCGGATGCTGTTAAAATAAGTCGTTTAATACTATCTTTGCCCGGACAGCCTTGAATCGATTGAAAAATAGCTGAATGCTCACTATCAACGGGATAAATAGTAATCCCTTTTTCTTTTGCATTCTTCTTTACAAGCTCACCGCCTGCAACCAGAGTTTCCTTGTTAGCAAGGGCGATATTATTTCCTGCATCAATAGCAGAAAGTGTAGGCTTTAATCCGGCTATGCCTACAAGGCTATTAAGAACTTTATCTACTTTGATATGGGCTACTTCACAGATAGCTGCTTCACCGCCAAGTACAACTGTATCCGTATCGGCAACCTTTATCTTAAGCTCCTTTGCCGCTGACTCATTGGCAACTGCGGCAACCTTTGGCATAAACTCTCTGATTTGTTGTTCCAACAAATCGATATTCGAATTAGATGTAAGGGCCTCCACCTTAAAGCCTCTAAGGCGGGCAACGTCTAAAGCCTGCGTGCCAATTGAACCTGTTGAACCAAGAATGCTTATGCTTTTCATATGTTACACTCCGGAATTAAGTATAATAGACACTATTGCGTAAAGGGTTGGCATAACAAAGCAATAACTGTCAAATCTGTCCATTATTCCTCCGTGACCGGGGAAAATGGTTCCAAAATCTTTAGCACCGAAATTACGCTTAATAACTGATGCTGAAAGATCTCCAGCAATGCTTATAGAAGAAAGGAAGAGTGAAGTCGGGATAATCATCCACACTTTAAGTGTGTCATTTTTAAAGAAGAAATAATCAAAAATTAAGAATATTACAACATTGAACAGCATCGTTATAACAACTCCGCCAACAGCACCCTCAACCGTTTTCTTCGGACTAATATTAGGCGAAAGTTTATGTTTTCCGAATTTTCTTCCAACAAAATAAGCAAACGTATCATTAAGCCATGCACAAAGCAGTGCGAAGAAAATAATAAAGAATACGTGGGATTGTTGAAAAAGATCCCGACGGCTAAGACAGAGGTCCCTTAAAAGTATTGCTGTACCAATAGAATACGGAACTACAACGCCTGCAAAAATAGACATAACAACATCTTCAAATTTTGTTTTGTGATAATTTAAAAGCATTAAAAATAACATAGCGATAACGTATGCTATTGCTACAACATGTTTCGGAACAGGAATTTTATCCAATAAACCGTATTCCAAAACAGGTATAATCGCAACAGCAACAAGTACATTGAAATACATCAGTATTTTATTTTGAATTTTAGAAACGTGCTGAATCTCAAAAGCCGCCATGCCCGAAACAATGGCCATAATAATGCCAAGTACAGGGGTAAACATAAATCCGATTGCAGACAATCCGAAGATTGCCGCTAGCACTCCCGTTATAACTCGCTGTTTCATATCTTTCATCTCGCAATTAAAATATTTTAAACTCCACCAAAACGTCTGTTGCGACGCGCATACTCCTCTAAAGCTGCGTCAAAATCCTTTTCTGTATAGTCGGGCCACAAAATATCAGAGTATAAAAACTCAGAATAAGCCGCTTGCCATATAAGAAAATTAGAAAGTCTGAATTCACCGCTGGGACGAATTATAAGATCCGGATCTGGTTGCCCTGCTGTATACAAATTTGAAGATATATCATCTTCTGTAATGCTTTCAGGTGTTCTTACTCCGTCTATACATTCTTGAGCAAGGGTTTTGCATGCTTTGAGAAGCTCATGCCTTCCGCCGTAGTTTACAGCAAGATTAATAGTGGTCTTTACTTTATCTGAGGACTGTTTTTCAAGCTGATCAACAAGATAAACAATATCTTCCGGCAGACCTTCACGGTCTCCAATATAGCGAAGTCGCATGCCCTTTTCTTCATTTTCTTCTTTTCGCTCTTCGGCCTCATGAAGATAGTCTCTGAACAAGTTCATAATGCCTCTGATTTCTTCAGCAGGTCTACGCCAGTTCTCGGTGGAAAAAGCATAAAAGGTTAAATATTTTATTCCTCTGTCTGCCGCATATTCACATATGCGTTTAAAGACTTTAGCTCCTTGCTTATGCCCTTGAGAACGTGGTAATCCACGCTGTTTTGCCCAACGTCCGTTTCCATCCATAATTATAGCTACATGTTTCGGCAAGCACTCTTTTTCAGGTGTCTGAGACATTCGACAAGCCCCTTTCAAAAAGGAATAAAATTAACCTAAAACACAGCTAAAAAGCGAGAATAGCTAAGTATTCATCGCTTTTTTACTGTTGATTAAAGTCTTTTTATATTTCCATAACCTCTTTTTCTTTTTCGGAAGCAACGGCATCAACTTCTTTGACAAACTTGTCAGTAATATCCTGAAGTTCTTTTTCGCCTTGCTTAAGGTCATCCTCTGTTATCTCACTGGCTTTCTGCATCTTCTTAAGCTTATCTATAGCGTCTCTTCTGATAGAACGAATCGCTACTTTACAATCTTCTGCAAAGCGCTTTACATCCTTAACAATTTCACGACGCTTATCCTCTGTGAGAGGCGGGAAAACAAGACGGATAATTCTTCCGTCGTTCTGCGGATTTATACCCAGATCAGAAGTTTGAATAGCCTTCTCAATAGGATGAAGAGTTGAAGCATCCCAAGGTTGAATGCAAAGAATTCTAGCCTCTGCAACTGAAATAGCCGCAAGCTGCTGAATGGGAGTAGGTGTTCCGTAATAGTCAACCGTAATCTTATCAAGCACCGCTGCATTGGCTCTGTTTGCTCTTATTGAAGCGTATTCTCCCTTGAGAGAATTTATACTTTTGCCCATTTTGTCACGTGCTGTCTGAAATACTGTATCCATAGAAATAATCCTTTCTGTTTTATCTGTATTTTCATCGGATTTAATCTTTCAAAACCGATTATTTTACAACTGTACCAACATTTTCACCCTTAACAGCCTTAACAATATTTTCAGGTTGTTCGAGATTGAAAACAAGAATCGGAATACCGTTATCTCTGCAAAGAGATGCCGCTGTTGCATCCATAACTTTCAAGTTGTTGCTCAAAACATCGTCAAAAGTAAGGGTGTCATATTTTACTGCATCTTCGAACTTGTGCGGATCCTTATCATAAACGCCGTCAACATTTGTAGCTTTAAATACAATATCTGCATCAATCTCAAGAGCACGAAGTGCCGCAGCTGTGTCTGTGGTGAAAAACGGGTTTCCTGTTCCGCAACCGAAAATAACAACTCTACCTTTTGCAAGGTGATGAACTGCTTTATTTCTGATATAAGGCTCCGCTATCTGCTGCATATTGATTGCTGTCTGAACTCTTACAGGAACCTCGAGCTGCTCAAGAGCATCGGCAAGAGCAAGCGAATTCATAACAGTTGCAAGCATTCCCATGTGGTCAGCTCTGGTTCTGTCCATATCTCCGCTTGAACGGCCACGCCAGAAATTACCGCCACCAACAACAAGGCCTATCTCAACACCGAGATTGACACAATCCTTAATTGAAGAACAGATTTTAAGTACCGTATTAAAATCAATACCCGTACCCTTTTCTCCTGCAAGCACCTCTCCACTCAATTTAAGAAGTATGCGCTTATACGCAAGATTCATAATAAGGACCTCCATTTATTCATAATTTTTCCGATACTATTTTACTTTATTTTTATCAAGCTGTAAAGACATTCAAGATAATTTAACAAAAAAAGAACACAACAAACATAATTTGTCGTGTTCTCAAAGAAATAAAATCAAAAAACGTACTCAAATCCGCTAAAATCGCTTACTGTTTCAGTGCATCCCGAACTTCTTTATTTAACCCCGATGTCTGTCGTTGTGCCATAACAAGATTAAAATATATACCCTTCTTTTCTAAAAGCTCCCGATGACTTCCGACTTCTTCAACCCGTCCGTTTTCAAGAACAACAAGCCTATCAGCATGTCGCAATGTAGAAAGCCTGTGAGCTATGGCAACAGTTGTTCTGCCCTGAATCAGTCTGCTTAAAGCTTCCTGAATTTTACTTTCCGTTTCGGGATCAAGAGCACTGGTTGCTTCATCAAGTATTAAAATTTTCGGATCCTTTAAAATTGCCCGGGCAATAGCAATCCTCTGCCTTTCTCCGCCCGAAAGATTATGGCCGTTTTCACCTACCAGTGTGTTATAACCGTCTTTGAGATCCATGATAAAATCGTGAGCGTTAGCCGCCTTTGCCGCCATAAGCACCTCTTCAGAAGAAGCATCAGCTTTCGCATAAGCAATATTGTCATAAACAGTTCCGGCAAATAGAAAAGTCTCCTGGAAAACAACTCCTATATTCTCTCTGAGATACTGTTGGTCATAGTCTCTTATGTTTTCTCCGCTGATTATTATACTGCCCTCATCGGTGTCATAAAGTCGCATAATAAGGTTTATCATCGTAGACTTTCCTGCACCGGAATGTCCCACAAGACCTATCATCTCACCGGGTTTTATATCAAGATTAATATCTTTAAGAACAGGTTCATAGGTTTTATAGCCAAAACGGACATTTTCAAACTTGATTGAGCCGTCTATGGGTTGTTTTAATGGATTCTCCAAATCAAACACTTGAGGCTTTTCATCAAGAATTTCATATATTTTTATAAGACTGGTTGTAACTTCCCCTATCCACCTGGGCAATGAAGAAAACCAATTTAACGGCTTATAGATATAAGTCAAAAACAAAGTAAACTGCAAAAGTTCACCTGCTGAAAGGGTTCCCTCAATGACCATTCTGCCGCCAAAGAAAAGAACAAAAAACTCACCAATACCCATAAAGAAACCTATAACAGGAAAAGTTAACGCCCAAAAATGTTCGTTTTCTACGGAAATATCTGCCAAATCTTTGCTTACAGATGAAAATTTAGATATTTCACGCTCTTCATTGCCAAACGTTTTTACAACACGTATTCCCTTTATAATGTCGTGGAGTATCGATGTGGCACGAGAATTATACCTCCACTGCCGTTCATACTTAAAATGAATGTACCTTCTCATTCGGTTCATTACCACAACAATTATAGGCACAGGCAAAAACACTAAGAGCGTGAGTAATGGGCTGGTTCGGAGCATTATAACAGCTATCACAATGAACAATATTACTTGTTCTAATGCATATCGGCCTCTGTCAACCAAGAAGTTCTGTATAGTATTGGTATCTTTGGTAACTCTGTTTATCAAATCCCCTGCAGTTTTTTTAGACATGGACGATATGGACATCCTCTGAACCTTATCGTAAACCATTGCACGCATCTGTTTTGAAAACAACAAACCTATCTTATTTGCCAAGCGTGAACTGAAAATGTGAAATAAGTTTTCAAAAAGGTATGTTGATGCGATAGCTATACCAATAAGCAAAACACCTTTGGCTGCAGAAGAAACAGCCGCTCCGTTTTCAAACGGCATAAGAAATTTATCAAGCAACATTCCCTCAAGCACGGGTTGTGTTGCTGACATCAAATTAGCAACTGTCAGAAATAGGCTGGAGATTAACAAAAGCGGTAAAAAGGGTTTCATCAAACTGAAAGTACGTTTCCAGATATAACTTTTGTCAACACAAAACAGGCAAACTCCCATACCTTTTGGGTAATGGCGGCCACAAACAGGGCATCTGTGAAAATCATCACTTTTCACTTCGCTTATTTCGCCAGTCTGTATATAATGATTGACTACTTTGCAAAATTCACCTATATCTTCAACAAGGCTCATTGAAAATCGGCATACTTTTATGTTTTCTGAACCGTCATACGTTTTGTTTTCACCGTCTGCAAACGGTGAAAGCTCAAGACTTCCGCACCCAATATCAGTTATCTGAACAAGTGAACCAAAACCGTCAAGTGAAGTTGAAAAAACTTCTTTTTCACCCTCAAAAGCTATTATTCTATTATTTTCAAGCCTGAGGACACCTTCGCAAAGTTGTCCTTTACAGTTTAAATCATATAAAACTTCAGTCAATTCAACCACCCCCTTAAAAGATAGTTATAAAACTTAATAAAGATAAGGTTCTATCTGACGACGGCTATTGCTTTTTACAGCATTTAAATCAGGAATAACAAATCTATTTCCGTCAGCATCCGTAAACATAACCGCATTCGAATCAAGTCGCTTTATATTTCGGCTGATATCCTTAACTGCAAATGTTTTTTTATAACCTTTGATAGAAACATCAAAATAAAAAAATCCCATTTTCTCTTTTATTGACAGTATCTCGGTTATCTCAGGACAATAATATCTATCGTCAAGGTCCTTTTCCATCATTTCTTTTTCATCATCAGGAAAATCTCGGATATCCCGAATTATTCCTATTTCCTTTTTATCCATATCGGTAACGCTTATATATTCAAAAGGTTTGCGCAACGGCAAAGTCCTTACAAGGCGAACACGCTTGTAATCCTTGTCCGCTGTTTTCAAAGCGATAAAACCGTTTTTGTTGATATAAAAAGTACACGTATCGGGAGAAAGAAAGGATATTGCCAAAACTTCAGATTTAAAATCGCTCATACTTGTACCTCCCTAATCTATAATTCCAACAGCTTTCAGTGCTTCAGACTGAATTTTATAAAGCTTGTAAAACTCACCTTTTTTACGAAGCAAGTCCACATAGCTTCCATATTCCACGATAGTACCGTCGTCAATTACCGCCAACATATCCGCATCTCTTAAAGTAGAGAGTCTGTGAGCTATAGCGATAGTTGTCCTTCCTTGCATAAGCTCCGTAAGTGAATACTGGATATTTCTCTCCGTTTCTGTATCCATTGCAGCAGTAGCCTCATCAAGAATAAGTATACGTGGATTTTGAATAATTGTCCTCGCAATAGAGATGCGCTGCCGTTCTCCGCCGGAAAGATTTTGTCCGCCTGCTCCAACTCTCGTCTCGTATGCATCAGGCAGTTTCATTATAAAATCATGCGCAGAGGCAGCCTTAGCAGCAGCTATAACCTCGTCCATTGTGGCATCAGGTTTTGCATAGCGAATATTGTCTGCTATCGTACCTATAAACAGATATATATCCTGAGATACAAGTCCTACATTAGACCTTATTTTTGAAAAAGAAAGATCCCGAACATCTATCCCGTCAATCTTTACGCAACCTTGCTTAGGATCATACAGGCGTGTAATCAAATTAGCAATTGTTGTTTTTCCTGCACCGGTTTTACCGACTATTCCAAGCATTTGACCTGCTTCAACTTTAAGGTTGAGCTTCTTTATCACCGGATGTGCAGGCTCATACTCAAACTCAAGTTCAGATATTTCCACATCTCCGCGGATATCCCCTATTTCTATTGGCTCACTTTTTTCAACCACATCGGGTTCAGCATCAACTATTTCAAAAACTCTTTGCGCTGAGTCCACACATCTCGCCCACCAATTAGAAACCCACGACAAAAAGTCTACAGGCCCTACAAGCATAGTTAAATACACGGTAAAGCTCAAAAGTGTACCAACACTAAGCTCTCCTGTCGTAACCATCAAGCCGCCCACAGTCAATATAAGGGTAGCCAAAAGCGACAGTAATACAGTGAGTAAAGGAAATATGGTAGCTTCCGAATTTTTAAGTTTCAAATCAGCTTTAAGCAGATTCTCGTTAATCCTATCAAACCGCTTAAATTCTTCGTTTTCTTTTGAAAACGCTTTTATTATTCTCTGGCCGTTAATGTTGTCACTAACCATCGAGGTAAGTTTAGCATTGTGAGACCAACTGCTGTGATGTAAAACTCTGAAAAATTTAGAACCAACCGATAACAGCAAGAAGAAAACCGGAACCGCTATACTCATCAAAAGTGTCAGTTTCCACGACATTGTAAACATAATTATAATGACACCCAAAAGCGTTATTATATTTGTTATTACATAAGGAACACCGTCAACAAAAAACCAATATATATTGTTTGAGTCCCGTACAACACGTTCCATTAACGAACCTGTCTGTTTTGATGAATAAAAGCCTACCGAAAGACGCTGCATTGCAGAAAAAATCTTCAGCTTAATATCATAAATAACACGCGGCATAATGCTTCCCATCATATACTGAAAAGCTATGTTCATTACAAGACTTATAAGCTTTATGCCAAATATCGACAAAACCAAAGTAGCCAAAGAAGATATAAGTATTGCCGAATCGGTAGTTCCAACCTTATTTAAAATTTCATCAAAAAGAGTTTTTGTGCCCAGCTGCGGAATAAGCATTGATATGCTGCTGTTGATAAGAATTGCAATAACTATAACAACAATTTTCGACTTGTATCCGCCAAAAAACTTCAACAGTCTTTTAACCGTTGAAGACTTTTCTATACACTTAGGACAAACATTTCTGTTGAGCGGATAAGGTGTTCCACACTTTGGACATGTATGTTCTTTTTTTGTATCTATGTGTTTCAATGGCTCTAAATCATTTTTCTTCAGACCATCAAAAACTTTACACAGATTATCAAAATCACTCAAAAAACTAATGCTGAATTTGACAAGGCCAATATCCTCATCATTTTCAACAGCAATAAGTCTTCCTGTAGAAACATACTGTTCGGTTTTAAGTTTTTCTATATCTTTAATAGGATAACTTCTTATTTCATCGATTGTATATTTTGTTTCTATTTTCTTGTTGCCACGTTTTTTTATTATTTCCTCATTACCAAGAGCAATATATAATCCTTGTTCATCAACGGATATCCAGGCAGTACAGTAACAACCTTCCGAATCCATATCACTCTTTATAAAAAATTTAAAATCTTTGGTTTTTAGACCCGCCTCTTCCAAAAGAGTAACAACTTGAGACGGCAACTCCCTCTTTTTTCCTTCAGGCTTTTTGATTTCCGTTTTCCCAAAAAGTCTCTTTACTTTTCTAAAAATCTTTTTTAAAACGTCCAACATTATTTTCTCCTATTTTGAAATCTTCAAGAACA
>JAZUNO010000077.1:0-16338 GCA_045604185.1 Acutalibacteraceae bacterium | reverse complement strand
GTTATCCTTTAAAATTCAATACAGGTCGGTTTATCAAATTCAATTTCAAAAACTTTACAATAATAAATTAACTTTGCGATACAATAATAATAAAGCAAACGCAAAAAACATTTTTAAAAGTAAGGGGTGTAAAAGACGATGGCAAAGAGCTCAAACAAGAGTGTTGTCCCCGAGGCACGTGAGGCACTTGACCGTTTCAAGATGGAGGCTGCTTCTGAGGTTGGTGTAAACCTTAAGCAGGGCTACAACGGTGACCTCACCGCACGTGAGGCCGGTTCAGTTGGCGGACAGATGGTTAAGAAGATGATCGAAGCTTACGAACAGGGTATGAAATAAATTTTTACCCAATAATATTTGAGGGCTCCGCCTTAAAAGCGGAGCCCTCTCGTGTTGTTTTGATGTAAAGTATTTTACTTTACAAATTTCACTTTATTACTTTTTTATTGAATTTTCGTTGATTAATTAATAAAATCGTTATATATCAATGATTTTTAAGCCTGCACTGCAGTTTGATTCAAGAAAAAGTTATCAGAAAATCAAGTTTTGTAAAGTTATATCACTTTACACATAATGTGTCGTTTTTCTCCTCAACAAGGCGAATACATGGGCGTTCTTTCGGGTTTTCATTGGGTGTATGGAAGATAAAATTTAATTCTCCGTCATTTGACTTAAACAGCATTCCGTGACCGCCGTCTTTTCTAAACAGCAACTTATCTTCATGAAGCCAATTGCCCGTGATTTCACCGTTATCCGAGTATGAAATTGCCTCACAGTAGCCCTCATCCGTAAAGCTCGACCAGATCATCAAAAGCCGTCCCGATTTTGTACGGTACATGAACGGGCCGTCAGTCACATAATGGTCATGCCCCTTTCGTGCCCATGAGGGATGAGATGCTGTCAAAAGAGTAACCGCTTCGCCCTCTGCCCTGCTCAAATCGTCCGAAAGCTTTATTGCACAAATCTGGCCGTCCTTTATCTGAGTCCACTCATGGCAAAAAACCATATACGGATTTCCGTTTTTGTCAACATAGAAAGTACCGTCAAGACTTTCCCACTCAGCAGGTGTCACAGGTCCTTTGCTGTGTTCCGAAAACGGGCCCATAGGCGAATCCGAGACCAGAATCTGGGTTCCTCGACACCTATCGTCTCTTTTAAAGCTCGCAAACATATAATATTTGCCCTTATACTTATGAACTTCCGGTGCCCAGAAATTCTTCTCTGCCCAAAAGCTTTCGGTTTTTTTAAAAACTTCGTGCGGACCGCTCCAATTCTCAAGGTCAGAGCTTACATAGACATCAAATCCGCTTCCGCCTACCCATGCATCAGCACCACGTGTGCCGTAAAGATAATATTTTCCGTCATCGGTCAGAACAAACGGGTCTCTTATATTAATATCAGCAAATGTCATTACAATCCCCTCATTCCTGCGGTTTACGCTTGCACTCGAAGCAAAGCCAGCCGTCTTCCTCGTGGCGTGCAATTACCTCAAAACCGTTTTCGGCAAAGGCTTCCAGAACTTCACTTTCACGGATATCTATTATTCCCGACGTGATAAACACAGCATCATCTTTCATAAACTTCGGTACATCACGGCAGAACATAATGATTATATCGGCAACTATGTTTGCCACAACAACATCAAACTTTCCGTCAACCTTATCCGTAAGATTGCCATGAAGGAAAGTAGCTTTCTCTGCACCGAAACCGTTTGTTATACCGTTATCAACAGCAGTCTTAACCGCCATTCGGTCTATATCGACACCCGTAGCATGCTCTGCACCAAGCAAAAGCGATGCTATTGACAGTATTCCGCTGCCGCATCCGACATCGAGGACATTCTCACCACCGTCAACATGTCTTTCCAAAGCCTCAAGACACAGACGTGTGGTCTCGTGGCTGCCCGTGCCGAACGCAAGTCCGGGCTCAAGATGTAATACAACACGGCCGTTGGCATCATACTCGTCTTCCCACGTGGGACGGATAAGAAGCTTTTCGCCTACGGGGATAGGCTTAAAGTATTTCTTCCAATTGTTTTCCCAATCTGCGTTCTTGCAAACACTTGTGTTTATCTCATTCTTAATGCCTGCCGCAGCATATCTCTCGCTTAAAAATGCAACCGCTTCCTGCGGATGTTCCTGCGGAGAAATGTATATATGCACTATACCCTTCGTTCTGTCTTTCTTAAGCAGCTCTTCGTCTATCAAGTCAATGTGTGCTATCTCCATTGCCTCCTGCTCAAGAGTTCGGTAATCTTCAATATAGATTCCGTAAGGCACCACCATATGTGCAATGTCACCTGCGGCATCAATATCATCAGCATCAACAATTATTTGTATCTCTGTCCAATCCATATAAACCTCTCAAAAAAATATCGGCGGAAGGGAATTCTCCCGCCGATGAATTCTATGTGTTTTCCGCACTCTGCGGATTAATATTTGTTGTGGACATCCTCCGCAAAACAAAGCAAATCCTTAATCTCAAGAACTGTTCCGTCATCAAGAATAGCTTTTCCGCTCATGCGTCCAAACACCTGGTGCTGGTCGGTAATGATAAACTTTACATCGATTTTTGCTGCACGGTCGATAATCGGAACAAAGTCCATCTCAAATCTGCCGTCACTCGACGTAAACGTCCAGGGCTTTGTATAGCTGTCAGCCGGAATGTTGAACTTGATATCATCAAGTTTATGAGCCTTGCCGTCATAGAAGAGAATATTCTCTGTAGCTGCAGTTGTATCACCGAAACCGTATCCGATATTAAATCCGAAAGGCTTGCCGTTGACAACTCCGTTGCCTGAACCCCAATACCACGTATTATCATAAGTCCAGACTCCACGGCCCCAATCAAGTGTTCCGAAATCTGTTTCAGGATTGAACTTATGCTCAACACCGTCAAATGTAACGGTACCGCTGGCTCTCATGCAGTTTATTTTCTGATTATAATAGAAAGCAGTCTTCTTCTCTTTCCACGGAGTTGCTATAACCATGGTGTCCATTTCAGGCTGCTCAAGAGTTATATCGGCCTTGAGTGTTTTCCCGTCACAGAAATTCTTGAACTCACAGGTTATACGACGCTGACCCGGTGATACAAGGTATTCCATATCAAGACGCTTATCGTGGTACTTGACATCACCCTCGGATGAGTCGGGTGGGAACTTCATTTTTCCCATGGGGAATGCGTTGAGTATAGTCTCGGTATGCTCCCATGGCTTTGTAAAGTCAAACAAGGTTGCCGACTGCAAGCCTATGTATCCGTCATCCGAAAGCGTGAATGCAACACCAAAATCCTGGGCAAGAATGAGATAATAATCCCACTCTTTTATGCGAAACTTCGGAGCCTTAATTGCATTGCGGTCATACTTCTGAACAAGTGAACGTGACCAGCCGGGCTCACGAAGCGAACCGTCTTCCTTCAAGAGTGGCTGAACTTTTGTTACCTCATGATTTCGCATATATATTCCTCCTGTAAATTATAATAATTTCGCTTTAAATTCTTCACCGCTTCTGTTGTGATTATAGAGCTTGCGATTATCAAGTGCCCACTGACGCTGTGTAAATTCACCCGGCTCTACTCCTCGACACGCCTGCTCTATTTCATATATTTTTGCATCAAGTGTATCAAGCTCCGAAAGTATCTCCGCCTCAAGGAACATTGGTCTTACTGCTGCACCGAAATCCGGCTCACCGTGATGAGATATTATCATGTGCTCCACAAGCATAAGTGTATCGGCCGATATTCCGAGCTCTCTGCCGCACTTTTCAACAGCCATAGCTCCACGCACCAAGTGGCCGACAAGATTGCCGTCGGTAGTGTAACCTGCCGCTATACCCGTCTGCGCAACGTCGAACTCCTGCGTTTTTGCTATATCGTGCAGAATAACACCTGTGAACAGCAAATCACTGTCAACAAAAGGATAAATCTTTGCAACGCTTTGAGCCATACGCAAAATGGAGAGTGTGTGGTACAGCAGTCCGCCTCTTATTGCATGGTGAAGTCTGAACGCCGCAGGCCAATAAATAAGCTTTTCTTTATATTCTCCGAGAAGTGTCTTTACAAGAAGCTTTAACTCTTCATCCTTAAAACCTTCAGCAACACTTATAAGCTCATCAAACATCTCTTCGCCCGAGAAACCTGCCGACGGCACAAAATCCTCGATTTTTACATCATCCTGAGCAGTAACCTTGCGCAATCTCTCAATTCTCAACTGCTGTGTGTCGTTAAACGGAGTCATTGTTCCTCTGACCTTGACAAGGTCATTAGAAGCGAAATCTCCGTGAAGTTCTTCTTTATAATCCCAAAGTTTTGCCCCAACTTCGCCATCGGAATCCGTCAGAACAAGGTCAAGAAACGGCACTCCGCGTGATGTCAGTTTCTTCTCTATTGTTTTAATCAGGCAAAATCCTTCAACCGTGCCCGTTTTGTTTATAGGAGTAAAATTCATATGCATCCTCCGTAGTTTTTTATGTTTTCATTATAACACGTTAATCAAAAATTTACAAATATTTATTCACTTTCACTTGACTTTTGCACCTTTACGTGCAAAAATATATACAGCAATACTCGGGGCGGGGTGAAATTCCCCACCGGCGGTAAAGCCCGCGAGCCGTTTTTACGGTTGATCCGGTGAGATTCCGGAGCCGACGGTACAGTCCGGATGAAAGAGGATGCAAAAACGCTTAATCGCCCCTGCTTTATTTTTAAAGCAGGGCCTTTTTGTTTTTCATCTTCCCGCTCAAACACTCAACACGAAAGGAAGAACGTTATGAAAAATAACACAAAGCTAAACTTAAGAAAAACAATCATTATGGCTATGCTCGTAGCTATCGCTGTGGTCTCGCTCTATGTAATAAGAACACCGCTGTTACCTGCTGCACCGTTTCTCGAATATGACATCGCCGATGTACCCGTCCTTATAGGTACAATGCTCTTCGGTCCTACCGCAGGTCTTGTAATCCTCGTGATAACATCACTCATTCAAGCCCTCACCGTAAGTGCCTCGAGCGGTATAATCGGATTCCTTATGCATGTATGTGCGTCAGGCGTTCTTGTTATTACATCAGGTCTTATTTATAAAAAAATCAAAAATAAAAAAGGGTTGGTTCTGGGGCTTTCCGTCGGTTCAATACTGATGACCGTAGCCATGATACCCATAAACCTCATTTTTACGGGAATTTTCTTAGGTGTAGGTGTTAAAACGGTAGTCGGAATGCTTATGCCTGCCATTATTCCATTCAACCTTATCAAGGCTGTTTTAAACTCCGTTCTAACTTTCGTTCTCTTTATTCCTGTCAGTGCAATCTACAAAAAAATAACAAAAGAGTTTAAATAAAGACTAAACTTTTGCTTTTTCTCTTGACATAAACAACATTCGGGGTTAGAATGTTGTGCGGAATTGAATATTTCCTTATTAAGAGCGGCTGAGGGAACAGGCCCTGTGAAGCCCGGCAACCTGTAACATTTGTTGCAAGGTGCTAAATCCTGCGGTGCAGACCGAAAGATAAGGCTGTTTAAGCGCTTAGCGGTTTCGCCGAGCGCTTTTTTGCTATTTTGCTTTTTTGCTATTTTAAAGGAGGATTTTTTACTATGGCAAACTATTTCTTTACTTCCGAGTCAGTTACCGGAGGTCATCCCGATAAAATATGTGACCAGATTTCAGACGCTGTACTTGGCGCCATTCTTGAAAAGGACCCCAACGGCAGAGTTGCCTGCGAATGTTGCTGTACAACAGGTATGGTAATGGTAATGGGTGAAATCAGCACAAACTGCAGTGTCGATATCCCGAAAATTGCACGTCAGGTTATTTGCGACATCGGCTATGACAGCCCCGAAAAGGGATTCGACGGCAACACCTGTGCTGTCCTCACCACAATCGACGAGCAGTCAGCTGACATAGCTCTCGGCGTTGACCGTCAGGGTGCAGGAGACCAGGGTATGATGTTCGGCTTCGCTTGCGACGAAACTCCCGAGCTTATGCCGTTACCCATATCCATGGCACACAAGCTTGCAACAAAGCTTACCGACGTTCGTAAAGACGGCACTCTCGCCTATCTCAGACCCGACGGAAAAACTCAGGTTACCGTCGAATACACCGAGGACAACAAGCCCGTCAGAATAGAGGCGGTGGTTGTATCTTCTCAGCACTCTGCTGACGTTGACATCGATACTCTTCGCCGCGATATAGAAGAAAAGGTTATCCGTGCAACTATTCCTGCCGATATGATGGACGAAAACACAAAGATTTTCATCAACCCCACAGGAAGATTTGTAACAGGCGGACCGCAAGGTGACAGCGGCCTTACAGGCAGAAAGATAATCGTTGACACCTACGGCGGATATTCCCGTCACGGCGGCGGTGCTTTCTCCGGCAAGGACCCGACAAAGGTTGACCGTTCAGCCGCTTACGCCGCAAGATACATGGCAAAGAACATTGTAGCCGCAGGTCTGGCTAAAAAGTGCGAGGTTGAAATTGCATATGCAATAGGCGTTGAGGAACCCGTTTCCGTTTTTGTTGACAGCTTTGGTACGGGCATTATCCCCGATGCAGATATAGCACAAGCCGCAAACAAGGTTTTCGATCTTCGTCCTGCTTCAATCATCAAAACACTCGACCTTCGCCGCCCTGTTTACCGTCAGGTTGCCGCACTCGGTCACGTCGGCAGAACAGACATAAACCTTACATGGGAGCGTACGGACAAAGTGGACGAGCTTAAAGCCGCCGCAGGAATCTGAACATAAAAAACACCCTTGTCCGCAGTGACAAGGGTTTATTTTTATAAAAAAATACAGGAGACACACAAGGTGTCTCCTGTTAAATTTATCTTAGTCAAGTGTCTGTTTCTTATTACCAATCTCCATCTGAAGTTTTGCAAGTCTGTCAAGAGCTTCCATGTCTCCTGCAGTTGCTTCTTTGGACATTGCAGATCTTCTCTCAAGAAGTTCCTCATACATCTTATCTTTCTTCTTGCCTGTAAGATCATAGAAGAGCATCGGGATAATTCCGAGCGAAGTTGTAACAAACGGAACAATCGTAAACAGTGCAAACAATCCAAACTTTGTATCGTCTGTCTGTGCAGAGCCTCTGGTGTAAGCTGTGATATCGTAACCGATAAGCTGCTTTACCCAAAGCGAGATATAACTGCTGACGATACCCGAAAGCTTTTGAGCAAGACCCTGGGCAACACTTGTCATACCCTCTGTACGGTAACCGTTCTTCCATTCACAGTAGTCCATAGCTTCGTTGTACATTTCTGTCGGGATAACCGAACGTACACCCCAGAACAGCATAACCAATGTTTCCCAAATTGTAAGTGCGATTCCCATGGGTACAATCTTCTTGTACAAGCCGTTCTTCTTTCCGCCAATGCAACCGACAAAGAACACAGGAACCATCAGGATATCAAACAAATAGGAACCCATTATGTATAGGAAACGGCTGGAGAAATGACGTCTGAACCACGGAACAAAAGTATAACTTATCGGGTTAATAATAGCACCGGGGATACCGGTAATCATACCGAGAGATGCAAAGTTAAGAACATCGATAAAGTAGTCTGACTTGTATCCGCTACCAAATGAGAAGCCGCTGAGCATCTTCGAAAGTGTCATAAGCAAAATAGGTTTATTGTTTATGACAGACTTAATGCTTGCCTTAATGCTAGGACGTTCAACGGACTGCATGACACGCTCTTTACAAATAAGGAAATACCAAAGAGCGCCTGCACCGGCAATAACCGCTGTAAATATACCCATAAAAATAAAGGTATTTGTTATTGAAAGATTGACAACATTTCTGCTAATAAGGTCAAGCAGAACTGTCATTATCTGTTCAGGCAATTTTTCACCGACCAAACCGGAAACCAAGCTCGCCGTCGCTATCAACCGCGTTCGGTCGTTAGGGTGCGGAGTCATCGTAGCCTGAAGACCTTTTCTCGCTATATCTCTGAATGTTCCTGCACCTTCTCTGACAACAGTTATCAACAGATATGTAATGAATTTCCCTATATCGTTTTCACCTGTTCCCATGAAAAACAAAGGCAACATCCAATAAATACATGTACCTATTGTTCCGGGGATGCCAAGTGCAACAAGATACGGCTTGAACTTACCCCAACGGGTTCTGGTCTTATCAACTATTGCTCCGATAAAAATATCATTAACTGTATCCCAGATACTGTTAATAAGCTTTACTATACGCTGATAGCGCAAGCTGACTTGCAAAATACTTGTAACATAACGATCGTTGTAGTGATCGATATTGAAACTCTGCGACATGTCATACACAACATATCCGATAGTTTCTTTCGTGCCTACATAACGTCTGTCTTGTGTGACAAATTTCTGTTCAGTTGAACCTTCCGGAGTCGGTGCAACAGCAACGCTTTTCTCTTCTTGCGACACGACATAACCTCCTACAGAATATTTACTATAAAAGTATATCATAACGCTTTTCCAATTGCAACAATTTCTATATAAAAACTTTTACTGTGCCTGGTTTTTTTGGCAATATGCAACACTTTGTTGCCGCAAAAAACTTTATGTGGTATTATTTTATATACAAGCTCTGAAAGGAGTGTTTTTATGTTTAACTCCCCCGCCGGTCTCTATATCCACATTCCGATATGCCGCAGCAAGTGCCCTTACTGCGACTTCTATTCTCTGCGTCCCTTAAACGGAATAGATTTGCAATATACGGATGCACTCATAAACACAATAAAAAGACTGTCCGAAAAGTATTGCCGAACTTTTGACACTATGTACATCGGCGGAGGTACTCCGTCAGCATTGGGCTCTGACGCACTTTGCAGAATAATAGGCACAGTCAAAAACTCCTTTTCGCTGTCAGATAACCCCGAAATAACAGTGGAGTGCAACCCCTTCGATGCACAAAAAGATGATTTTAACTTTACACGTCTGGCAGAAACGGGAGTCACCAGAATATCCATGGGCATGCAATCCGCAATCGACGGTGAGCGACGTGCGTTGGGTAGGCTGAGCAATTCGCAGTCGGTACAAAAAGCGGTACAACGGGCACATGATGCAGGCATAAAAAACGTATCGCTCGACCTCATGCTCGCCATTCCGAATCAAACGGTTGACAGCCTTAAAAAGAGTATTGATTTTTGTGCACAAGTCGGTGCGACACACATCAGTGCATATCTTTTAAAGATTGAAGAAAACACAAAGTTCCACCAGATGAGCCACTCACTGAATCTTCCCGACGAAGATGAAACCTGCGAGATGTATCTGACAGCGTGCGAAGAGCTCGAAAAGCTCGGATACAATCAGTATGAAATTTCAAATTTCTCAAAGCCGGGTTTTGAAAGTCGTCACAATCTTAAATATTGGAACTGCGAGGAATATTTAGGAATAGGCCCCTCCGCCCACTCATATTTTGACGGAAAGAGATTCTACTTTGAACGCGACATCGAAAGCTTCATCAACGGTTGTGAACCCGTTTTCGATGCAGTCGGCGGAAGTTTTGAAGAATACGCAATGTTGAGGCTTCGGTTGACCGATGGCTTGATTTTCGACGATGTTTTCAAAAGATTCGGACACGGTATACCGCCGACAATGCTAGACACTGCCAAAAGGTTTGAAAAGAACGGATTAATGAAAGTAAACGATGGACAAATAGCTTTAACAAGAGAAGGTTTTTTGGTTTCCAATGCCGTAATTGCAGAACTTTTGTAAAAAAAGAACAAAAGACACACTCATGGAGTGTGTCTGCTGTTTGTTATATATCAACTTTGGTCTGTTATGGCATGCAAGACGTCTATACCGAATAAGTAAGCGTCAAAACGTGTTATTGCATATTGGCCGCTTTCGGCCACAAGACTGCCCTCGATATCAAACCAATAACCCAATCCCACATATCGGCCTGAACCTCCGTCATCAGCGGTTTCGGCAGGCAAGCAAAATATAGGTTTATCTAAATTGTTTACTCTTGAAAAATCTACTGCAGCAACTATACCCCAGACAAGTATGAGTGCAACAAAAACAACTATGACCGCTTTTTTCATAATGTCACCCTATATATCAAGCTGTGCCCCGATAAACAGAGGCAGTCCGGTCTGCGTATCTATTATCGCATATACAAATGGTCTTGTCAGACGCACCTCGGGAGGAGGATCCATTCGTGCCGACATCGCATCAACAGCAACCGCTGTAACCGCACCCGCTCTTGTTCCCTCTTCGGCAACCTCGATATAGGTTTTGTGAATAACTTTCGATATGAATATCGGCATACCGTTTTGCGATGTGCCCAGACGTGAAAAATCGGCCTTGTATCCGTTAAACGCATCTTTCATTCCCATTGACTCAAGGGTGTCGTTTAGCACATTAGAATACTCACTCTTGAATTTGGGCATCTGAGTCATAACCTTGCACTCCTGTGCAGAGTTGACCGCCTGCAAAAGCTCTTCACCGTCAAGAGTCTTTATGAAATCCTTAATGTCAACACCCTCATCGGGAAGAATAGCCGCAAACCTGAATCTGTCATCCTCATATGATTTCAAAAAGCCTTTGGCGTTATCCATTTTTATATAACCGAACTCCGACGAATACATATATGAAACATTACGTTTCTCACCGCTGTACGCAGTAAACTCCCCGTCATGAACACAGTTGTCGGTATACGGAGTCCACCACTTGGCATCAAAGCTCAAAGCATTTATGATATACATGATAGTGTCATCTGAAATTTCATCTATTATTTTATCAATCATGCCGTCGGTATTATCTTTGACCCATGAATTTATATCTTTAACAGTCTTCTTCTTTGAAAAATCAGCACTGAAAATTCCTGCATCAAAAAAGTCTACACTCTTTTGAAGAAAGCTGTTTTCAACCGATATTCTGCCGTCGGCAAGCCATATCGAATTTGCCGCTTTCAGCTCGCTGTCCTCACCTGCTACAGCATTAAGATAAGCTCGCATATATGCATTCAAGTCATCGCACGGTAATCCACCGAGAGCCTTTTCCATCTGGGATAAAGTTTTCCCGTCAGCTCCGTTTTGCGTAATAGCAAGTGCCGTAAGCACGCTAAGCGGTGAAACAAGGGTATTTTTGCCTGCTTTGAACTCGTTTTTGAAAAGTTTAACGGCAAAGTCAGCCATAGCATCTGCAAAAACATCATCGGGCGACTTTGTATCAACATCACCCTTATCTATATTTTTAACAAGATTCTGCGTTTTGCCACTGCTCTTAACATCGCCACCGACAGTCTGTGTAACATCACCTTTTGGAACCACTTTCTTCACCTCTGCACAGCCTGAAAGGCCAATGATTATACATGATACAACGAGGAAGCAAAATACTTTTTTGAGTGCTTTTTTCATAAAACACCGCTCCTTCTATTTTATTATATCAATTCTTTTCGTTTTGTCATACTGTTTTTCAAAAAGCGGAAGCATCATAAGAGCCGCTTTTTCGCTTGAATCTCCGTTTTCATTGGGTTCCATTCTTATTTCAATTGCTTCATCTGTTTGGGTGATACCTTTAAAGTCATAGCCTTTTCCATTAAGTGCTATAAAAAACACCCCTTCAAAAGCTTCATCGGTATAAAAGGAATAGAATGATTCCTCTCCGTCACAATTATTTTCCTTAAAATATGTCTCAAGCTCTGACGGGCTGTCTATAACCTGCGCAAAGACATAAGGCTCCTGCATTTTTGGCTCAACAAAAAACATCCTTATACACAGATAATTGCTGGACGAAACCGGAGGCGTACCTGAGAGCAAAGTTTCATAGGAGCTGTTATCGCTTGCTTGTGCTCCGTCTGTATCGTTGTTCGGTATCTGTGCACTGTTTCCTGCAGTTTGCGGTACTGTAACGTCAACAGCAGTATCAGCTTCAATATTATTCTGAATTGCCATATTGTTGACATCGCTGTTTTTTTCGGTCTGCGGGGGTGCTGAATCTTCAGTCTGCAAGGTGGGTAAATCCATAAATCCGAACGAAACTGTTACAGCCAGAATAACCATGGCTATACACGGTATCATAACCGCTAATCTTCTTCTCCTGAGCCTTATCTGCTTTTGCCTTTCTTCGGCTCTAGAGTAAACTTCACTTTTAAATTCTTCATTACTCCTCATAGCAAAAGCCCTCCTTTTCCAGCTCTGCTTTAAGTGCCTGCTTCGCTCTGTATGTGAGATTGGCAAGCTGCTTTTTGCTTTTGCCCGTTATTTTTGCGATTTCATCGTTGCTGAGCTCTTCAAAATATATAAGATACAGCACATTTCTGTAATCTGCAGGTATTTTTTTCATCGCCGCCAAAAGCATACGGGAATTCTCTTCCCGTACAGCACCGCTCAACAAATCGCACTCATAAGGCTCATAGATATCAGCCTCACTCGGCACCTCTCTCCTGCGACGCAGATAATCAACCGTTTTATGTCGGGCAATTGAGTATATGTATGTTTTGAACGAGCTTTTAAACCTGAATCTGCCCGGATGCACAAGAATTTCGACAAAAGTATCCATAGCTATGTCCTGTGCCGTTTCTGCATTGCCAACATAGCCCATAATAAAAAAGATTAACTTTTCTCTGTACGCATCCATTATTTCATCAAAAGCGCTTTTGTCGCCCTGAAGAAAACGGCGGTAGCTACTTTCACCGTTATCTGTCATATAGGACCAATCCTTTCGGGGCAGTTATCGTTCCCGTTCAACTATATAGTCGCAGACAATACCGATTTTTCTCACCAAAATTTGATTTTATTTTAAAAAGCACGATAAAAACCAATATATTTCAAGCAACACACGGTGCAGACAGCTCTGCACCGTGTGTTGCTTTTTGTAAAGTATTTTACCTTTACATATTTAATAATTTTAGTGTTGTTTCCGCAGTGTCACGCAAAGAGAAATCAGCCAACACCTCAGGCAGAGAAAGATATTCGTTTAAAGAATCCCTTAACATCAACGCTTTTTCAGCATTTCGGGTTTCAATAAGGTCAGCACACAATATCAGAACATCTATTGCAACTTTAAACTTTCTTGTCCAACGTTTTGCTTCTTTGTAAAGCTTTTTACCTTTACATTGCATCATATGTAAGCACTGCTGTGCGTTTGCGATATACGCCCTCAACTCTCTGACAGCACCTGCCGAATCCCCTGCTCTTAAAAGTGTGCTTGCCCGTGAAAGTACTTCGTTAAGCCTCGGAGAGTTCTCGACTTTGAGGCAGGAAGTCAGCATACAGTCGGCAAACCAGATAAATTTATCGGCATTGTCACCCAAAACTGTTCTTATAGCGTACTCCCAAGAGGCTTCCTCATCATACTTCTCGGGATTCCAAAGATAATCCGCAACGGTGATTAACGGAATTTTTGAGCATTCACAATATTCCATACAGTTTGAAATAAGACCCGCACTGTAGCGGTAAAGGCCCTTTTCTCTACCCGTTACAAATCCCAAGTGCATCTCGTTATACATTTCCGCATCATTTACGGGGAAATTGTCCCAATACAGCGGTCGGTGAAGTGTTGATTCGCTAAAGAACATCGCCTCACGCTCTGTAAGCTCCTGCGAACAAATATTTTTACCCGTCCAGAACAATCGCACACCGGCAGGAATATTCTGACCTAACTTTGAGATATAATACTCGTCGCCCTTTCCGTGATACTGTAGCGGACAAAGGGTTAAAACCACTGTCGGGTCAAGCTTTTTGAGGTCCGCATAAAGCTTGTTTGCAAGATATATGTGTGCATTGACAGCCTCGCCGTCAAAAGCCTCTTTATCTTCCTCATGGAAAAGTTCCGACGGAATATCGTCCAACAAAAGACCGAATCCGCGTGCTCCTGCATCGTAAAGCGTGAGAAGCTTATTCAAAAGTCGCTCATAGTTCTCGTCACTTGAATACCTTATACCAAGACCCGGAGCTATGCAGTAAAAAAATGTGATACAGTTTTTTTCTGCCAAATCTATAAGTTTCTTAAGAGCCGCAATTTCATCCGCAGGATAAGGCCGGTCCCATTTTTCTCTGTGATACGGGTCATCCTTTGGAGCGTAATAATAGGTGTTCATTCCGTGAAAAGCCATGAGTTTGAGCATATCCTCACGCTCGTCAGCATTCCACGGATTGCCGTAAAAGCCCTCAATATATCCGCGGGTGGCAAAAAGCGGATAGTCACTTATTTCACCTATTGCCAGCTTACCGCTTGAGAGCTGCTTTATTATATTACTGCAAGCGTGATAGAGTCCTCTCTTTCCGCCTGCCGAAATCTTTATCCACAGCGAACCGCCTGCAAAGTACGATGAAATAAAATACTTCTCATCTGTCACCCTGCGGCTCTCTTCAACATAAGTATGACTGCGGTTGTTTCTTATCCTTGTTTCAATTTTTATTTTAGCATCAGTACTGCAGTTGTATCCCGCATCACTTAAACGGGATATAAACATCTGCTCCATCGCTCCGCGTACACATATCGCTTCGCCACGGGCAACACTATAACTGTCCGTTATCTTCGACTGCTGAACAACAGGAAAAATCACAGCGATTTTATCTCCCCTCTGTATTTTTCTATAAATGCGGCGTTCACTTCATCTCCGCCGTCCACATTACTGCTACAAAACAGCTCAGGCTCAAAACCGTCGGCCAACATATATTCTACCGCACCTGCTTCAACCGCATTGAGAATTGCCGCACCTATGGCGGTAGAAGTCGGAGAGGTCTTTATTCTGCCGCCATCGAACTCTACTGCCGCATCACCGATACAGCCACAGTTATCAATAACTATGTCCCCCAACTCATAAAGCCGTTTTCCGCTCGGATGCCTTGAGGCACCTGACATTGTGTGACGCATATTTGTTATGACAATAACAGTGATACCGTTATTCCTTGCTATGTCCGCAAGGTCAATCGACACACCATTTCTTCCCGAATTCGAAAACACAAACAGCACATCCCCGACTTTAAGGGAATGGGAATCAAAAAGACGTTGGCCGTAGCCGAGTTCACGCTCCAAATCCGTACTATTTGATGCAGATTCGTGAAGCATGAGAGGAGGGTCAAGAATCGGATTTATATTAACAAGTCCGCCCGCTCTGTAAAAAATCTCCTCTGCGAGAATGTGTGAGTGTCCCGTTCCGAAAGCGTGGATTCTGTTGCCGTTCTCCAATGCCTTTGCCACAGCACGGGAGGCCGCATCCATGGCATCGCTCTGCGTTGACACCACTTCATCGATAATCCCCGTCAATTTATCAAAATACAGGTTTATTGCACTCATGACTTCTTCTCACCGCCGTTTGATACTTTGCTCATGAAAGACTCGGTAACGTCATTGCCCGAAGCCATTACCGCCCCGAACACCGCTCCGACTTCAGGCGGAAACGGCAAAGCGCATATGTTTTTATATCCATGCTCTGACAATCTTTGAGTAAGAGCATCTCTGAAAATCCTTGAGTTCAAAAGCACTCCGCCCCAAAGGCCTATTCTTATATCTTCCGACCTATCCTTAATCAACGCCAAAACTGTTTTTGAAAGCAAATCAGCCTGAATATTCAGAATATCTTTTGCAACACTGTCATACTCGGCAACCGAACATACACAGCGTGCAAAATCCGCTATTTTTTTACGTTCCATCGGCGGGTCATAAAACAAGCCGATAAGGTCATATATATCACTTGCATTAAAAAACGCAACCAATTCATCCGTCAAAACCGTTTTTTCAGCACTGCCCTCAAAGCCTCGGATTCCCGCTCTTATGCCGTCAATTGCTATCGCGTAGGCACTACCCTCGTCTCCGAGAATATATCCCCAGCCGCCTGCAGTCTTAACTTCACCCTGTGCGGTTCTGAGTGCCGCCATGGAGCCTGTGCCACTGATAACAGCCACACACTCATGTGAGTCATACATGGTCAGAAGTGCAGCGGTAAGGTCTGCGTCCATAACAATATTCTTTGCATTGAATATTCCCTGTGAAAATGCCTTAAGAGTCTCCTCATCAGCTCTGCCGCTGAGTGCAGATGAACCGATGAATACTCCCTCATACTCACTCACGCCCGTAAGAGCCTCTATATCTCTTACAATAGCCTGCATATTCTCCCTGGCACGCTGCATTCCCTCGGAGTAAAAGTTGATACTGTCACCGCTTACCTTTGCAAGGACAGTGCCCTCAGCATCAGTACAAAGTGCTACGGTCCTCGTACCGCCGCCGTCTATACCCAAAAAGTATTCGCACTTTTGCATTCAAATCACTCCGTTCATTTTGTCCTATCAAGTATAACTATAACTGTTTTTTTCAAAAAAACAAGAGTTTTCAGATTTCTAATTCATGTTTTGTACAAAATTTCTTTACTTTGTTTTAACGGTTTTTTACCACTCAGTACATAAACCGGTGGTA
>JAZUNO010000076.1:0-39506 GCA_045604185.1 Acutalibacteraceae bacterium | reverse complement strand
TCCAAGCATGAGAGAATCGTTGCTGTCAAAGAAGCTAACGGCGATTTTTCTTCTGTTGCTCAGACCCGTATGCTCTGCGGTGATGAGCTTACAGTATACACAGGAAACGACGATCAGATTACCGCCTTCATGTCTCTTGGCGGAAAAGGCGTTATTTCCGTTCTTTCCAATATCGTTCCCAAAATTGCTCACGACATAGTCTACAAATATCTTGAAGGTGACGCTAAGGGCAGTGCAGATTTGCAGCTCGAATATCTCGATCTGTGCAACAATTTGTTCTCAGACGTAAACCCCATCCCTGTTAAGGAAGCTATGAACATGATGGGTATAAACGTCGGCCCGTGCCGTCTGCCCCTGACAAAGATGAATCCTGCAGCAAAAGAGCAGCTTAGAGCTTGCCTTGTTGCTCACGGACTTATAAAATAATTCTTTCCGAAGGGTGACAAATCTTGAAAGGAATTTTAAAATGACTGATATTCTACTCAGCGGATGCTACGGTAAAATGGGCCGTGCAATCACATCGTATATCACCGGTTGCGAAGACATTAAAATAGTCGCCGGACTTGATATAGCTGACGGTAGCGGTGATTTCCCTGTATTTGTTTCACCGTTCAGCTTTGACGGCAAAGTAGATGCTATTATTGACTTTTCGTCACCTGCTGCTCTTCCCGGACTTCTTGAGTATGCGGTTGAACGCAAAATTCCTGCCGTTATTGCTACCACAGGTCTTGACGATGCACACATCGAACTTATACACAAAGCCTCAAAACATATCCCCGTATTTTTTACAGCAAATATGTCGCTTGGCGTAAATCTTGTTTGCGAATTAGCAAAAACTGCCGCAAAAATTTTGGGAAATTCCTATGACATCGAAATTATTGAGGCGCACCACAATCAAAAAGTGGATGCTCCGAGCGGTACTGCGTTAATGATTGCAGATGCTATATCAAATGAACTTGAACGCCGTCCAAACTACGAATACAACAGACAGGCAAAGCGTGAAAAGCGAACAAAAAATGAAATTGGCATTCATGCTGTCAGAGGCGGAACAATCGTCGGTGAACATGAGATAATCTTTGCCGGTTACAATGAGGTTATTAAAATAAGCCACTCTGCCGCAAGCAAAGAGCTTTTTGCCGCAGGTGCCGTAAATGCTGCTGTGTTTATAAAGGACAAAAAGCCCGGCCTTTACTCAATGAGTGATATCGTTTCAGCATAAGAAAATAAGAAAGGATGCGGATAAAATGAAAGTTATCGATTCAATAACCGTCAACGAGGACGTAACTCTTATCTCTCTTAGCGATTCCCCTGCTGATATAAATCTCATCGCAGGAATATTTGACAGCATTGCTAAAGCAGGAATTGACGTCGACATGATTTCTCAGTTTCCGCCTAACGGAACTCACTCCGGTCTTTCTTTTACAGTCAGCGATGACGATTTCGGCGGAATCCTTGAAATTGCAACAAAGCTTCGTGGAATGAATACCGATATCAAAATTAGTGTAAGCTCAGGTAACTGTAAAATATCTGTTTTCGGTCTTGATATGAAAGGTCAGCCCGGTGTTGCAGCAAAGGTTTTTGCCGCCGCTGCAAGTGTTGGATGCGACATCAGAATGATTACAACCTCTGAAACAGATATATCACTGCTTGTTGTTAAGCCTGATGTTGACGCTACAGTAAATGCTATCAGAAAGGCTTTTGAGGAGTAAAATGAGGAGTAAAAATATGCCGGATATTCTTCCCGACCCCGATTTTGAAGGCTTTGACGGGATATACGTAGGCTCTAAAGAAACTGCGTTTCAAGCACCGCCAATAGAAATAGATTATCCAGCCCTTTTAAACTATATGAGGTCCTTAGGAAAAAGCTTTGACGAGCTTACCCAAGAAGAAATAGAGAAATTTCAATTTGATTAAAAGCAATAACTAACCCCACATCAAAAACGATGTGGGGTTTAATTATTAAAACGCAGCGGAACACTGAATCTTTTTTATATATTCAAGAACTCTCTGAAGTCAGTAATATACTTTGCCGCAGCTTCTCGATTGTTGCTTTCAGCAAAAATACGAAGAAGCGGCTCTGTGCCTGAAAAACGGCAAATTACAAAGCTATCATCCTTAAAGTATACTTTACAGCCATCCTCATAGTTTACACGCTCAACTTCCTGTGAAAACACGGGAAGTTTTTTGTCTTCCATAAAAATTTTCATAACTGCATCTTTATATTCAGGAGCAAAACGCAGGTTATCTTCAACCATAACAAAATGGCCAAACTCACTCTCGAGCTCATCCATAATTTCTGTAGGTGATTTGCCCGTTACGCTTACCATCTCCGCAAATAACGATGCCGCATAAACAGAGTCTTTACCGTGGATATGCCCCCTGACTGTCAGACCGCCTGATGACTCGCCGCCCAAAACTGCATTGACTTCATCTATCTTTGATGATATGTACTTAAATCCGACAGGTACTTCATAACATTTTTCACCGAAGCTCTCTGCTATCCTATCAAGCATATGCGTTGTTGCAAGGTTTCTGACAACAGGACCTGTCCAACCCTTATACTTTACAAGATAATAATAAAGCATGCACAAAATCTCATTTGCATTTATATATCTGCCGTTCTTATCGATAATTCCAAGACGGTCTCCGTCACCGTCCATTGCAATACCCAAATCGTACTCACCTTTTATTACGGTATCGCTTAACAGTCTGAGAGTATGCTCTGTCGGTGCAGGCATCATACCGCCGAAATATGCATCCTTGTTAAGATTCATTGTATCGATAGTGCAACGTGCAGTGTGGAAAATAACCTGGAGAGGATATGCACCTGAACCGTGCATTGTATCAAACAGAACTCTCAAGCCTCTGTTACGCAGAGCCTGCATATCAAGCAGATTGATAATATCGTCAAGAAATCTGTTGAAAGGATTATGAAGATAAACAACCTTTCTTTCGTCAACAGCTTCTTCAAAATCGAAGTACTCCACCTCATCAACTTCTGCTATCAGCTCTTCAAGACGTTGAGTATCCTCAAGCGGAGCGTCTCTTCCCTCGTCAACTATCAGCTTTATACCGTTATAATTTGAGGGGTTGTGGCTTGCTGTGATTTCAATACCAAAATGCAAACCGCAATCTTTAACAGTGTGCATTATAAGCGGTGTGGGTGCTGAACGGTTTAAAAACCACACCTCGATACCGCCCTTAGCAAGAACTTCGGCCACCCATTTAGCAGCATTTATAGACAAAAAACGTCTGTCATATCCGATAATTATCGGTTTCTCTGCTTTATCTTGCTCACGTGCCAAAGCTAAAATTCCCGCTGCTACACGACGGATGTTCTCACAAATAAAATCTTCGCCTATTACAGCCCTCCAACCGCCTGTTCCAAATCTAATCATTTTACATCCTCCCAAAAAATTTATTGTTAATCTTCTGTCATTTTTAACAGTTCGTCTTGTGTTATTATTGGTATTCCAAGTTCCTGTGCTTTTTTAAGCTTACTGCCTGCCTCCTCACCTGCAACAACATAAGATGTTTTCTTCGACACAGATGACGATGCTTTTCCACCAAGGTCTTCAATTATTTTTGTAGCCTCATTACGTGACAACGTAGGCAGAGTTCCCGTAAGAACAAAGGTCAATCCCGAAAACTTCGCATCGATCTTTCTTTCCACAAGAGACTTCATATTGACATTAGCTTCTTTCAGTCTTTGTATAAGGTCAAGAGTCTGCGGCATGGAAAAAAACTGAGCCGCACTTTTGGCCATTATCTCTCCGAATCCCTCAACCTGCAATATATCCTGCTCGGTAGCATTTATAACAGCATCCATATCACCGAACTGCATTGCAAGAAGTTTACCTGCTTTTTGCCCAATATGACGTATTCCCAGAGCAAACAAGAGACGTGACAAATCATTCTGCTTCGATTTTTCAATAGCCGCTACAAGATTATTGGCAGACTTCTCTTTGTGTCCCTCAAGCTGCATTATCTGCTCTGCAGTTATATCATAGATATCAGCAATATTGCTTATAAGTCCACAAGAAACAAACTTTTCCGCAAGTGCTTCACCCAAACCCTCAATATCCATAGCATCCCGTGAGCAGAAATGAATAATATTACGAAGAAGCTGTGCCGGACACTCGGGATTCACGCAACGTACAGCCGCCTCATCTTCCTCACGCACTACCTGAGCTGAACACGAGGGACATTCCAAAGGAAGTCTGTACGGCTCTGATTGGCCACAATGTTCGACAACTTTTACAACTTCAGGAATAATATCACCCGCTTTGCGGATAACAACATTATCTCCGATTCTTATATCCTTTTCGCTTATAAAATCCTGGTTGTGGAGTGTAGCACTGCTTACCGTTGACCCTGCAACAAGCACGGGTTCAAGTACCGCAGTAGGAGTAAGTACTCCCGTACGTCCTACATTGACCTCAATATCTACAAGCTTGGTTATCTTTTCTTCGGGCGGATACTTGAATGCTACAGCCCATTTAGGAAATTTTGATGTACTGCCAAGAACACTGCGCTGTTCAAAATCATCAACCTTAATAACAGCACCGTCTATATCAAACTCCAGACCCGAACGCATGTCACCTATACGGCGAAGCTCCGCAAGAACATCTTCTAAATTTTCAAACCTATTGTAAAAAGGAACTGTTTTAAACCCCTGCTCTTTCAAAAAATCAAGCGACTGCTTGTGAGAATAAAGTTCTACACCTTCGACCTGCTGAACATTGAAAACAAAAATATCCAAACCTCGACCGGCTGTTATCTTTGGGTCTTTCTGCCTCAAAGACCCCGCTGCAGCATTGCGTGGATTTTTAAAAGGCTTCTCGCCTCTGAGCTCTTGACCGCTTACAAGCTGTGCAAAAACAGTCTTCGGCATATAAACCTCACCTCTGACCTCCAAAAACGGTACAGAGGTGTTAAGTTGCAACGGAATTGAACGCACTGTACGTAAATTTGCCGTTACATCCTCACCGACATCACCGTCACCACGGGTGGAGCCTCTGCTGAACACACCATTCACATATTCAAGCGAAACCGAAAGTCCGTCTATCTTCGGTTCAACCACATAAGACGCTTCGGGTTGAGAATCTTTTACACGACGGTCAAAAGCTTCAATCTCGTCAAAACTGAAAGCATCCTGCAAACTCTCCATTCTCACACGGTGTTCAACTTTCTCAAACAAACCGTCTGCACTTCCGCCAACACGCATAGTCGGTGAATCCGATGTGACAAGCTCCGGGAACTCCTCCTCTATCGCCTTAAGTTCACGCATAAGCATATCATATTCATAATCGTCAATTTCAGGAGCATCTTCAACATAATATTTATTGCTGTGATAATTAAGCTCCCTGCGAAGCTGTTCGGCTCGTTGTCTACTGCTTTCAATATCAGGCATTATTAGACATCCTTTCAAAAGCACTTATGTTAATTATTATATCATAAAGACATATCCTAAAACAATAAAATAACACTATTTTTGCGGAATTTCCTGAGAATTTGCTATCTGAGCCATAACGCTCGGGACCTCCCCTACAATTATCGTTTCAGCTACACAATATTCACTGCTGAACTGCGAAAAGTTCTCGTTGCCTGCAAGGAATGTATACACTTTTGTAGTAACCGTCAGCATAATTCGATGCTGCGTCTGATTAATGCCTGCAGATATAAAGGTGTTGGTGAAATCCGCCTGTGTACTACCCGTCATCTGCACATCTACCGAAATATTCGGCCCCACACCTGCGAGCAAATCAACACCGCTGACCGTGCCAAACGGTATGCTTATTTTTTTGCTGCTGTTTTGTGCAATCTCTTCATCTACCGCAAGTGCAATGCTTGCTTTCAGTCTATTTATTTTAACGGAATCCGTTTGTATAGATGTAATTTTTCCTGTATCATCCGTTGTTATGTTTACAAGAGATTCATAGTTGACATCATCCTGCGACAGTAAATTGCTGACACAGTTATCTACTGTTGAAACTGCAATATTCTGTGCTCTCGCCTGCGCAACCGTGCGTATGGCAGGTCTGAAACGAGCATCAAGCAACAGAATAAAAACCGAACAAACAAGCGCAACAGATATAAACTTTAAAAAGACACTCTTCATCATAGAATGATTTGAACTGCGTCTTTTGAAAAGCATAAGTCCTCGAGGTCTGCGCATAAGAACACCCCCACATAAAAATATATGCAGGGGTTTTTAATAATGAGCATGGTCAAGGCAGATTCTCCGATAAAGCCACCTGGCATCAGAGAATATCCTCTACAAAATATGCATTTGTGTTTGCACGCAGACCGTGTTCATCTTCAATTTGTATACGGATAAATTTATCGTCAGGGTCTACCGTAAAGTCCGCAGAAGAAATTGTCTCGCCCGCTCTCGCTCTGCATATTTCAGAACGACGTCCGACGTTTGTAAGAGTTATTCTTCTCGCAGGCGTACACTCAAGATGAACCTTACCTTCTTCTATATAAAGCTCTTTTATTTCAGGTCCCATTGAAGCATAAAAGTTTCCTTTTTCAAGTGCTTCTATAACCGTTGCATAATCAAGCGATTCAGCTTTCACCCATATAAAACCGCCAAAAGAGTCGTTAAGCGGATGTCCCAATTCATAATTGTCATGGTTGTCGTCCGTTGCTACACAGAAAAGTCTGTTTCCCGCTCTTAACAAACTGTCATAAGGAACTTCCTGGTTTCCGTCTATACCGTCAATATATGCACTGAAATTAAATACCTCTGTTGCAAAAAGTCCTTTGAGCTTGCCGTAATCATCAAGCGTCTGGAGCGACCAATTGGGATGATTATAGCAAACAAGGAAGCCTGCTTTGTTCATTCTGTCTATGTATTCATTAATCCCGTCAATATCCCTATACTCAGGCAACGGTAAAACAACACCCTTAGTGCCCGACGGGTCTTTATCGTAACAGTTAAAATGATAGCAACGGCGGATTCGGCTATCCTTAACCGTCCAATCACTAATATCCTCTTCATATGAATTTATAGCAAGAAAGTTTTCATCGCTCAGGTCATTATGCGATACATACTTGCTGTGATCAGTAAAGGCTATTATCGAATAGCCTTCCTTCATGTATGCTTCTTTAAGCTCTTCAACTGTCATTTTACCGTCTGATATAGTTGAATGACAGTGAAGATTCGCCTTATAAAAGTTGCCTTCCTGCGGTATAAGATACTTTTTCATTTGTCCTATCCTTTCTGTAAACAAACTTTTCAAATACAGTTTAAACTTTAAGCTGTATAAATGTCAACATCCCTTTAAAATAATCCAAACATTAAAAATACCCTGCATTTTTTGCAGGGTATCACTTTTACTTACAGTGTTTTTCAATTACCTCTCTTACATAATCAGGACAGTCGGTTATCAAACCGTCGACACCCTTATCAATAAGACTGATAATATCTTTTTCCTCATTGACCGTCCATGCGTTGACAGTCATTCCTTTTTTATGTGCTCTGTCTATTGTTCTTTTGCTAATAAAGCTTTTGTGCGGATGAATGGCATCACATTTTATTGTTTTCGCAAGTGAGAATGAGAAAAAGCCCCATATCAAAAGCATACTCGCATATGTAGGATAAAGATATGCGGTTTTGCAAGACGGTTCTACTCGTTTAACCTCTTTAAGCATTTTATAGTCAAAGCTGGAAATAAGCAACTTATCAAAAACTCCGTGACGCTTTGCTGCCTCAATTGTTTTGCTGACAAGTTCTTTGCGTTCATTCTTATTGGGCTTTATCTCAACGTTGATAATCTTGATACATTCAGCTTTTGCCATGCAATCAAGATACTCGTCAAGCGTCGGCAGCGGTGTTCCCTCAAACTCACTGCTGAATTTTTTACCAAAGTCTAGTTTGCGGATATCTTCAAAATTATAGTTTACTATCTCGCCCGTTCCGTCTGACATCTCATCAACGGTGGGATTATGGCAAATAACCACATAACCGTCCTTTGTAAGATGGACATCTGTTTCAGTACCGTCGGCACCAAGTTCAACTGATTTTTCAAATGCAGGCAGAGTATTCTGCGGAGCATATCTATTAGCACCTCTGTGGGAAATTATATTAACCTTTTTCAATGCCCTCATCCTTCCGGTAATTTTTGTTTATTATAGCATTTTTTTATTGTTTGTTCAACACCTTACTCTTTAGGGCTTGAAATATTATACTGTTTTTGATATAATCATAAAAGATTTTGTGCATTTGCACACTTCGGGGTAAACCCAAAGAATAAAAAATAAGGGGAGTATGATTTGAAAAAGCAAAACATAGTACAACAAGCCTTTAACAAAGCCATGGCACTTGTAACACACGTAAGAACGCATTGGAAAGTACCTGCCGAAGGCAGATACATGCCTTTTAAGGAAATTGCTGCGTACAGCGGCGGAGGCATCGGTATTTACTGCATTATTTACATGTCAAGCACCTTGATGATAAGCGGTACAAATGTTGTCTTGTCCAATGCTACAGGTATATCACCGTCTCGTCTTCTTATCATTTACTACATAGCTGTTCTTTTAGGCATTCCGCTTACAGGTCTCAAAGCACACCTTATTGATAACCTGCGTCTTAAATCAGGTAAATACAGGCCGTGGATTCTTGGCATGGGTATTCCATCCGCCTTGCTTTGTATGGCTATCATATTTACCCCCTACCATGATATTTCAAAAACTGCAACCTACATCTTGGTTACAGTTTACAGCGTAGCTCTTCACTTTATCTATAATTTCTTCTATGAAGCATACGTAAACCTTATCTTCTTGCTCTCACCCAACACGCAAGAAAGAGCTGATGTTGCTTCAATTAAATCAGTTACATATTCCTTTGCACCCACTGTTATTAACCCCTTGCTTCCTCTTATGGTTAAGCTGTTAAATACAGGTGATATGTTTGATATTAAAATCTATCAAACACTTTTCCCGGTTGTAACAATTATCGGTATTGTTTTAAGTATTGTCGTTTTTGCAAACACTAAGGAAAAAATAGTTCAGGCAAGGACCCATGTCAATACCATAAACTTCTGGGATGCTCTTAAAGCCGTTGCTAAAAATAAATATTTTTGGATTACCTCCCTTGCTACATGGATATCTTTCCTTGAAGCTGCTCAAGGCAGTATCATGGGTTGGCTGTACAACTACGGCAAGCTTTGTTCCGAGGGTCAATATGCAATTATTACAGTTGTTTACGGTAATGCTTCCCTTTGGGGAATGCTCGCCGCTCCGTTCTGCATCCGCAAATGGGGTAAACGAAATGTTTTGGTTGTAACAAACCTCTTCAACATACTGTTTATAGCACTTATGTACCCCTCTGTCGGAGCAAGATCAATATGGCTTGTTTTTATCTGTCTGTGGTTTAATGCAGTTATGGGTTCATTCGCCCACATTCTTACCCCCGCAATAAATGCAGACATCCGAGACTATCAGCACTATATTTCAGGCGAGAGAATTGACGGAATGTTTGGTGCAGTTGGTATTATCACAAACTTTGTCACAATGGCAACTAACAGCGTTTTACCCATGATTTACGAAAGATACGGTATTACAGAAAACAACGGATTCACTGATCCTTTTGACATACTCGGGCATGACCTCAATGCTATGTATGCACTCGTCAACACTCTTATCATTATTTCTGTTATCGGCGCTACGCTCAATGTTCTTCCCTACTTCTTCTATGACCTTTCCGAAGTTAAACAGAGAGCTATGGTCAGCATACTTAAAATCAGAGCACTGTTTGAAGACTACGGCAACAAGGCCTTGACTGACAAAACTTTGATCGAAGGCGTTGACATCCTCAGAAAAGCCCAGGAGGGTTACCAGAAAGAGTTTGTTGTAGCAGACAAGAAAGACAAAAAGGCATACAAAGAGGCAAAGCGTATAAACGAAGAGATAGAAATAGACAAGATGGTTATGAGCGAATATACAAAGTTCTCAACAGACGAGTATATCTTCAAATATAACCACGCAAAAGAAGCTGTTGCAGCCGGTTTGGCCGCCGCTCTTGAGGCTAATAAAGATATGATAGCTAAGGCTAAGGCGATGCCGAAAAACACAGCTGAAGAAAAGGCTATCCGCAGTTATCTCGTCACCTTTGCTAAGCAGATAAACAACAGTAAAAAGATTATCACAAAGCACTACAACGGAAACCTTCCGGAATTTGATGCAGGAATTTTTGAAACCTTGTTTGCTAAACAAGACGAGAATGACAGCAAAAAGAGAGAAGCTTATCTCAGACTCGACAAGGCCAAGGAAGACAAGAATTCCGAGCTTATTAAAGAAATCAAAGCTGAAATCAAAGAGATTACTAATGAAGGATATGCTATCAAGGGTGAAATCAAGCAAGCTACCAGAGATAACACAAAATACAACAGAGCTACAAAGTTCTATAAAGAAGCTCAAAAGCTTGTTAAACAGAAAGAGGATTTCGAAAATATCGAAGAAATCTACGCTCTTTATGATGATGCTGTTATCAGAGTCAACGAAGCTAAACTCGCATCTGCTAACTAACCCTTAAATTACAACAAAACAATTTCATTCAATGAACTCCTTGCATTCTGCGCAAGGAGTTCATTTTTATGTAAATTATTTTTCAAAAGACCGTCTTATTTCAATATATTTTTTGGTAATTTATAAATATTCTGTATATTTTATTGTTTTTTAACCGTTTCTTTATAATTGTTATGGATATTTATATTGACCTCGCTATGTTTTTTGTCTTACTATAAATTGCGAGATATCAGTCTCAAAAAATTTAAAGGAGATGAATTAATGGCAAGATTTAAAAAGGTTTCTGCAGCTGTGCTTGTGCTGTGTCTGGTTTTTAGCTTTTCTACCGCAACCGCCGCGCAGAAAGGCGTAATATACAATTCAACAACCAGCAACTACACTGCTCAAAAACTGTCTCACCCCAATTCAGGACCCGGTGAGATTGACGGAATAATCAAATATGAAAGTGGCGAAAACGACAGAGGCCAGAACTATTCCTGGTCAGCCGTGGGTTACGGCGACTATATGTATGTAGGCACCTGCTATGCAGCTATTTACACCACTCTTAAAATAATAGCTCAACAAAACGGTATGAGCATGGAAACGTTTACCGCTACCATGAACGCTCTGTATAACGGAACTCTTTATATGGGAGATTCCAAGAACAATCCCGATGACGCCAACCGTAGCGTTATAATTAAATTCAATGTTAAAACCGGCGAGGCAAAAATTGTTGATGGCCCAAATAAGTTTGGTGGTTTCCGTGCAGCAATAGAGTTCAATGACAAACTTTATTTTTGTTCCACCGCAGCCGCTCCGTATCTTCTTGAAATAGACCCCGAAAACAACGACTCGACCAAAAAGGTTTACACTTGTGAGAAACCGAGTGATCCGTTTATTTCAGTCAGCATCAGAGGTCTGACCGTTTTAGGTGACAAGCTTATCGCAAGCATGATTGGCGACAACGGAGCTTATATCGTAGCATCTGAGAATCCATCAGAAGGTCAGGAGTCTTTTAAAGTAATCGGCACCCAAGAAGATTTGCTTAACTACCCTGCCTACCATTACAATGACAGTATTTTTGGTGGCTCTATATGGGATATGGTAAGCTTTAACAATAAACTCTACATCTCAGTTGTAACTGGTAAAAACGGCAACAAACAAGCTTTTGCTTTGTTCTGTGGCGAAGAGGATAAGAATACCGGCGAGTGGAAATTCAGACTGCTTGTTGGTGACAAAAATGACGGTGCAAAATACACCTACGGTCTCGGTGCAGACAGATCAGGTGCCGCAAACCTTGTTGTACACGACAATCATCTTTATATAGGCGGATATAACGACCCTATGATAGCTCTTCCCGCTGTGCTGAATATGGATTTTGAAGAGCTATACAAAGACCTTGCCTCCCCCGTTAATCTGTGGCGCATGGATACCAACGAAAATTTTGAATTGGTCGCAGGCGAACCTAACGCTCTGTTTCCAAAAATAGAGGGTAACTTTGGTGCGGGTCTCGGCAGCAACCTCAACCAATACATCTGGCGAATGGAAAGCTACGACGGCAAACTCTTTGTCGGAACATTTGACATAGGCAGTCTCGCATATCCCCTTATGCAACTTACAAACGGAGACATTCTCAAGCTTTCTCCGGCTGAACTCAAAACACAGATTGAATATATCAAGGAGCTTCACGAGATTCTCACCAAAAACAGTGCAGAAGGTGTCGCTGTAGTAAACGACGATATAACAGAAAACATTTACGAGCTTTATAACACCATGTCTAAAATGACATCTATAATCGGCGAGGGTGGAATCTCTGACCTCAAAGATTCCGAAGAATTTCTTTCTCTCCTGAAGCTCTCTATAGCCATTTATGAGCGTGTTCGTGAGCATCTTCCCGAATATGTAACACAACAACTCGATAAGCTTTTCTCTGAAGAAAATGCAGAAAATTTCTATTACTTTATCGGTGTCTGTAATTACCTTCGTGAAGGTGAACGAGGATTCGACCTGCTGGTTTCTGATGACGGAGTAAACTTTGACGTTATTACCAGAAACGGTTTCGGCGACCCTTACAACCACGGTTTGCGTGTTTTTGCAATCACCGATGAAGGTTTGTGTATAGGTACTGCAAACCCATTCTACGGCACTCAGCTTTGGAAAATAAGCGAACGTGAAAACAACGGAAATCTCGGAAATGATGACAGCAACAACACAACTACCAATCCGCCTACAGAGGAACCTTCCGATGGCACAGAAAAGCCGCCTGCAGATAATCAACAAAGCAACAAACCTAATGTTGATGTTCCTGACACCGGCGATTCCGCAACAAGCATCGCAATTCTGTTTTCAGTTTTAACAGCAGGTGTCGTTTTAACATTGCTGAGCAGTAAAAAAAAGATTTTCAATTAACATAAACAAATAAAAACTCATGTCTGTTTGGGCATGAGTTTTTTATTGGCGTTTTAAGACGTGGAAATAAAAACAGACACAAATCAAATTGATTTGTGTCTGTTCTGCTTTAATGATATTCAGGCAACCATGAACCGTGTGTTTCAATCAGATCATCGCACATTTTTACAATATCATCTATTGAAAGCTCTGACGATGCGTGCGGATCAAGCATAACGGCCTGATATATATGTTCTTTCTTCTTTGTAACTGCCGCTTCGATTGTAAGCAATTGGACATTTATGTTAGTCATATTCATTGCGGCAAGCTGAACCGGCAACGCCGGCTGTCTGCAAGGCTGCACACCGTACTTATTAACAAGGCAGGCAACCTCTACGCAAGCTTCATCCGGAAGATTCGGTATGAGACCGTTATTAAGAACATTTCCGCCAATCTTATACGGCACGTCTGTAACCATTGCTTCCATTATATATGAAGCATATTCCTTGGTGCGCTCATGTGTTACATCATTGTTAACATACTTTTCTCTGCTGTTCTTCCAATTCTCAATCTGATTGATACAACGGCGAGGATATTCATCAAGTGGAATGTTGTATCGCTCAATAAGCTCAGGATATTTGCTCTTTATGAAGAGGTTGTTATACTCAGCATTGTGCTCGCTCGACTCTGTACAATAATATCCCAAACGGCGTATATACTCATAACGCACAAGGTCTGTCTTGGTTGTATCTCCGCTCTCAAGTACCTCTATTGCTCTCTTGCGGATCTCGGGATAAAGATCTGTGCCGTCAGCGTCATAAATTTCAAGCAACCAACCCATGTGGTTAATACCCGCTATACGCTCTTTGATAGGCTCGGTAAAGCTGATATCCAAACCACGCAACAAGTCTCTCGAACAGCCCTGAACGCTGTGACAGAGGCCCACTGTGTTTATACCGGTATATCTTTGCATGTATCCTGACAACATCGCCATCGGATTGGTATAATTCAAGAACCACGCATTCGGGCAAACCTCCTGCATATCACGTGCGAAATCCTCAAGGACGGGAATTGTACGCAGCGTTCTGAATATTCCGCCAACTCCCATTGTATCAGCAATAGTCTGTCTCAAGCCGTATTTCTTCGGAACCTCAAAATCGATTATTGTACAAGGGTCATAAAGACCAACCTGAATAGCGTTAACCACAAAGTCAGCACCTCTGAGTGCTTCCTTTCGGTTTTCAACACCTAAATATTTTCCTACCACTGCACGGGATTCATTGATGTTGCGGTTTATGGAATCTATCATTATATAGGATTCCTCAAGCCTTTGAGCATCAATATCGTAGAGTGCAATCTCACACTCACGAAGCGACGGTGTACACATAACATCACCAAGAACATTCTTGGCAAAAACAGTGCTTCCTGCTCCCATAAAAGTAACTTTCATCTGTACAACTCCTTTGTTTTTATATTATACCGCTTTCCGGTTTTATTTCATAATCAGCCAAATACTTTTTCGGCTATCGCTACTGCACCCGTGGCATCTTTAGCATAGAAATCAGCCCCTATTTGCTGTGCATATTCAGCAGTGAGGACTGCTCCACCGACCATAACCTTACAATCCAATCCCTTCTCACGCAGAAGTTTTATAGTATCTTCCATAGCAGGGACTGTTGTTGTCATAAGAGCACTCAAACCTATAAGTTCCGCACCTGTACGTTGAGCCTCATCAACTATTTTTTCACACGGGACATCCTTGCCGAGGTCTATAACTTCATATCCGTAGTTCTCAAGCATAACCTTAACAATGTTCTTGCCTATATCATGAACATCGCCTTTGACCGTCGCAATAATTATTTTTCCCTTTGGCTCGCGCGGTGTGCCTTTTGAGATCGCTTCATTAACTGCAGAAAAAGCTCGCTGTGCCGCTTTTGCACTTTTTAACAGTTGAGGCAAAAAGATACGTTTTTCTTCAAATCCATTGCCAACTTCATTAAGAGCAGGCACAAGACATGTATTAATCAGTTCCTGTGCATCTTGAACTTTGAGTTTGTCAACTGCCAACTCATATGCTTTTTCTTCTAGTCCGTCAACAACGGCACAAATCAACGCATCACGGTCAGATGTCTTTGCTTTTCGAGTTTCAACAACCGCTGCAGAAAAACGGTTAATATAATCAGCAAAATCCTCATCAAGCGAATTCAGAGCCTTGTATGAGTAATAAGCGTCCATCATTGCGGCACTTGACGGATTTATTATAGCCGCATCAAGTCCTGCCGAAAGAGCTAATGCAAAGAAAATTGAGTTTATCTTTTCACGCTGCGGCAGTGCAAAAGATACATTTGACACTCCTAAAATTGTCTTTACTCCAAGTTCTTCCTTTATCATCGAAAGTGCATCAAGCGTTACCTTTGCAGCAAGCGGATTGGCACTGACGGTCATTGTAAGTGCATCTACAATTATATCTTTTCTGGCTATTCCGTATTCTTCAGCCGTTTTTACAATTTTCCGTGCGATTTCAAGTCTTCCTTGTGCGGTCTCCGGTATACCGTCATCATCAAGCGTTAAGGCGACAACTACACCACCGTATTTTTTCACAAGTGGGAATACGCCTCTCATAACCGCCTCTTTGCCGCTGACAGAATTGACAAGAGCCTTACCGTTATAGTATCTGAGGGCCTTTTCCATAACATCAACAGATGCCGTATCAATCTGCAAAGGCAACGTCGTTGACGACTGCAAAAGCGAAACAGTTTTAAGCATCGCAGCACTTTCATCTATTCCGGGTAAGCCCGTATTCACATCAAGAATATGAGCACCGTCTGCCTCCTGAGCAACTCCCTGTTCAACAAGGTACTCATAATTTTCATCTATCAACGCTTGTTTTAAAAGCTTCTTACCCGTAGGATTTATACATTCCCCTATTATAACCGGTGAATGCCCTATCTCACAGGCTTTAGCAAAAGACGACACCACAGTTATCCCCTTATCAGCAGGCTCAACGGGCACCACATCACTGCAAGCTTCAACTGTTTTTCTTATATGTTCGGTAACTGTTCCGCAACAGCCGCCAAGAACAAGTGCTCCTTTCTGTGCGAACGAACGCATGCTTTGTGCAAATTCGGATGTATCAACATCATAAAAGGTCTTTCCGTCTCTTACTTTCGGAAGTCCTGCATTAGGTGTAACTATAACAGGCAAGGAAGATATTTCCAAAAGACGTTCAACAACAGGACGCATCATTTCAGGACCTTGGCCGCAATTTATGCCCAGTGCATCAACGCCCAAACCTTCCAAAAGTGCCACTGCACAGTCTACATTTCCTCCTGTAAGAAGTCTGCCGTTTTCATCAAAAGAGAACGTGGCAAATATAGGCAAATCACAGCTTTCCTTTGCTGCCAAAACTGCCGCTTTCATCTCATAAATATCAGTCATTGTTTCAATATATATGAGGTCTGCACCGTATTTTACACCAAGCTCTATCTCTTGACGAAAAGCGTCGTACGCCTCGTCAAAAGACAAATCACCCATGGGTGCCAAAAGTCTACCCGTAGGGCCAACATCCAATGCAACAAAGCACTCACGTCCGCTTGCTTTTATAGCTGCTTTTGCGTTGTCTATAGCCGCCTTTATAACCTCTTCAAGTGCATACTGCGACTCGAGTTTATATTTATTCGCACCAAAGGTGTTGGTTGTAATTATATCGCTTCCTGCAGCTATATACGATGAATGTATATCAATAAGGGTTTGCGAGTGCGTTATATTCCAATCCTCGGGTGCCACACCAGTCTGAAGTCCTGCAGACTGTAAAGCTGTTCCCATCGCTCCGTCACTGAAAAGTATTTTCTTGCCTATCATATCCCGAAGCGCACTCATAAAACTACCTCTTCAATCAAAATCTATACCAAAATTATACCAATAAGGACAGAATATATCAAGAAAATATTACCGCAGAATAATATTTTATTTGTTTTTTCAGAATACTTGTATGTTAATTTTTTCCAAAAAAGCTCCGCTTTGATGTTTTGATGGCAAAAGAAAAAATTCTTTTCATAAACTGAGAATTTTTTCAAAAATAACTTGACTTTTTCACTCAAATATTATATTATAATCAAGCTGTATAAAGCATCGCAGATGATCCATTAGCTCAGTCGGTAGAGCACTTGACTTTTAATCAAGGTGTCCGGAGTTCGAATCTCCGATGGATCACCAGCACAAAAACCTCAAAATCGTTGATATAACGGTTTTGAGGTTTTTCTTTTCTATATCCTACTTTCGGCAATACAAATGTAAAACATTCGAAAAAAACAAAAAGCATTCATAGAGTATAAGGCAATCTGTTTATACTTTTTTAAGAATATTGCCAAATAAACATACTTGTAATAAAAACGCTATTATGATAAGATGTACTTAATATGTGTTCACACAAAATTCATAAAGGTGATTCTATGAATGAAATATTAAATTATATTGAGTACCCCGAAAATGTGGAAAAATACGACACTTCAAAACCCCCTATCAGGCAAAAAAAGTTTTATAAAAACCTCATATATTTAGTCTCTAACTTTTTTCTCTCAGTAATCAGAGCCGGTTATACGATTGAAAAAATTAACATGGAGGATTTAAAGCCCCCTTATATACTTCTTTCAAACCATATGCAAATTATGGACTTTTGCGTAAGTTTTAAGGCCGTACACCCACACCGCATAAGCAATATAGCAACCCTTGACGGATATGTGGGAATGGTCGGTATTATGGAAAATCTGGGCTCCATATGCAAACGTAAATTCACAACCGATCTCAGTCTTGTCCGTTCATGCAAGAAAGTTTTACACGAGTATGGTGATATTCTCTGCATGTATCCCGAGGCAAGATACTCCCCTATCGGAACATGTTCAATTATTCCCGATGCTGTCGGCAAGCTCGTAAAAAGCAATAAAGTACCGCTTGTAATTATGGTGCATCACGGCAACTATCTTAACGCACCATTTTGGGACTTCCGTCAGTATCGCAAAGTCCCCTTTTACGCAACAATGAAACAGGTCTTAACCGCTGAAGAAGTTCAGCAGAAAAGTGCCGATGAAATCAACGCAATAATTCGCAAAGAATTGGAATACGATGAGCATCGCTGGCAAAAGGAAAACAACATCCGTATAACCGAATCTTTCCGAGCTGAAGGCTTGCACAAGGTGCTTTATCAATGTCCGCACTGTAAAACAGAATCGAAGATGAACTCAAAAGGAATTCACCTGTTCTGCGAAGAATGCGGAAAGAAATGGGAAATGACTGAGCTGGGCGAAATGAAAGCTCTTGAAGGCGAAACTGAATTCTCGCATATTCCCGACTGGTTTGAGTGGGAAAGAGCTAATGTACGTCAGCAGATTCTCGACGGTACATACAAATTTGAAGATGATGTTCACGTTCATTCTCTGCCGGGTGTTGAGTTTATCGACCTTGGCGAAGGCAAAATCACACATGATTTTGAAAACGGTTTTATCCTGACGGGCCACTATAACGGAAAAGATTACAGAATTCAACGCGAGCCCAAAGATATGTACAGTTTACACGTGGAGTATGCTTACAAAAAGCTCGGCAAAATAGATTGCTTCGATGTTTCCATAAAAGATGATTCTTTCTACTGCATACCTACAAAGAAAGACGTGGTTACAAAGCTCGGTTTTGCAACAGAAGAGATGTATAAGATTATAACAGAGAAAAGAGAAGCTACTGTATAAGTTCATATTTTTCTGATGTTAAAAATTTTTATAACCCTGAAACCATTGACACACAAAGGTTTCAGGGTTTTATTATATTTTATTTGAAAATATTTCTAAAAAAATTGTTGACATACAGAAAAAGCAATGCTAATATATAGGTGTGCTATGACAGATAGCACACCTATATTACAGTTTAAATTGTAATCTTCAGAAAGGAGGAATACTTTGATAAGTATTGATAAGCAGAGCCGTGTGCCTGCATACGAACAAATCAAAAATCAATTGATGACGCTTATACTTATCGGAACCTTTCCACCCCACTCGCAATTGCCATCAATCCGTTCAATAACAGCGAGTGCAGGGCTTAACATCAACACCGTAAAAAAAGCTTTTTCTGACCTTGAATCATACGGAGTAATTTATACAGTCCCCGGCAAAGGAAGCTTTGTAAGCGAAAAAGCTTTTTCTAACGACACGGTAAAGCAAAGTGCTCTATCTGACATCTCATCAGCGGTTGAAACCGCCAGAGCAAAAGGTATCAAAAAACAAGAAATAATCGACATCCTTAACGGAATCTACACTGAGGAGGAAGAAGAACAATGATTGAAGTAAACAGCGTCACAAAGCGTTTTCAGGATTTTACAGCTATCAGCAATCTTTCAATGAAAGTTGAAAAATCCTCTATATACGGTCTTGTAGGCTATAACGGTGCCGGAAAAACCACTTTACTTAAAGTAGTTGCCGGAGTTTATAAGCCCGAAGGCGGCGAAGTAAAGATTTTCGGAGAGAACATCTTCGACAACGCAAAAATCAAACAACGTATTTTCTATGTTCCGGATGATATATATTTTGAGGCAGGCGCCACCATAGAAAGTATGGGCAACTTCTATGAGGGCTACTATCCCCGCTTTGACCGAGAAACTATGAGAAAGCTCGCTGCTGCTTTCGGTTTGGATACTAAAAAACGCATAAACGGTTTTTCAAAGGGTATGCAACGCCAAGCAGAAATTGTTCTTGCTATGGCCACTAACCCTGAAGTTATACTGCTTGACGAGAGCTTCGACGGTCTTGACCCCGCAAAACGTAATTTGATAAAGAATCTTCTGCTTGAATACATGGCTGAACGTGAATGCTCCGTCATCATCTCCTCACACAATCTGCATGAGCTTGCTGATTTGTGCGACCACATAGCTCTGATAAACGGCAAAAATATCGTCATGGACTGCTCTGTTGACGATATGAACGGTTCAAGATGCAAGTTCCGCCTTGTTTTTGACCGTGATGTTAATGAGGATGACTTCAAAGATATTGAAATCAAGCATTTTAGCCGTGACGGCAAAATTATCACTTTGAGTGCTAACGGTGATATAGACGAAAATGAGAAAAAGCTTGAAGCTATGAATCCGTTATTGATTGAAAAATTCCCGCTTACTCTCGAAGAAATCTTCCTCGAGGAAATGGAAGGCAGCGATTATAACTTTAAAGATATATTCGGCAGTGCCGAAAATACGAAGTGAGGTGGCAACAATGAAAACTAAAAATACTTTTACTTTTTCTTTTGTTCATGCAATGAAGAAAAACTTTATTGTACCGATACTTACTTTTATCGGATTATTAGGTTGTTTGATAGCAAGCTTTTCAAATTATACCTACGAAATCGAAACAGCGATGAAAATCGCTTCGCAATCCAATCAAAACTTTAGAGACATTTTACGTGCACTTTCTTTTAAATTTATCTTATTCACCAATGAAGAAGGTTTATTTTTCATTACGGTGCTTGGAGTAATCGGAGCTTCGGCACTGCTCGGAATACTGCTTTTCAGATTTGCTTCCAGCAAGAAAACAGTTAATGTTTATTACAGTCTTGGCATAACAAGAACCGAATTGTACAGTTCACGTTATCTTGCAGGTATCACGATGCTCTTTGGTGCAATAATCGTTGCGTTTTTAATAATGACTCTTGTTAACATCTACTGTTTCGGCTCATCCGTTATGTTATGGAAATCAACCCTCTTTTTCATACTTCATTTCTGCACTATCGCTTTTGCATCGTTCTCAATCACTGCCGCTGTTTCAAGCTCAGTGGGAACCATTATTGAAGCCATCGCCTTCTCAGCCATAATTATACTTTCCACAAGCTTTGTATCACTTTGCATAACAGATTCTCTTTATTTTATGATACCCGGTGCCCCAAAGAGCACCTATATGGAGGTATATAACCCAGGAACCGTCGCAAACAGTATGTATTACAGCAACGCTTTGCCTTTTGATCGAGAAGCTTTGCTTTTGAGCAATAGTTTCTTAGGAAGAATTCTTAAAAATATTGATTTGATTTTCTTGAACTACAAAAACATTTTTGTCGACGGTATGTGTTTTGTAGGTCGAGTGGTAAACGATTCAACTTTTGACACATGGAAAATGCCGCCTCTTACGCCCTATATTCTCTGGATAATCGGAGGTTTTGTATTCTTTGCTCTCGGACTTTTCATGTTCAAACGCAAAAAAGCTGAAATCTGTGGCTTTATGGGCAGGAATAAAATTCTCAACTTTATAATCAGTGCTATCTTATCTTTCCTTGCGTTCTGCGGAGTAATTACAATGCTCGGCAGCACAATATCCCCTAAAGCCGGATTTAACCTTCCGCTTAACATGTGGAGCAGAGCTCTTATCGGAATAATAATCAGCTTTTTAGTATTCACCATTATTGAACTGCTTTTGACCCGCAGCTTTAAAGCCTACAAAAAGAATATAAAAATATCTCTTGTGCATATAGCTTTAATACTTTTACTTGTTTTCTCTCTTCACCTGGGATTCTTCGGTTACAGTTCATATATACCTGACATTGAAGATATCAAAAGTGTTAATATATCAATGCCTTCAACTCTGACGGGCGCCAGAAGTGTTTTGTCACACAGTTCATATGCAGACGCCTATTGGGCTAAAGATCACATAGAGGGACCCTTTGCCTGCTACTATACCAATACAAACTCGTATTCCAACGCATATATGCTTAGTGAATTCACAGACAAAGAAAGCATTCAATTTGCAGTTGATTTCCATCAAAAGCTTATTGATGAGGGTTGGATACACAAAGAGAGTGACAAAACTCGCCTTGACTACTCAAAACGCACTGTTAAGGTTAATGCTACTATCGTATACACTCTCAAGGATGGACGCAAAATAGCACGAGGATACGATAGACTTCCGCTTGATCTCTACGAAGAAATGTTTAAAATCGAGGACACAGACGAATGGAACAAAATCGCAGAGTTTGATTTAGAAAATTTCACTTCATCATTTAGTATCCCTGTAATCTTCTCCCAACAGATGGACAAAAAGACCTTTGTTGATGAAAATCTTGTAAACGGTCTTGGTCACGCATTAGCTAACGATATGAAGGCTTTGAATTATACCAGTTTCTGGCGTAGCGATGCAGACTGGCTGGGTTGCGTTGCATTATTCAACAGTCCGGATTTACCCAGTGAGCTCCCCCTCTATGGATATAATGGCAAGCCTATAAACCCCCAGGAGTTTTCAAACGATACTGATTATATTAACAAGCTGATTGCTACAAATTGGGAAATAGGAAATGAAGTCGAATTCACTCCGTTAATAGAACACAATTACGTAATTCCCATCACCTCCGAAATGAAAAACACCATCTCATTCCTTCAAAGTAACGGTTTGTATGAAACTCTTAGCGATGAATCAGAAATTGTCAGTGCAAAAGTTATCGAGGCCGCAACAGCTACCGCCAACATAGGTTGGTCTGAACCAAGTGCCATATTTAACGCTTTCTGGGATAACGGAAAAGCTACCCCCGAAAGAACAGCCGGTTTAGAAGACGCTCTGTACTATCAAACTCAATACACAAGCGGAGACTTCATGCCTGATGAGGCCATCTCGGTTACAGACAAAGAACTTATCAAGGAACTTGAAAACAATGCTTACGGAATATATCTTGACACCAACGGCGGATATATAGTTGAGTTCACCAGAGCCAACGGTAACACAACAATAATGTTTGTACCCAACGGCAGAATAACCCAAGAAATAAAATAATATCTCCCCTTCTCAAAAAATCACCGCACAGATAATCTGTGCGGTGATTTTATTTTCATTTTAATCTTTCTTTCGTTTTGGGAGCTTTATTTCTATCTGTGAAAGAATAATAGCAATGAACATTATTACACAGCCGATGAACTCACGAAGAAGCAAGCTTTGGTGGAGAATAATCCATGCAAAAAGTGTTGCGAAAACAGATTCCAAGCAAAGGAGAAGCGATGCAACTGCAGGCTCACAATCACGCTGACCAAGTGTCTGGAAAGTAAATGCTACCGCGTAGCTCATAATACCGGTATATGCGATATACGGTGCCGCCGCAATTATTGCACCCATTTGCGGTGACTCAAAAATAAACATGCATATACAAGAAAGCGTACCAGCTACAAGATACTGTGCACACGAAAGCTTTATTCCGTCAACAATTGCAGAGTATTTATCAATAGCAAGGATATGTACGGCAAACGCTACAGAACAGGCAAGTGCAAACCATTCACCCTTACCTAGTGTAGCCTGCTCCCCTCCTACACAGAGAAGATACAAACCGAACGCCCCTAAAATGACGCTCACCCATACTATCGGACGGACTTTTTTACGCAGGAACAGTCCAAGCAACGGTACTATCAACATATAAAGTGCTGTTATAAAACCAACTTTGCCGACAGTGGTAAAATTAAACGCATACTGCTGGAGATTACCACCAATAAAAAGCGGTATGCCGCAGGAGATTCCTCCTATTATAAGATTCTTTATATCCGCTTTTTTGCCCTCTATATTCTGTGTATCTGTCGACAGTTTCTTTTTCTTTTTTGCGGTTGAAATAAAAATTATGGGCAATAGAACTATTCCGCCAAGCAACGACCTTAAGCCGTTAAAAGTAAATGTGCCGAGCAACTCAACGCTCTTGCTCTGAGCAATAAATGACAAGCCCCAGATAATAGCAGCTGACATCAAAAAGATTGCGCCCTTTAATTGATTCTTCTTTATTGTTATCACCCCAAAAACGATATCGCCTAATAGAATAGCATAATTGTCCGAATTTAATTTTGACTTTTAGAAAAATACATTCTTATTTTTCACTCTTCGCACAGCGGAATTATTCCGCCTATATCTGTAAGCGGATACTCGCCAAAGCTCAAGCAGTCTATCCCACGTTCTTTCAAAAAAGCCTTGATTTCTTTTGCATTGCGATGTGAGTCAAGTCTCCCGTTAAACACCATGGTAGTACGATTTATCATTCCGCAGCAACCGCCTATAAATCCGTAATCTCTGCCCCGAAGCTTAACATCACCCTTTTCAACAAGCAATGCATCTATGCCGTTTTTTAAAGCCGCCGAATATATCCCTGTATCATCTGTTATAACTGCGTTCTCTCCTACTGCACATACGGAACATTTCGAATAGCCCTGCCGAATCGGAACAACCTTTTTATTCGCAAAATTTATCTCTTTGCAAATAGTTTTAGGATTTTGAAAAACAACGTCACCGATAACAGCTGCATTAAGCGGGACATCGAATGGATATTCACCGCCAAGCGGTTCTTTTAACATTCTCACATTAAACCCATAGGTTTTAAGCAAATCCAATTTATCGCTCTGCTCAAAGCTTGTCCACAGTACATTTTCACCCAAATGAAGCAGGTGCAAGTCTGCATGAGACGCTGTACCGTCCGATATTTTTGACGACGGTAATATTTTTATAACACTAATTCCATTTTGGTCAAGAGCTTCAATCAGCTCCACTGCTGTATCACTGACAGCTACAAGTTTTACATCCCCTACGGGAAGATTTGCTTTTTCTAACGGTTTCATATCAATCTATACTGCTGGCAAAAGCCTCATAAACATTTTTAACACCGATAACTTCAATTTCTTTCTTCAACTTTGCCGGCACAGATGCAAAGTTATGTTTGGGAATAATGCACGTCTTAAATCCCAGACGGGCCGCCTCACGTATACGCTGTTCGCAATGGCTTACAGAGCGTATCTCTCCGCCAAGACCAATCTCGCCAAACGCTAAAACATCGTCTCTGACGGGAACATCCTTGAGGCTGGAAATAAGTGCAAGGGCTACGCACAAATCGGTTGCAGGCTCATCAAGCTTCAAGCCACCTATAACATTTATATAAGCATCCATACTTCCAAAGAAATAGCCTGCACGCTTCTCAAGGACCGCTAAAAGCATCGCCATACGGCTATAATCAAAACCCGTTGCCATTCTTCTCGGATTTCCGAAATTAGAGGCGCTAACAAGAGCCTGCACCTCTGCTAAAATAGGACGTGACCCCTCCATTGCACAAGCAATACATGTGCCTGATGTATTCTTCGGTCTGCCTGAAATGAGCATAAGCGACGGATTTTCCACCTGCGAAAGTCCCGTATCCAGCATCTCAAACACACCGATTTCATTCGTTGAGCCGTAACGGTTTTTGACAGCACGCAAAATTCTGTATGACATATTGCGGTCGCCCTCAAAATAAAGCACAGCATCAACTATATGTTCAAGCACCTTAGGTCCTGCTATATTTCCGTCTTTATTGACATGTCCGACAATTATAACGGGGATATTACTGCTCTTTGCCGTACGCATAAACATAGCCGTAGATTCTCTGACCTGTGTAACGCTGCCTGCAGAAGACGAAAGCTCGGAAATAAGCATCGTCTGTATAGAGTCGATTATGACAAGTCCCGGTTTATTCGTGTTTATATACTCACAGATGGCCTGAACATCCGTCTGGCTCATAATTGTAAGCGTTGAGCTTTTAACCCCGAGCCTGTCCGCTCTGAGTTTAAGCTGATATACGGATTCCTCACCCGAAACATAGAGTATATCAAGACCTTTTCCGATATATTCACATATCTGAAGCAGGATTGTAGATTTTCCTATTCCGGGATCACCGCTTAAAAGTACAAGTGACCCCTTTACTATTCCGCCACCAAGAACTCTGTCAAGCTCAGAAAGACCCGTTTGATAACGAATCTCCTCATCAGCAGTTATTTCGTTAAGATAATACGTCTTCAGGCCCCTAGCATTTGACGACGAGCCCTTTGCCGCAGAAACCGGTGCCTTGATTTCTTCGTTCATCGTATTCCACTCACCGCAGCCAGGGCAGCACCCAAACCACTTAGGGCTTTCGTAACCACACTGTGAGCAAATATAAACTGATTTTGATTTGCCTGCCATTTATGTTACCTCCGTTGTTAAAACGTCGTTTTGTGTCTTTGTAAAATAGTCAAAAATTCCACAAAAAATCGAAAAAGCCATTTGGCCCTGATACTCATCACTTTTCAGTTTTTTCGTATCCTCTGCATTTGAGAGAAAACCGCATTCCACCATAACCGCCGGTACTTGTGCATGGTAGAGAAGATATATCTCTGTCCCCGTCCTTTTCACAGACCTGGTGTTTTCAGGCTGAATAAGCGAAACGACACTTTTCTGTATGCTTTTGGCAAATGTTTCGCTTTCGGGATTATTCTTGGAATAAAAAACTTGCGTTCCGTGATACCTTGAACTTCCAAAATGATTTTGATGTATGCTCACAAAAAAGGCATTATCCGTTTCTTCAATTATCTTCATTCGGTTCCTGATATCCGAAACCTTTTGCTGACGTATCGTTTTTGCCTCGCTACTATGTATTGAATCATCAGTTTCACGTGTCATCACAACATTGAAACCTGCAAAATTTAACATATCACTTAGTTTTAAGGCTATAGAAAGATTGATATCCTTTTCGAGCGTACCATCCGACGCACTCGTACCACCGTCCTTTCCACCGTGGCCCGCATCAATAATCACCGTGGCACGTGTACCCTTGGAATCAGTTGATACTCGAGTATAGTTGGAATTTTTTGACGCCACAAGATAAATCAAAAACGCAAACACAAGTGCGAAAGCTAACCATGCCAATATATAATACTTCAATTTTTTACTAAAACTTATTACCATTTCACCACTCCCTCACAAAAAGATATGCGAGAGATTTCAGCATTATTAAGGTTGCTGCGGTTAAAATAAACTGAAAGGGGGTAAAAAATTGAAAACAGTTTTAAAATCCGCAGGCGGATTTCTCATAGGAACAGTAAATTCAATGTTGGGTGCCGGTGGCGGCATGTTAGCTGTACCTATGCTAAAGAAACAAGGCATGAATCAGAATAAAGCTCACGCTAACGCAATCGCCCTGATCTTGATATTAACAGTAGCCAGCACCGCCATATACCTCTATACAGGCAAAATAACCGTTTCTCAGGCCTTACCGTATATTCCTGCAGGAATCGTCGGGAGTATTTTAGGCTCCTTTGTAATGCCGAAAATACCAAGTAATTGGCTGCGCCGTATCTTTGCTGTTTTTATGATTTGGGCAGGAATAAGGATGATTATGAGATGAGCAATGTTTTAGCTGCTTTTTTATCCGGATTTGCCGGCAGCTTGGGTCTTGGAGGCGGTGGGGTTCTTGTTTTATATTTGGTTCTGTACCTAGGCACAGAACAGATAACGGCACAAGGGATAAATCTTTTGTTCTTTATCCCGTGCGCCGTACTGAGTACCATTGTTTATTCTTTCAAAAAACTTATAGACTGGAAAACAGTTCTCGCAGCCGCCGCAGGAGGACTGCCCGGAGTTTTGTTGGGCAGTTGGCTAATCACAAGTATCGACCCCATGTGGCCGGGTAAAATCTTCGGAATATTCCTGCTGCTTACCGGAGTAAGAGAACTTTTCGGAAAATCAAAAGATGTTAAGAAAGACCGTTAAGACGACGGTAATCAAGATAATCCTGTAAAATCATAACCGCAGAAACGGCATCCACAACCGCTTTGCGTTTTTTGCCTCGGGTATTTGTTACATTGAGCGCATGATGTGCAGAAACCGTTGTAAGACGTTCGTCACGCATAACGGTTTTAATACCGCAAAGTTCTGTCAAGTCGTCAGCTAAACTTTCACACGCTTCAGCCCTTGCACCGTGACTGCCGTCCATGTTCACAGGTAAACCAACAACTATGCACTCCGCCTTACGTTCAACCGCTATTTCAGCTATTTTTTTCAACAACTTTTCCCTGTCAGGTTCGTTAATTACGGTTACGGGTGATGCTAACAATTCTGTTTTATCGCATACGGCAATACCTGTACGCACATCACCGTAATCAACCGCCAAGATTATCATCCCCACACCTCAACCTTGCCAACAATATCGCCAACAGATTTATATCCGTTATCATCAAGATATTTCTCAAGACCGTCACGGACCTTTATAGGTGTATAGGCATCGGTAAAATTAGCCGTACCTATCTGCAAGGCACAAGCACCTGCAAGCATTAATTCAACTGCATCCTGCCAACGGCATATGCCTCCCATTCCGATAACCGGAATCTTAACTGCATTTGCCGCCTGCCACACCATTCTGACAGCAACCGGTAACACAGCTGCACCCGACAGTCCACCCGTATTGTTTCTTAATACGGGTCTACGGGTATTTATATCTATCTTCATGCCCGTCAATGTATTTATCAGCGAAACCGCATCCGCACCTGCATTTTCAGCAGCTTTTGCAGTCTGCGAAATGTCCGCAGTATTGGGAGTAAGCTTTACTATAAGAGGTTTTTTCGTAGCTGCACGCACGGCAGTAGTTATTTCTTCTACGCCCTGAGGTGTAACACCGAATGCCACACCGCCCGCCTTAACGTTAGGACATGAAATGTTAAGCTCTATCATATCAACATCTGTTGAGTCGAGCTTTTGAGCAACGGCACAGTAATCTTCCATTGTGCGTCCTGCTATATTTGCAATTATGACGGTTCCCTGGGTTTTAAGCCACGGAAGATCGTGCTCAATAAAATAGTCCACACCCGGATTCTGAAGGCCGACACTGTTGAGAATTCCTGACGGAGTTTCCGCTATTCTCGGTGGAGGATTACCCTGCCTTTCTTCAAGAGTTATACCTTTGCAGGAAATTCCTCCAAGCTCAGAAAGGTCAAAGAAATTCGAATACTCTTTACCAAACCCATATGTTCCGGAGGCTGTAATAATAGGATTGTTAAATTCAACACCCGCTATATTTACTTTCATATCAGCCATTACCAAATCACCTCCGAAGCTTTAAAAACGGGACCGTCCTTACATACGTGGAGATACTTCTCCCCATCCGCTGTTTTTATCTTACAAGCACACACAAGGCATGCACCGATTCCGCAACCCATACGTTCCTCAAGGGATATGTAACAATCAACTCCCTTTTCAGCCGCAAGTGCACTGACTGCTTTGAGCATCGGTGACGGGCCACACGCATAAACAGCATCATATGTCTTCTCTGCTATGAGAGTCTGCACTCTTTCAGTAACAAAGCCTTTTTCACCAAAGCTTCCGTCATCGGTCATAACAAACACATTGCCTGCCACAGCCTTGAAGTCATCAATAAGACAAAGATGTTCCTTGTCTCTGAAGCCCAAAACCGCATCACATCCCTCGGCCGCAAAATCAGCTATTCCAAGCAACGGAGGAACACCTATTCCACCGCCGACAACAAGGACTTTCTTCTTTGTTTCGCAAAGCGGAAATCCGTTTCCGAGAGGGCCAAGAACATCAAGCTCATCGCCCTCTTTGCACTTCGAAATCCACTCGGTACCCTCGCCTCTTTTTTCAAAAACGATGCGTATAGTGCCGTTTTCTTTATCTATCCGACAGATAGAAATCGGGCGTCTTAAAGTTTTGCCGTCGCAAAGAATATGTACAAATTGGCCAACCTTTGCCTCTTTAGCCATTTCGGGAGCTTTAAAAGTTATTTCAAAGCAGTTATCATTCTGCTTGCCTGCATTTATTACAGAAAATACACCTTGAATCAAAGGTTTATCCCTCCGTCAAATCTTTTTTATATCCACAATCTCAATATCCTCAAGTGAACGCTTATTCTTAAGGCAACGAACAAGTGCATTGGCGGTATCAAGATGAGTGAAAACCGGTATCTGTTTTTCAAGTGCAAGACGTCTGATTATCCTGTCCGCCTCAAGTGCCTGCGGAAGCTTCTCTGAAGTTGATACAACATAAACTATTTTGCCGCTGTTTATAATATCAGCTATCGTCGGAGATTCTTCATGAAGTTTGTGTACGGAACTTGAAGCAACATAATTTGAATTGAGAAGTCTGGCAGTTCCCGAAGTTGAATAGAGCTTGAAATCAAGCTGCGAGAATTGTTCAGCAACTTCTATACAATCCTGTTTATCAGAATTGCGAACAGTAAACAGAACCGCACCCGAACGCTTAATTCGCATACCTGAAGCCACAAGCGCTTTAAGAAGAGCATCCTCATAATTGGGGGCTATACCGAAAACCTCACCCGTAGACTTCATCTGTTCTCCAAGCCTTGTATCAGCACCCGAAAGCTTGTCAAAGCTGAACACGGGAACACGCACTGCATAAAGCGATGAACCTGCGTAAAGTCCCGTAGGACAACCGAGCTCTTTAAGCTTCTTGCCAAGCATACACTTTACGGCAATGTCAACTATATCTATACCTGTTGCTCTGCCGACATAAGGAATATTATGGAAGCTTCCTGCCGAAATTCCGACAACATAAAGCATGTTGTCATAAAGAACAAACTGTATATTTAACATACCTTTAAGCGAAAGTTTCTCTGCTATTCGCTTTGCATATTCCTCAACCAATCCACTGATTTTTTCATTTATTGTAACCGCAGGACATACAGAAATCGAGTCACCTGCGTGTACATCACCTGAACGCTCAATGTGTTCGGAAATTGCAGGAATAAGATAGTCCTCACCGTCAGAAATTATATCTACCTCAAGCCCCGTTGAATAGAGGTGACGCTCGGCAGTAAACGGAACATCGATTGATTTCAGCAACGCTATCAAAGAATACTTGTCTTTTATTCGGTTGAGAAGAGTGCTGTCCGCTCCGAGAATTTTAATATTCTCACTTTCCAACTTTCTGGCAAGCTTAAATGAGTTCTCGCCTGCAAACTGCACTATAACACCCCACGGGCGTTCAGCATCTGCAACATTCTTTATATCTTCAAAACTCAGCGGCTCTATGAAAAGTCTGTCACATGATTTGTAATCCGTAGAAACAGCCTCCGGATTGTTATTAACACAAACCGTATAACAACCTGCATCTTTAAGTGCATTCAGACAATGTGCATTGCAGAATTCAAGTTCACTGCCCTGTCCTACTTTTGAAGGGCCTGAGCCTATAACCATGACCTTATGTTTACCTACAGCGTTTGAATCGGCAAACATAGTCGCTTCATCATCCTCATCCCACGCTGAATAGAAATAAGGATGCTTGGCATCAAACTCCGCCGCACAGGTGTCTATCATTTTATAATTAGGTCTAATAAGATTCTTGGGCAATATGCCGCTTATCTCCAGAATCGCCTCGTCGGTAAAACCTTGATTTTTTGCACGTACATAAAGCTCATCATTGAGTGAATCAGCAAGTTCATTATGTGTTTTTGCAATGTTGCAAAGCTTTGAAAGGAACCAGCAATCTATCTTGGTAAGCTCATGTATACGTGAAATTTCAACGCCACGGCGTAAAGCCTCATAAACAGCAAATATTCTGTCGTTATCTGCTCTGGATATAACATCGATAAGCTCATCATCAGATGCTTCATTAAACTTCGTCAAAGACGGAGTGAGCATAGCAGTATTGATAGAACGCACTGCCTTCATAAATGCCAACTCAAAGCTCGTTCCTATAGCTATGGTTTCACCCGTTGAATGCATTGTGGTTCCGAGAGTCCTGCTTACCTTGTCAAAGTTTTCAAACGACCACTTAGGAAGCTTTACGCAACAATAGTCTATTGCAGGTTCGTTGCAGGCTGTTGTGCATCCGGTTATCTCGTTTTTAATTTCAAACAAATTATATCCAATGGCAACACGCGCGGCCACTTCAGCTATAGGATAACCCGTCGCTTTTGAAATAAAAGCGGATGAACGGCTGACTCTTGGGTCAATTTCCAGAACCGCATACTCACTTCCGTCGGGTTTGAGTGCAAACTGAACATTGCAACTACCGCAAACTCCAAGATTTGAAACTATTTTAAGAGCCGCCGCACGAAGGCTTGCTCCCTCAGAATCACTAAGAGTCTGGGCTGGAGTAACAATGATACTGTCACCCGTATGTATTCCGACGGGGTCAAGGTTCTCTATACTTGAAACACAGATGCAATTTCCTGCGTTATCTCTTACAACCTCATATTCAAGCTCTTTCCAACCGGAAATGCACTTTTCAACTCTTATCTGATGAAGCGGCGATGCCTCAATCATTTCGCTTGCTGTCTTTGTAAGTTCAGCTTCACTATAGCAGAACTCGTCTATTCTGCTACCCAAAGAATATGCAGGTCTTACAATAACGGGCAGGCCAATTTCATTTGCAAACTCAACTGCTCCGTCAACGCTTCCCACAACCTTTGATGCAACCGAAGGCTCACCAATCTTTTTAAGGAATTCACAAAACTTAGTTGTGTTCTGAACATCGTCAATAAGCTCAGGAGTTACACACAAAAGCTCAACCCCGTTATCATGAAGAACACCGTTCTGATGCAAAGAAAGAGCTATTTCAAGCCCGAGGTCACCACCAACTGTCGGCAAAATAGCATCCGGTTTTTCCTCAAGAATAACACGCTTTACTATATCAACATTTAAAGGCTCGATATAAACACTGTCAGCACAGTCTCCTGCACTGATTGCCGCAGGGTTTGAGTTTATCATCACAACAGAGATTCCCTCATCCTTAAAAGCACGACACGCCTGAACCGCTGAGTAGTCAAATTCAGCAGACTGGCCGATCACCACAGGGCCCGAACCAAGAATGAGAACTTTTTTTATATCCTTTTTCATTTTTAGCCCTCCACTTTGCTGTTCTTTACAAGCTTTATAAACTCATCATATATAAACGAGGAATCAGAATAAACGTCACTGTCTCCCGGCACAAACTGAACTGAAACACCCGGAAATCCGAAATATTTGAGTCCCTCAACCGAACCGTCATTTACGTTTACAAGTGTTACCTCAGCCACATTTTCAGAAATACTTTCATTAGCAACATCGTATCCGTGATTCTGAACTGTTACCATTATCTTATCGGTTCCAACTATACGCACCGGCTGATTTGAACCCCTGTGACCTTTAGGCATCTTACATATACGGCCACCGACCGCAAGTGCCATCATCTGATGTCCCACTCCGATGCCTATAACAGGCTTTCCCGTTGCAATTACAGATTTTATTGTTTCAACAAGTGCTATGTCATCATCGGGGTCTCCCGGACCGTCGGGAAAAATCACTGCATCGGGATTAGTCGAAAGAAGTTCCTCGCAAGATGTTGATGCAGGGAAAACCGTCAGCGAGCATCCACGCTTCAAAAACGGATTAAGCATAGACTGTGGAAAGCCCAAATCAAGAACTGCTACGTTATAAACCGCATTTTCAGCTTTTATCTCATACTTCTCTCGTGTTGTTACTGCCGCAACCGCTCCGTGAACGGAATAATTCTTTATACGGCATAACAAATCATCAAAATTGTCAAGGCTGGTGGTTATGGCACCGTTGAAATATCCTTTGTCGCGAAGCTTTCTTGTAAGACGTCTGGTGTCTATTCCGCTTATTCCCACAACGCCTCTGGCTTTCAGGTATTCATCAAGAGTTATACCGCCCTGCTCAGGTGTATCGCACCACTCACGAACGATATATCCGTTGGCAACTATTTTTCCGCCGTCACAGTCAAGTCCTCTGTTACCGACAAGCGGATAAGTCTGTGCAACAAGCTGACCGTAATATGTAGGGTCAGTCAAAATCTCCTGATATGAATCAGCACAAGTATTATACACAACCTCACCTATGCTCTCACCCTCAACGCCCATGGAAACACCGGTAAAAACTGTTCCGTCAGCAAGTACAAGATAAGCTCTTTTTTCGTTGAGTGCCATACCGTTCCTCCTCAAAAAACTTTATTTTCCAATATATTCATTAAGTTCTGCTGCCATTCTTACAGCCTCACGTCTTGCCGCAGCTGCATAGTCCCTCTCGTCGCAACCTTCTTTTTTATAGGCACACATAATTGCTCGGGAAGAGTTCACGATTGCTCCGATTCCGTTTTTGTCAAACGCAAGTGCTACATCCTGAGCCTTGCCGCCCTGGGCACCGTAGCCGGGAACAAGGAAAAATGTTTTCTTCATACGCTCACGAAGCTCTCGAAGCTGTTCTGGATATGTAGCACCGACAACAGCACCAACACATGAATAGCCGTACTTACCGGGCTCACCGCCCCACTGCTCGCACATATCACCCATTGCTGCATAAAGCGGAGAGTCGCCAAGATTTTTGTCCTGAAGTTCGCCCGATGACGGGTTTGAAGTTTTACAAAGAACAAAAATACCCTTATCGTCTTTCTTGCAAATATCAAGCAACGGGTTGATTCCGTCACTTCCGAGATATCCGTTAACAGTCAGTGCATCTCCGCCAAAAGGAACGCATTCGGTGCCACAGACATCAACTGTTCCGAGATGTGCCTTTGCGTAGCACTCCATCGTTGAACCGATATCATTTCTTTTACCGTCCGTTATAACAAAAAGTCCCTTTGACTTTGCATACTCGATTGTTCTGCTGAGTGCTCTGACTCCCTGCCAACCGTAAAGCTCATAATAAGCGCACTGCGGTTTTACTGCAGGAACAACATCACAAAGAGCATCAATAAGACCTACGTTGAACTGATACAAAGCCTCTGCGGCAGCATCAAGAGTATCACCGTACTGCTTACGAGCATCCTCGATAATATAGCTCGGTATATAATCGAGCTTGGGGTCAAGACCGGCAACAACCGGGCTCTTCTTCTGGATTATGGAATCAATAAGTCTGTCAAAGGACATTTTCAAAGCACCTCATCTTTATAAACTGTTTTTCCGTTCAAAATTGTATATTTTACACGTCCGCAGAGCTCAATGCCCTTGAACGGTGTATTCTTTGATTTTCCGTGAAGCTTGTCAGGGTTAACCGTCCAACGCTCCGTTTCAGAGAAAAGAACTATATCCGCCGCACTTCCGACAGCCAGAGTGCCGCCTTCAACTCCGAGTATCTTCGCAGGAACCGTACTCATCATATCAATAAGCTTTTGGAGTGTTATAACCCCTGTATTAACAAGATAAGTTATGCCTGCCGCCAAAGAGGTTTCTATACCCACAGAGCCGTTTGGAGCATGAAGAAAATCTGCCTTTTCGCTCTCTGCATGCGGTGCATGATCGGTAGCTATTGCATCAATGGTACCGTCCGCTATACCCTCGATTATTGCCAAGCGGTCTCTCTCTGTTCTCAGAGGCGGATTCATGCGATAATCCGCATCACGGGATAAAAGTTTCTCTTCTGTCAGTGCAAAATAATGTGGACAAGTTTCAGCTGTCACATCGGCACCCACAGCTTTTGCCGCCCTTATTATATTAACGCTTTCTGCCGTGCTGACGTGGCAGATGTGCACTTTGGTACCCGTAGACATTGCCGCCGCAATTTCACGTGCCGTACCGATATCCTCTGCCGCTCCGGGAATACCTTTAACTCCCAGCTTTTGGGAAACTGCTCCCTCGTTCATAAGTCCGCCTAAAGCCAAGGACTTCTCTTCGCAGTGTGCAAGGAAAGGTTTTCCGCATCTCTTTGCAGCTTTGAGTGCATCAAGAACAAACTGTGCCGTTTTAACCGGCTCCCCGTCATCAGAAAATGCACACGCACCTGCATCACTCAATGCATCAAAATCTACAAGCTCTTCTCCGCTCAAACCTTTAGTTACAGCAGCGACCTGATAAATCTTCGCAGACGCATTCTTTGACTTTTCAAGGATATATTCCAAAGTTTCCGCATTGTCAACAGCAGGTTTGGTATTGGGCATAGCAACAACACCCGTTACTCCTCCTGCGGCGGCCGCCTTACATCCTGAGATAATATCTTCCTTATGAGTAAGGCCGGGATCACGCAGATGAACGTGTAGGTCAATAAGACCGGGGGCCGCAACCAGACCGGTTGCATCAATAACGTCGCAACAAGAAGGCTTATCAAAACTGCCTATTGCAGAAATCTTGCCGTCTTCAACAAGAATATCTCCGTCAATCGGTTCACCCGCTCCGATAATATGAGCATTTTTTATCAAAAGCTGTTCGGACATATTGGTTTGTTCCTCCGACTAATCATTGGTATTATCATTTGGGAGAAGGGCTTCAAAAATGTTACTTACCGCCTCATTTACTCCGCCGATTACATTTTCAACCACATCGCCTGCAGTATTTCCCGGGCTGGAACATTCAGTACATTTTGCAGGAAGTGCAGTCTTTTTATAATATCCTTTTGCCTTTCCTTTACAGGCATCCGTTGCCAAAAGACCTGTTACTTTGCAGTATTCCTTCTGCTCAACCTTGCCGGACTTCGGGAAAGATTTGCTCTCGAGACCTACATGTATACGGTCAAGGAACTCTATATAAACCCGTCCTGCCGGGCTATACGGGAACGGAACAAGTTTAGGCTTGTCGTATCCCAGCCAGACCGCACAAACGTAATACGGTGTACCGCCTGCTATCCAGCTATCCTTTTCGTCCGTTGTTGTACCCGTTTTGGACATAAGTTCAAAACGTCTTACGTTTTTACCGCTACCGAAGTTTGAGGTTGAAACTGTTTTGAGAATCTCTCTCATGACCTCTGCGGTATCTTCGCTGAGAACCCGTTGAGGCTCTGATTTGGTTTCAAGCAAAACCTCTGAACCGGTGCTGTTTGTTACACGGTAATAGCAATAAGGCTCGTAATAGTTACCGTTATTGCCGAACACTGCGTAAGCCGCCGCCATTTCAACAGTGGTTGTACCATTGGTAAGTGCTCCCGTTGCAAGCGGTGCTATATTTATATCATAGTTGTCATCAAGAGTTGTCAGATGGAATGTCTTTTTCATAAAATCATAAGATTCCTGAACACCAAGCATCTGAGTTATTATTCTTGCAGGAACCGTATTGAACGAACGCTGAACAGCATACTGAACGGTGATATTTTTCTTATCACCCTTTGTTCCGTCTGCATTCTGCGGCCAAAGCTTACCCTTATGAACTATTGCGTAATTCTGAATCATTGTAGACCAGTTAATATAGTTCTTCTCAAGAGCCGGTGCATAAGTTGAAAGAGGCTTGATTGATGAACCGGGCTGTCTGGGCGATTCGGACGCTCTATTCAGACAGAGGTTTCCGCTCTTCTCACCTGCTTCGCCTATGATGCCGACAACACGTCCCTCATAGTCCATAACCGTAGCCGCCGACTGAACCGCCGGATTTTCTTCTGTATCCTTTTCTTTCGGGAAAGCTATACGCTCTGTGTAAACCTTATTGAGAACCGCCTGAACATCCATATCAACAGCAGCATATATCTTCAATCCGCCGTAGTTAATCTTGTCCATTGCCTGGCGTGTCGTATATCCGTATTTCTCCATAAGGTCGTCGCGTACAGTTTTAATAACATAGTCAACATAGAAGTCCTGATACTCTTCCTCTTTGTCGGCAGTAGGCTTCTTGTTTTTACTTTCATCAGGAACATATTCCTCGCTGTTTGTAAAAACAAGCTTGTAATTAAGGGCCTCTTCGTACTCTTCCTTGGTTATAGCCCCTTCCTCAAGCATATAGCTCAAGCAAAGTTCCTGACGATTTTTGTTTTCCTCAGGATTTAGAAGCGGATTGTATTTTGTAGGATATTTAGTTATAACCGCAAGCACAGCACTCTCTGCAATGTTAAGCTCGCCGGCATCCTTGCCGAAATACTTTTCACTTGCAGTCTGTACTCCGTAACAGCCACTACCGAGATAAAGCGTATTCAAATAAGCTTCAAGTATTGTATTCTTATCATAGTTGTTTTCAAGATTAAGGGCTCGTTCAATTTCCTTGAACTTACGTACAAAGGTAACCTCACTGCTCTGCGTTATATTCTTTACAAGCTGCTGAGTTATCGTTGAACCACCGCCGTCCGAAAGACCCGTAAGTGCACCGAAAGTACGAATCCAGTCAACACCCTTGTGCTTTTCAAAACGCTTGTCCTCCAGGCAGACAAAGGCATCTTTCAAATGCTGAGGAATATCCCCAAAATTAACCCAAACTCGGTTCTCTTCGCCGTGTATCTTAGCTATCTCTACAGTTTTACCGTCATCATCATATGCATAGATGAACGATGTCTGATTCTGATTCAGCTTATAATCGTCAAGGTCGATATCGGGCTCACCGTGTGCAAAAGACATTATGTTAAAAAACACGTATCCGCCAACTATCGCAACTACGATAGCGCAGACTGCAAGCAAACACATTAAAACCAAAAAGGTTATCCTTTTTGATTTCTGATTTTTCTTATTTTTGCTTTTATTTTTTACGGTGTGCGCAGTTTTACTTTCCGATGCATTCCTTGTGTTACGGGAATCACTATTCATAAGATGCGCCTCCTTTTCCGACTTATGGATTAAGATATAATATTAGATTATAATTATATCATACTTTTTATAAAATGTTTAGTCTAAATGTAAATATTATTAGGTTTTTATATTATAAATACGCCTGAAAATGCCGAAAACAAGTATATTCCGCTCAAACAGTCAAATAATAGTTGTAAAAAAGCAAAATCTATCTTTGGAAGTGTAAAAAATGAAAAGATTATTTAAGCTGATTTCGGTTTTTGCAGGCTCTTTTTCACTGGCTTTTATCATAGCTTCTTCCGCTTTTCCAAAAGAGCAAACAGACACGCAGTATATTATGCGTGACTACGACGGGAGAATCGCGGTTTTCCGAAACGGCGAGGATTACCCTGAAGAAGTATTCGATATTTTTACCTCTTCCCTGCCTCAGGAAGAATGGGAACGCATGATAAACGGAATAGCAATTAAAGACAATCAGGAGCTTCAAGAAATGATCGAAGCTTACACCGGCTAAAACGGTTGATTTTCTAAATTAAATCTGATAAAATAACAAAAAATACTGTACTGCCACCGGGTAGTTGCAAATGCTATGCATTCGCTTAACACATCGTTAGGTCTTAGAAGATGTGTTGAACGGATGCTTATTTTTTAGGAGGTCACGAATGAAATTCAATAATTATTTTTGTAATATGACTATTTTTGAGAAAATATTATGGTTTTGCTCTTCTGTTTCTGTCATATTTTCGTTTATGTTTTCGTCTTCCAAAGATATACTGACTCTTATCGCCTCACTAATAGGCGTAACAGCACTTATCTTTGTTGCAAAGGGCTACGTTATAGGTCAGGTTCTGACCGTTGTTTTCAGCCTTTTCTACGGGATAATTTCATACCACTTTCACTATTACGGTGAAATGATTACATATTTGGGAATGACGACTCCTATAGCTGTAGCTGCCGTCATTTCCTGGGCAAAGCATCCATATAAAGAAAGTAAAGTTGTCGAGGTACACCGGCTTAACAAGAATCAAGTTGTCATAATGTTGATTTTAACCGTATTAACGACCGTAGCCTTTCACTTCATTCTTAAAGCGCTTGGAAATGCAAATCTGTTTTTTAGTACCGTCTCAATAACAACAAGCTTTCTGGCATCATATCTGACTCTTTTCAGAAGTCCCTTCTATGCTTTGGCATATGCCGCAAACGATATTGTGCTCATAATACTTTGGATTATGGCTACTATCAAAAGTCCTTCCTATCTGCCAATGATAGTATGTTTTTCTGCCTTTTTGGCAAATGACCTTTACGGGTTTATTAACTGGAATAAAATGAAAAAACAGCAAAAGGAATCCGTATAAAACACAAACCGACCGGCGGGAAAAAACCACGGGCCAAATTTATTCCCTT
>JAZUNO010000075.1:0-5673 GCA_045604185.1 Acutalibacteraceae bacterium | reverse complement strand
CCTAATAATATGAGTATTTGTCCCAAAAAATAACAGTAACAATATTTAAAAACAAAAAAGACTTTCATATAAATGAAAGTCTTTTTTGTTTGTTAAGAATAAAAATATTAAATTTACTTCTTGAATATATCTGTTTGATCCAACAAAGAGATTCCTGCCTCCAAAAGAACTTCCGAAGCCTTATCGTTGTTCTCAACTCTTATAATAACATATGCATTGCCTACATTGGGTGTAATGAAAGCATATGCATACTCAACGCTGACTCCTGCGTCAGCAAGGACACGTATAGCCTTAGCAAAACCACCGGGCTCATCAGGAATAGCAATTCCGAGAACCTGTGTAGAAGATGCTGTCATTCCCTCTTGCTTTAAAACAGAAAGAGCTGCTTCAGGATTATTAACAATAAGACGAAGAATACCGTAGTCGGTAGTGTCGGCAATAGATAAAGCACGGATATCTATACCGTTGTTTGCAAGTACGGAAGTTATGTCTGCTAATCTACCGGGTCTGTTTTCAACAAAGACTGAAATTTGATTAATTGCCATTATGTAGTTCCTCCTTATATATTTCTGTTATCAATAACACGAACAGCTTTTCCTTCCGAACGAGGAAGAGTATGCGGTTCGAGAAGGCGCACTTTTGCAGAAACACCCAAAATTGACTGCATTGCTCCGCAGATTTCTTTTTCCTTCTTTTCAATATGTTTCACAGAGTCAGAGAACATCGAATCAGACATTTCGATACAAACAGTCATTGTGTCTAAATTGTTTGCTCTGTCAACAATTATCTGATAATTTGGCTCCATGCCTAAAGAGATGATAACATGTTCAACTTGAGACGGGAAAACATTAACTCCTCTTATAATAAGCATATCATCAGAACGGCCTTTTGGTTTGCACATCTTTACAAGGGTTCGGCCACAAGAACATTTTTCATGTGTTATAGCTGAAATATCTCTTGTTCTGTAACGGATAAGAGGTAGCGCTTCCTTACCTATGCAAGTAAAGACAAGTTCACCGTATTCACCGTCGGGTAACGGCTCAAGAGTAACGGGATCAACAATTTCGGGATAGAAAAAGTCTTCACAAATATGCATTCCTGTCTGCTCACAACACTCATAAGCAACTCCCGGACCTGCAATTTCAGAAAGGCCATATATGTCATAGGCTTTTATGTTAAGACTCTTTTCGATTTCTCGGCGCATATTTTCACTCCACGCTTCCGCACCGAAGATACCGGCTCTTAAAGGAAGGGTGCTTGAGTCAACACCCATTTCTTTTAAAGTTTCACCTATAAACATAGCATATGAAGGTGTGCAACAAATAACATTAGAGCCGAAATCCTGAAGAATCTGAACCTGACGCTTTGTGTTACCTGAAGAAACCGGAATTGCAGTAGCTCCAAGCTTTTCTGCACCATAGTGAAGTCCAAGTCCACCGGTGAAAAGTCCATATCCGTAAGAAACGTGGATATAGTCTGATTTTGTAGCTCCTGCCGCTACAAGTGCTCTTGCAGCACCCTCCGACCAATGTTCAATATCTTCTTCCGTATATCCAACGACAGTCTGTTTTCCCGTAGTACCTGAAGAAGCATGGATTCTGACTAACTTTTCACGGGGAACCGCAAAAAGACCAAACGGATAATTATCTCGGAGATCTTGTTTGACTGTAAACGGAAGTTTTGTGATATCGTCTATAGACTTGATATCACTTGGTTTGAGCCCCATTTCATCAAACTTGTTCTTGTAAAAAGGAACATTGTTATAGCAGTTTTCGACCATTTTTATAAGTCTTGCACTCTGTAATGCCCGTAAATAGTCACGTGAGGCTGTTTCTATTTCGGGATTAAAATAATTAGCCATTTGTTTTTGCCTCCATATTTTTACTACTGATCTGAATTGCTTTTCTCAAACTCATACCCTAAACGAAATGCTTCAAGGTTCATATCCAGGAACTTTTCGGGAACGGTTGTTTCAATAGCCTTAATCCATGTCTCATAACTAAGTTGCATATGGCTCGCCATTGCACCAATAAGTACAACATTGACAGCCTTTGATGAACCTGCTTTTACTGCAAGTGAAAGTGCATCTATTTCAATCATAGCTGCACCTGAGCTATTTATTGCCTGAGATATATTTTGAGGATATTCTGCTACACCGGTAATAACAGGCATAGGATCAATACATTGTGTGTTGATTACCATTTTGCCATCCGGTTTTAAGAAGCTCAACCATCTTGCCGCTTCTAATTTTTCAAACGCAAGAATAATATCTGCCTCCCCTGCCTCAATTGTCGGAGAGTTAACCTCGTCGCCGTATTTAACATATGTAACAACGGAACCGCCTCTTTGACTCATTCCGTGTATTTCGGATACTTTAACTTCGTAACCGCTTTCTATAAGGGCACTGCCGAGAAGTCTGCTCGCTAACAGAGTTCCCTGACCGCCAACGCCTACTATCATAATAGATTTTACTGCCACGTCACACCAATCCTTTCTTATTCTATTGCACCGAATTTGCAAAGCTGTTTGCAGACATCACATCCGACGCAAAGTGTAAAGTCAATATGTGCTTTGCCTTCTTTAATGCTGATTGACGGACAGCCAATTCGCATACACATTTTACACGAAGTACATTTGTCGGTATTGACTTTAACCGGAGGTTTGGTTTTAACATGCTTTAAAAGTACACAAGGACGACGCGAAATAACAACTGAAGGCTCATCCGCCTGAAGTTCTTCCTTGATAACTTTTTCTGTAGTTGCCAAATCATAAGGATCAACGACAACTACGCGGTTTATGCCTACTGCATGAGCAAGAGCCTCAAGACTGACAGCAGTTGTAGGATCTCCTTTTATTGTAAGACCGGTTGTGGGATTCTGCTGATGTCCGGTCATTCCTGTAATACTGTTATCGAGAACAATAACCACTGAATTGCTTTGGTTATACGCAATATTTATAAGTCCTGTAACGCCCGAATGAATAAAAGTAGAGTCTCCTATAACGGCAACACGCTTGTTGCTGTTAGCTTCATCAGCCTTATTCATTCCGTGAAGAGCGGAAACAGATGCACCCATACAAATACATGTATCCATCATTCCAAGAGGTGCCATTGAACCTAAGGTATAACAACCGATGTCTCCGCTGACGTTAACTTTCAATTTTTTCAAGGCATAAAACAAACCTCTGTGGGGGCATCCTGAGCAAAGAACGGGAGGACGAGCCGGAATATCGATATCTGCTTTAAGACACGGCTTTTCTTCTCCTAAAATAACTTTAGCTATCAGGCTTTGAGAGTACTCTCCCAAAAGAGTGAACTTTTCTTTACCAATTACTTTGATACCTAATTGACGGCAATGTTCTTCGATATAGGGATCAAGTTCTTCAATAATATATACTGTATCGCATTCATCAGCAAAATCTTTAATGATTTTTTCAGGCAACGGATAAATACAACCGAGTTTGAGGTAAGACGCCTTGTTTCCAAGAGCTTCCTTAGCATACTGATAAGCAATGCCCGATGCTATAACACCGATTTTCTTATCGTTGTACTCAATGCGGTTTACTCCGATGTCAATAGCTTCCGAATCGCCCCATTCGATAAGCGACTGTATTCTCTCCTCGACTATAACATGCTTCTTCTTTGCCATAGCAGGCATCATAACATATTTCTGAGTATCTTTCACATATTCTTTAAGTCCTGTATCTACCCTGTCATTAACTTCTGCAAGGCTTCTAGAATGTGAAATTCTGGTTGTTAATCTGATGATAACGGGAGTGTCGAATCTCTCTGAAAGTTCATATGCAAGCTTTGTAAAAGAAAGGCACTCCTGAGAATCAGCAGGTTCAAGCATCATAATTTTAGATGCTTTTGCATAATGTCTTGAGTCCTGTTCGTTTTGTGATGAGTGCATACCGGGGTCATCGGCTACAACTATGACCATACCTGCATTGACACCCGTATACGACAAGGTAAAAAGCGGGTCCGCAGCGACATTCAGGCCGACATGCTTCATCGCACAGAAAGAGCGAGCACCTGCAATAGCTGCCCCCCCTGCGGTCTCCATGGCCACTTTTTCGTTAGGTGCCCATTCACAATATATTTCATCATATTTAGAGGCACATTCAGTTACCTCTGTACTGGGGGTTCCGGGATAACTTGAGGCTACCCTGCAACCGCCTTCATAAAGTCCTCTTGCAACAGCTTCGTTACCCAATAAAAGCTTTCTCATACTCTCCTCCACTTACTAGCGATCATTTATTCTCATTTCTTAAATCTAAAATTCTTTGTGCTTTTCCGATAAAACGTTCCAAGGTCTTAGGCTCAAGAATGCTTACCTTACATTGAATTCCCAAAGTTGTCTGCAGTTTATGTATAAGCTTTTTCTGCAACCTTTCAATATCAGCATAGCTTTCAAGTATTGTATCGTCAATAAGCTCTACCCTGACTTCAAGGGTGTCAGAAAAGCCCTCTCTTCTAACAACAAGCTGGTAATGTCCACCAATTTGCTCGGATCCTACAAGCACACTTTCAATTTGTGAAGGAAACACATTAACTCCACGAATTTTAAGCATATCATCGCTTCTACCTTTTACCTTGTCCATTCTGACACCGGTTCTTCCGCATTTGCAAGGAGAATAGTTAAGACGTGTAATGTCACGTGTTCTGTATCTGAGTAGCGGAATACCCTCTTTTGTTAATGTTGTAACAAGAAGTTCTCCTGTTTCGCCTTCCTTGAGTGGCTCAAGTGTTTCGGGATCAACTATTTCAGGATAGAAGTAATCTTCGCAGAAGTGCAAGCCGTCTCTTTCCTCACACTCACCGGAAACGCCAGGACCAACAAGTTCGCTCATTCCGTAATTGTCTGTAGCAAACAAGCCCCAACCCTTTTCAATTTGAGATCTCATTTCAGGGGTGCATCCTTCAGAACCGAATAAGCCTAATCTCAATTTATAATCACTCATTGGATACTCAAGTTCTTTTGCCACTTCACACATATAAAGTGCATATGAAGGTGTTGCGACAAGGGCGGTAGTGCCGAAATCTCGCATATACATAAGTGCTTTTTCTGTATTTCCGCTTGAATTTGGAATTACTGTTGCACCAAGCTTTTCAAGACCGTAATGTAGACCAAGTGCTCCCGTAAACATTCCATATCCAAAAGAAATCTGAACAATATCATCTGCTGTTGCACCTGCTGCTGCAGCAAGACGTGCAACACAGTCCGACCATAAATCGAGATCGTGTTTTGTATATCCCACAACAGTTGGCTTTCCTGTTGTTCCTGATGAAGCATGAATTCTTACTATATCCTTCATCGGCTTTGCAAACAGGCCAAAAGGATAATTATCTCTAAGGTCTGCCTTTGTTGTTGGCGGTATATATTTTATATCGCTAAGACACTTAATTTTGTCTGCTGTGATGCCGGCTTCATCAAGTTTTTTTGTGTAAAAAGGAACGTTTTTATAGCAGTAATCAACAGTCCATTTTAAACGTTCAAGCTGTAGTGCTTCCAACTCACTACGTTTCATCGTTTCGATTTCTTTTTGAAAAAACATCTTATAATCTCCTACAATCTACAAACAAATTAATATTCAATATATTATATCACAACTACTCGTTTTCCACAACACCGCTATAAAAGAATTCGACTTATTTTTCTTCTTTTTTATTAA
>JAZUNO010000074.1:0-5513 GCA_045604185.1 Acutalibacteraceae bacterium | reverse complement strand
CAACGCTGGTCTTCTCTCTGAGTGCCTGAACATCTTTAGCTGTGAATGACATTATTCCTCAACATCCTGTGTTGCTGCTTCCTCAGCGTTCTGCTCGCCCTGTCTGCCCTCTATAACAGCGTCAGCCATAGCGCCTGCAATCAAACGAACTGCACGGATAGCATCGTCGTTACCGGGGATAACATAATCAACTTCGTCGGGATCGCAGTTTGTATCAACAATTGCGATGATCGGAATACCAAGCTTATGAGCCTCGAGAACAGCAATTCTCTCCTTGCGGGGGTCAACGATAAACATAGCAGCAGGCTGCTTCTTCATCTTTGTGATACCGCCCATGAACTTCTCAAGCTTCTCTATCTCAAGCTGAAGCTTAATAACTTCTTTCTTGGGAAGAAGATCGAATGTTCCGTCTGCTTCCATGTTCTTGAGCTGCTCAAGTCTCTTGATTCTTCTCTGAATTGTGTTGGAGTTTGTAAGCATACCGCCAAGCCAACGTGCGTTGACATAAGGCATGCCGCAACGCTCTGCTTCCTCACGAACGGAATCCTGAGCCTGCTTCTTTGTGCCTACGAAGAGAATCTCATCTCCGTTTGCGGCAACTTCACGGACTGCCATATAGGCATCCTCGAGTTTCTTAACTGTCTTCTGAAGGTCGATGATGTAGATACCGTTACGCTCCGTGAAAATATAGGGAGCCATTTTGGGGTTCCATCTTCTGGTCTGGTGACCGAAATGAACACCGGCCTCGAGCAGTTGCTTCATTGATACTACTGACATTTGTTTTTTCCTCCTTTGGTTTTTCCTCCGCAGAGCTACCCTCTTGCAACGGCGAACTCTCGCCGCACCGGGCAAGATTTAAATCTCTGCGTGCGTAATGCTCGGATATTATATCACAAACAAATATCCAATGCAAGCATTTTTTACCTTTAATTTATAAAAAATATTATGCTCAAAAAATCCAAGGACAGCCATTCGGCTGCCCTTGAAAAATCACACGTTTTCAAGCTCTATTGCATAAAGCCACTCGCATTTTACATCGTCGGGATTTATTGCAGGAAATACTATCTCGACCTTTCCGTTGTTGTCCTTAACAGCAAGCTCTGCAGGATGCGAAAGCAGATGAGCTTTGATATTATCATTGTAAGGCACCTCATCCAAAGTTACACTACCAAACGGGAAGCGGTTGATAATTGCATAAACCTTATCGTCCTTCTTGGTGTAGTAAGTTCCCTCTTGTGGCTTCGTTGTGTAAACACGTGTACCGTAAATTGCATCGCCGTTAACCTCAAGCCACTTGCCCATTTGCAAAAGTCTCTCTTCCATAATAACGGGAATTGTACCGTCTGCGGCAGGTCCGATATTAAGAAGGAAGTTTCCACCCTTAGATACAAGTGAGCAAAGTGTTTCAAGAAGTTCCTTAGCCGACAGGTAATCCTCTGTGCCCTCTATACGGTTGAGTCCGAATGACATTCCGATTCCCCTACACTCCTCAAACGGACGGTCAAGCTCTATATCCTCAATGTGCTTGCCTTCCTCTATGAAGCCGTACTCGGTGGTGAAGTTTCCGCCGAGATGTCCTCTGGTCTCCTTGCCCCAACGGTCATTTGGAACTATGTAATCCTTAACGGGTGATTCATTGTAAAGCCATGTGAGGAACTCTGTTGAATGCCAGACTGAACTCGGATGATCCCACTCGCCGTCAGTAAACAGAGTGTGGGGCTCGTACTTTGTTATTAGCTCCTTGAGCATGGGTATAAGATGCTTTAATGCATACTCCTCAGGGTCTTTTAAATAAAGCGGATGGAACCACTCATAAACAGAGTGATAGACGCCGAACTTTACTCCCGTTCCCTCTAAAGCATCTTTCAACTCCTGACAGAAATCTCTGTGGGGACCGACATCGTAAGAGTTCCAGTTCCATGCATAATCTGTCTTGAAAAGACAATAACCGTCATGGTGCTTTGAAACAAGGTTTATATACTTTGCACCTGAACGCTTAAATAAATCGGCCCACTGATTTGCATCAAAAAGCTCTGCAGTAAAATCCTTTACGAAATCCTCATAGCGGAACTTCTCACCGTAGGTTTTGTCATGAAATTTCCTTGCCTGGCTGTCTTTATCCTCAATCTGTCTCATATACCACTCGGCATAGTCACCTTTCTTGGTGTAAGCAGGGACTGAATATAATCCCCAATGGATAAAGATACCGAACTTTGCATCCGAAAACCACTCCGGTACAGGGCGTGAATTAAGCGATTCCCAATTGTTTTCGTATTTCATAAACGTCTCCTTTTACGGTTTTTTAATTTTATTAAGACTTTCATTAACGTCAAATATAAGAACTTTAGGAACTCTGGTTCCTGCCATAGCAAAGACTTTCTCGACGGTAAAATTCTTCACCATATTCATCATGCCTTTGCTGACGGTCATATTTGCCTGCTCGGATATTTTTTCTATCCACTCATTTACAAACGCTTCACCATCAGGCGTTTTCATTATATCTCCGATTTTATCCTTGACGGAGAAATATCCCTCAGGATAAAGAAGCTCACGCCCCTCCGCCTCGCTCGAATCAAACCAATTGGCCGCATTTGAGCCGCTTTCAACATTCTTTAGCACATAACTTTCATTCGGCTCTGCAACCACACGGAACCTTGCGGTATCAACCGCATCCAGGCTAACCGCTCTTAAGGAATTCTCCATCTTGTCAAGCGGCACATCTTTAAACACAAAAATCTTATCGCCTTTAAGTGTTGCAAACTTCTCTCCGTTTACTACAAGCGTCACCTCGGGACAGTTGGAATAAACCTTGACATCTATCTTTTTGGACGTTCTGTCAACATACCTCTTTGAGCATATGTGAACAAACGGCTCCTTTGACCAATGGGCCTTATATATAAAGAATGAATCTTTCTTTATCTTGCGGTCAAATGTTACAAGGCCTTTATTGTTTCTGCCCTTTACTCCGCCCTCGTCACGCATATCGCTTGCAAAGTCAAACATATTCCACACATGCGTACTCCATAAAAACGGTCTGGCCTCAATCGTCTCAAGCATCTTCTCATGGTAATATGCCTGATATTCTTCCGAGTAGTCCTGAACTTTCGGGTCGTCGTTGTGATAAGCCGTGATACCCTCACATCCATACTCGGAAAGACCGAGACAAAGGGTCGGATTTTCCTTGTGAAACTCATCAAACCACGGCCCGTTATCCTCAACATCACCCATGTACCAACCGAAATAATGGTTATATGAAAGTATGTCGGTTATAAAATTGAGTGGGCTGTCGTTGCCCTCAATAGAAAGATTGGCTATAGTAGTAAGCCTCGTTTTATCAAGCTCATGGCACAATTCATTCAGCTTTTTAAGATTTTCAAGAAGCTCATCAGTTATACCGCCTATCGAAATCTCATTGGCTATTCCCCAACAGACTATCGACGGATGATTATAATTCTGTATTATAAGCTCTTTCATCTGTGAAAGCGTATTTTCTTGAGCCTTTTTGCCCGGCATAAACGACGATATGAACGGAATCTCTGCCCAAACTACCATTCCGTACTCGTCGCACAGGTCATAGAAATATTGGTCATGCTGATAGTGTGCAAGCCTGATAGTGTTTGCGCCCACTTCCTTTATAAGCTCCATATCCTCCTTATGGTCACGCTTACAGATAGCCCAACCTTTATCAAGCCTGTCCTGATGACGTGACACACCCCTCAACGGGTACGGCTTGCCGTTAAGAATGAAACCCTTATCGGGGTCAACCTCAAATGTGCGAATACCAAACCGAGTACTTATTTTATCCACAATGCTTGCACGCTCAATAAGCTCTGCACTGACTTCATACAGAAACGGATCATTTCTGCCGTCCCAAAGATGTGGTTTATCAAAGTGAAAAACTGCTTTAGGCTCACCTACAGGTACAGTTATGCTCTGTGCTCCGACTGTATAGCGAATCTTATAATTATCAGTTGTGTTAACCGCAAAAGCCTCAACCGTCACGTCTGCACTGCCGTCCTCGTTAACAACAGGTGTTGCTACTATTGCAGGGCTGCCGAAATAGTCCAAATCAAAGTGGGCTTTGTTGACTAAAATCAGATTTACGTCTCTGTAAATTCCGCCAAAGAAAGTGAAGTCTGCCATCTGAGGATAGATATAATTATTATTTTTATTATCAACCTCAATTGTAACAAGTGCCTTGCCTCTTTTTATAAACTTTGTAATATCACAACGGTAAGTTGAAAAACCGCCCTCATGATACCCAGCAAGATTGCCGTTGACATAAATCTTCGCCGTGGAATTTGCACCGCAAAGCTCAAGATAAACACATTTATCGGCATTCGAAAGAGAATCTGTTATTCCGCCACTCTCAATTTCCTTGCAGTAAACACAGGTGTTGCGATAAAAATCACTGCCGCCATCCTGTCCGTCAAGTGCATTCCATGTGTGCGGCAAATCAACGCTCTCCCACTTCTTCGGAAAATGCTTTGGCGGTTTACCTTTTTTGGTGGGTTGATTCTGAAACTTCCACGCTCTGTTGATATTTATTACCCTTCTCATAGTCCGACCTCAACAAAATTTATTTTACTTATCTTGTTTTTAAAAAATATTTCTGTTTATTCTGTATTTTTTCAAAATATTTACTGTGTTGTCTTTTTTAACTTTAATGCATATTTTTTGCTTTTTGCTTATTTTTTCGGAAATATTTTCATGTATAATATATTTGCCAAAATTTTTATTGTTTTTTATTATATTTCCGAAAATACATCTCCAACTCCGTCGAAAATATATTTCGGACGATAGGGATACATATTGACATCTTCAAGTGCCGTAACACCGGAGAGAACAAGCACAGTATCAAGACCCGTTTCAATGCCTGCAATAATATCCGTATCCATTCTGTCGCCTATCATTACCGCATCGCCTGAATGGACACCAAGCATTTTAAGTCCCGTTCTCATCATAAGCGGATTGGGTTTGCCGACAAAGTATGCCTGCTTACCCGTAGCCATCTCTATAGGTGCCACAAGTGCTTTGCACGCCGGAACAATTCCGCCCTCAACAGGTCCCGTAACATCCGTATTGGTGCCTATAAGTTTAGCACCGTTTCGTACAAGCATTGACGCATGAGCAACCATATCATAGTTATAGCTGCTCGTCTCACCGACAACTACATAATCGGGGTCAACACTGTTCATGGTTATACCCTTGTCATAAAGTGCATTAACAAGACCCGGGGCACCGATTACATACGCTGTGCATCCCGGTTTCTGGCTGCTGATAAAATTCGCAGTAGCCAACGCACTCGTATAAAAATGATGCTCGTCAACATAGAGGCCCATTCGCTCAAGTTTTTGCTGAAGCTCCTTTGGTGAACGCTCACTTGAATTAGTCAAAAACAAAAATGACTTATTCTCTTTGTAAAGCCAATCAACAAACTCCTTGACATTCGGCAAGAGTTTATTGCCGTGATAAATAACGCCGTCCATATCACATATAAAGCCTTTTTTATC
>JAZUNO010000073.1:0-7707 GCA_045604185.1 Acutalibacteraceae bacterium | reverse complement strand
AAGGGTTCGGCTGTTCGCCGATTAAAGTGGTACGCGAGCTGGGTTCAGAACGTCGTGAGACAGTTCGGTCCCTATCTGTCGTGGGCGCAGGATATTTGAGGAGCGCTGTCCTTAGTACGAGAGGACCGGGATGGACGCACCTCTGGTGCACCAGTTGTCACGCCAGTGGCACAGCTGGGCAGCTAAGTGCGGAACGGATAAACGCTGAAAGCATCTAAGCGTGAAGCCGCCTCCAAGATAAGATATCCCATAGCATAAGCTAGTAAGACCCCTCATGGACTAAGAGGTTGATAGGCTGCATGTGTAAGCGCAGTGATGCGTTTAGCTTGGCAGTACTAATAGGTCGAGGGCTTGACTTTGCTTACTTTAGTTCATCTACTTTCTAATCTTTGTTCAGTTTTTAGGGTGCGTGAAAAAATTGAATGTTTTAAGAGTCACTTTTTAGTGGCTCTTTTTTTGTTTTAATGAATTTTTTATTTTGAAATGATACAAAATAAAAATAGAGTTTTGTACATATTTGGCTGTAAAGAATTATATGAATAAAACAAGTGGTTTTTTGGTGTGGATTAGTTTATTGAATATAAATTATATACAACCGGATTTTTGGGTAAAAAACGAAGTGTCAGCAATGTTTTTATGTGGAGGTGAGTTGTAAAGTGATATGCGGTTTGCTGGCGAAAATTCTATAAAGGAGATTTTGATGATATGATAAAAAAATTAATACGATTAACAGCGGTCTTTTTGATTGTTACCTTAACATTTGGTTCTACTGTATTTACCTCCTATGCACAGGAAAATAACCGCGGATATGAAGAAATTCACAAGCAGATAGATTTTGATAATTTGTCTGTTTGTGTTAAAAATAAGGATGAGTTAGTAGTTGAAGTTGATAAAAGCGTTTCTATATTTAAAAGAATGTCAGGAAAGCGCGAAAAGAAAAAGTATGATGAGTTTATTGAAAGGCATGCTGACAGCGAGTCACTTTTCCTGGATTACGCTTTGCAAGGAGATAACTTGGTAGTGTTTGCTTATACTGAAGCACCTCTTGAGGAAAGGGACGGTAATCTGCAAAGAGTTAGAAAAGCAAACGGTAAATTAAAAAATTTATTTGTTATGTCAGCAGAAGCGGCAAACACAAAAGTAGGGGAAACCTACAAAAAAGAAAACTTTACACTATGCACTGTTGTAATACGAGAAGGAACAAAGAATCCGTATACATACACTGCATTAACATATGGAACTTGGTCTAAACATGCAATAACACTTTTAAACGGAAAGAAATATCCTGCGTCCGGAACCGATTGGATTCTTCAATCCTGCCCGGAAAAGATATTGACAGACGAATTGGAAGTGCTCTATAATCATAATGTAGCTAATAATTCTGCCAGCGGCAGGGAAGGCAAAGAGTTCTGGAGTGAAAACGGTGGAGATCAATACATCCGATACGGTTTGAAAGATGATCCGCTCGGAATGGCACAATTGGATGAACTTCTTCTGATGACAACATTTGAGGGCAATTCAAGCTCTATACAGAAGAAGATCAACAGCTACTATGTACACACGTGGAAACAGATGTCTTTGTCAGTATCTGTACAAGGGACAGCGGCAAAAGATCCAAGCGTTTCTCTTGAACTAACCCCGGGTATTGAAGAGAAGTCCTGGCAGATTTACAGCTATGTGGCATATAATTTTTGATAGCGAGGGATATTTGTGAAAAACAGCAAACGTAAAAAGACATTAATATTTGTTGTATCTGTTGTCTCTGCTCTTGTGTTAATTTTTGCCAGCATGACAGTGTATTTCTTTGCTACTACAATGTCGGTCGACGAGTGCATAGAATATTGCAAGGAACACAGCCTGCGTTCAGCAGAAACCTTTACACGATATGGTGATGGACGTTATGCGGCAGATTATGCTTATTGGGTTGCCGAGGATGGAGATACAACAAAACCGCAGGAACTGTTTGTCTTCAAGAGAAAGCTTCTTTTAGGTTCAATTTCTGCTTTTGACCGATATTATTTTGTTGTAAGCAGTGTAGATGAGTCTTTGAAAACAGATACTGTAGACACCAATAACCGTGTTGGCTCGCTTCAATTTACTACACGAAATGATAAAGGAGTAAAGGAGCAGACAAGTACGCTGCTGTTCTTTGCGTCGAATATCAATTATGAATCAAGAGTTATGCGTTATGAGTGTAAAATGGAGACCAATGACGGAGTGGAAACCTTAACAGGGAATGTTCCGTCATATGGAAACGATTCATGGCTTCTCAATTTTAAGGACATTGGTACCAATAATGAAATAACTAAAAAGGTCATAGAAGTAAAATTCTTTGATGAAAACGGAGCTTTGGTATTTGAGTATTAAGGAATTCATATTTTAATAATCAGTCAAGAGCTGACTTAGACCCACTTCGAAATGAAGTGGGTCTTTTAAAATCCTAAAATAAACTTTAAAATATAATAGAAATTTTATATATACTATGGTATAATATAAAAGATTATAATGGCATATAATGTCATCACAATTTTTTAGGAGTGTTTTTGTTGCAGAAGACGATTGACGGACTTAATATTAACTATTCCGATTGCGGTTCAGGCGACCTTGTGCTGCTGTTGCACGGCTGGGGCTCCAACATAGAACTTTTCGCTTCTATGACGGATGTTATATCCCAGAAGTACCGTGTTATAGCACCTGATATGCCGGGCTTTGGACTTTCAGATGAGCCGAAAGAGCCGTGGTCAGTAGATGACTATGTTGACTTTGTTTTAAAGTTTCTTTCAGACTTTGAGTTTGATAAGCTCATTGTTTTGGGCCATTCTTTTGGCGGAAGAGTTATTATTAAAATGGCAAGTCGTGAACTGCCCTTTGAAATAGAAAAAGTAATTCTTGTTGACAGTGCAGGTGTCAAGCCTGAAAAGACTATGGCGCAGAAGATTCGTCAGCGTAAGTATAAAATGGGAAGAAAGGTGCTCGAGTCAGCTCCTGTGAAAGCACTGTTTCCTGATGCACTTGAGAAATTCAGACGCAGTCACGGTTCGGCGGATTATAACAATGCCACTCCCGTTATGAGGCAGACGCTTGTTAAGACGGTTAATGAGGATTTAAAGGAACTCATGCCGAATATGAAGATGCCGGTTTTGCTCATTTGGGGTGAGAATGACGATGCAACACCGCTTAGTGATGCGAAGATTATGGAGAGCCTTATGCCCGAAGCAGGTTTGGTTACCCTCAAGGGTGCAGGTCATTACTCTTTCCTTGAACAGCAGTTTACCTTTAATAAGGTTTTAGCCTCATTTTTAGAAATATTATAAGAAAATCTTAGCCAATACTAAATTTGCCGAGAGGATGAAGCTTCTGATGGTACTTTTTGCGTTTTTTATGTTGTTGTTAACCTTTTGGGTATTCCAGGCACTTTCCACAATTTTCTTTATGCATATGTTTCAGCTCAACACTTACAGGGCTGATGACCAGTTGCATTGGATGGCAGGCAATTTTAAGCGTATGTTGCCCTTGCTTTTGCCGGTAGTCGGCGGAGTAGTCGGCGGACTTTACGGCAATCTGCTTGTTCCTGCTATTACGTTGTCAATGGCCGCTGTTTTCTACAAACCCAGAGAAGCTAAAAAGCCGCTCAAGTATACACCTCGAGTAAAGCGTATGCTTGTTACCTTGGGGATTATTTATCTTACAAGTGTTATTGTAGTTGCCGTGGACGGCCATATAAGTGCGATAATTGCTATTCTTTGTGCAGAGGCTTTCCTTTCACCCTTGATGATTATCATTGCAAATGTGATAAACAAGCCCATAGAGCTTTCTATAAACAGCTACTACACAAACGATGCCAAAAAGATACTCCGTTCCTGCCCTGACCTTACGGTTATCGGTGTTACGGGCAGCTACGGAAAGACCAGCGTCAAGTATTATCTTAATACGCTGCTGAAAGCTCGCTACAATGTTTTGATGACTCCCGAAAGCTTTAATACCCCTATGGGCGTTGTTAAAACCATTCGCGGCTCACTCCGTGCAACACATGAAATATTTATCTGTGAGATGGGTGCGAAATATGTCGGTGAGATAAGAGAACTTTGTGACATTGTTCATCCGCAGCACGGTATTATAACATCAATCGGCCCTCAGCACCTTGAAACATTCAAGTCACTTAACAATGTTATCAGCACAAAGTTTGAGCTTGCCGATGCTCTGCCTGAAGGAGGTATGCTTTTCCTCAACGGTGATAATGAGTACACAGCTTCGAGAGCTAAGGACGGAATAACATACGGTTTGGAGTCCGGTGACTATAAAGCAAAGGTAATAAGTGTAGGCGAAAAGGGCACAACCTTTGAGGTTACAGCACCCGACGGTGAGACGGGTGAGTTTTCAACAAAGCTCATCGGTGTTCACAATTGTCTTAACATTCTTGGTGCGATAGCGGTTTCGCATGAGCTTGGTATTCCGCTTAAGGAGCTTAAGCCTCAGGTACGCAGACTTGAAAATGTTCCGCACCGCCTCGAACTTTCCAAACGTGGCGATATGACAGTTATAGATGACTCGTACAACTCAAACCCCAACGGCACAAAGGCAGCTCTTCAGGCACTCAGCCTCTTTGAGGGTGAAAAAATACTCGTCACGCCCGGTATGGTTGAATTGGGTGACAAGCAGGATGAATATAACTTTGAGTTTGGTGAGAACGCAGCCAAGGTTTGCGACTATGTGGCACTTGTCGGTGAGAAGCAGACAAAGAGCATATATGACGGCTTGATTTCAGCCGGTTTTGACAGCGAGCGTATTTGCGTTTCATCGACTATTCAGCAGGCACTTACCTGGGTAGGCGGACTCAGAACGAAAGAGAAAAAGATAGTTTTGCTTGAAAACGATTTACCTGATAACTATTGATTGGGGGCCCTGTTATGAAAATAAAGCTTGCAGTGATGTTCGGCGGCAAGAGCGTTGAACACGAGATTTCGGTTATATCTGCAATTCAGGCTATAGGTGCAGTGAATAAAGACAAATACGATGTTATTCCGATTTACATCACAAAGAAAAACGAGATGTATGTCGGTGAACATATAGGCGAAATAGAGGCTTATAAGAATATAAATAAGCTTTTGGCCGAGAGCACCCGTGTTAATCTTATAACTGACAATGACCGTGCGTTGATAGTCAAATATCCGCACAAGGCATTTTCGAAGGACGTTATAGATTACATTGATATTGCTTTCCCTGTAGTTCACGGAACAAATGTTGAGGACGGCACTCTTCAGGGCTATCTCAAAATGCTTAATCTGCCTTATGTGGGCTGTGATGTACTCTCATCTGCAGTTGGTATGGATAAATATGTGATGAAGACAGTGCTTAAGGATAACGGTATTCCCGTGCTTGACTGTATCTGTGTTGATTCACGCGATTTTGGCGATGAGCCGGAGAAGATAATTGAAAAAATTGAGAGTAAGTTTTCGTATCCGGTTATAGTAAAGCCGATAAACTTAGGGTCAAGTATTGGTATCAGCAAAGCAAAGGATACAGAGTCTCTTGAGACTTCGCTTGAAAACGCATTCGATTTTTCTGACAGAGTGCTTGTTGAACCTGCGATTGAAAATCTCCGTGAGATAAACTGCTCGGTACTCGGTGATCGCACATCGGCCAGAGCCTCTGTTTGTGAAGAGCCGCTCAACGCTTCGGGTGACATCCTTGGCTACGGTGATAAATATATCAACAACTCAAAGTCCGGCCAGAAGGGAATGGCATCAACAAGCCGTCAGATTCCTGCTGATATCCCTCAAGAGACAGAGGACGAGATACGCAATATGGCAGTTGAGGCCTTCAAGGTGCTCGGTTGCAACGGCGTTTCACGTATAGACTTTATGATTGATACCGCTGAAAACAAGGTGTGGCTCAATGAGATAAACACCATTCCCGGTTCGCTTTCATTCTATCTTTGGGAGCCTGCAGGGGTTAAATATACAGAGCTTATCGATGAGATGATTTCTCTTGCTCTTAAGCGTGAGAGAGAGGCTGAGTCGATAACATATTCGTTTGATACGAATGTGCTTTCGGGCATAAAGCTCGGAGGGAAAAAGACAGGTAAAATGTAGGAGTGAGACAAACAATGGCTATTTTCAGACCCTTTAAGGCCGTCAGACCTTTGCCGCAGTATGCTGATAAGGTAGCGGCACTTCCGTATGACGTTATGAACAGCGAGGAAGCCCGTGAGATGGTCGTGGGTAATCCTTATTCGTTTTTGCATGTTGACAAGGCAGAGGTGGATTTGCCGATAGGCACCGAACTCTATTCTCAAACTGTCTACAACAAGGCAGCAGAAAACCTTAAAAAACTTGAAACGGACGGCATCTGCAAGCAGGACAGCACAGAAAATATATACATCTACCGCCAGATAATGGATGGCAGAAGTCAGACGGGACTTGTCGGCTGTGTTTCTATAGATGATTATATGAACAATATCATCAAAAAGCATGAGCTTACCCGTGCCGACAAAGAGCAGGACAGAATCAACCACGTTGATTACTGCGATGCAAACACAGGCCCTATATTCCTTACTTATAGGGATAACGCTGAGATTTCAGCGGCTGTTGCAAAATGGCAGGCAGAGCATGAGCCGGTTTATGATTTTGTGTCTGACGGCGTTTCGCAGACTGTATGGGTGGTCGACTGCCCCGAGATGATTGAGAAGATATCAAAGCTTTTCGCATCTACAAATGCACTCTATATAGCGGATGGTCATCACCGTGCGGCATCGGCGGTAAGGGTTGGCCAAAAACGCAGAGCAGAGCATCCGGACTATGACGGAAGCGAGGAGTTCAACTTCTTTCTTGCGGTACTGTTTGCCCAGAGCGAGCTTGCGATAATGGACTACAACCGTGTTATAAAGGACCTGAACGGTCTTTCAAAGGCTGAATTTATAGACAAAATCAGCGAGAAATTTGACGTTGAGGAAGCGGCACAGTCACCGTATAAACCGCAGGTAAAGCATACTTTCGGAATGTATCTTGACAACAAGTGGTACGCTCTCACAGCAAAGGCAGGTACATTTGATGCTAATGACCCTGTGGCCGCACTCGATGTTTCAATTCTTCAACAAAACCTAATTGCACCCGTTCTTGGAATTGACGACCCGAGAACAGATAAGAGAATTGATTTTGTGGGTGGAATCAGAGGCTTAGGCGAGCTTGAACGCAGAGCCAACAGCGATATGGTGCTTGCATTTTCAATGTATCCGACAACGACAGATGACCTTATGGATATAGCGGATGCAGATAAGATAATGCCGCCAAAGTCCACTTGGTTTGAACCCAAACTCCTGAGCGGTTTGTTTATACACAAGTTAAGCTGATAAAAAAAGAACTCCTTGGTGTTGCCAAGGAGGTCTTTTTGTTTATTGTTATTACACGCCCGAATAAGCGGAGAAGCCACCGTCAACTGCGAGGACAATACCGGTAATAAAACCTGAATATTTCTCGTCGCAGAGGAAAACAAGAGAACCTGTCAAATCCTCAGGTACACCAAAACGGCGCATGGGAGTGTGAGTGATAATCTTGTTTGAACGCTCGGTGAGTGAGCCGTCTTCGTTATAGAGAAGCTTTGCATTCTGGATTGTTGAGAAGAACCCGGGAGCAATAGCGTTAACTCTGATGCCGACATCTGCAAAGTGAACAGCCATCCACTGAGTGAAATTTGAAATAGCTGCTTTAG
>JAZUNO010000072.1:0-3003 GCA_045604185.1 Acutalibacteraceae bacterium | reverse complement strand
TGTATTGGCTTCAATACGGCGGATATTTGCGGTGTTATAGGTTACTTTCGGTGTCAGCTTCATATCAACTTAAAGCAGGTGTGATGCACCGTTCCGTCGGCATTTTTGGGCCTTGCAGCTTCGTGTATACGCATTACACGTTTACCTATCTGTACGGAGCCCGAAGAAATCTCTTCAAGATTCGGCGCAACGTCACCCTTGACGATAACCTGTCCGCTGAGTATTACCTGCTTGCCGTCGGCGGTGTAAACACGCTTTGTATGCTCTGACCACATACACTTTGTCTGTATTTTTGCCGCCTCAATCGGTTCACCGTCTTTGTTGAGTCCTTTTGCATCAAGCTCAATGATGCAGTCAGTCACAAGCATATGGTCGGGAAACGGAAGCTTCTTTACTTTTTTTGCCATCACAAAGCCCTCCTCATAAGCCCTGTTTGCTCAAGCAGCTTGTATGCCAGCGTTGCCATACCGGCACGTTCGGCAGCGGTCTGTTTGCCGCTCACGCTCACGCTGATATCAAGCACGCTGTAGCTTTCAATCTGCGGCTCAGTGTCGGTATAGTCGCCGCCGTACTCCTGAATATAATCCGCCTGTATGCACACAGCTTTACGCACTCTTTCCTGCTGAAACTCGGTCAGATTATCGAAGCCGATTCCTCTGATACGATTAAAAGTGACCTCGTCGACTTTCATCTCGGCGAGGTCAAGTAATTCTCTTATATCCTTTGTGCAGTCCTCATCAGGCTCACTGCTCTTGCGGTTGGCTATGTAGTAGTCAATATCGACGTACATAGCTTAAGCCTCAACGTCGGCATAAAGGCTGTCAACCTTATTGTCCTTACCGTTGGGAAGAGTAAAGACGTCGCAAAGCTCGCGCTCCTGGTAGAGATAACCGTCACCCTCGGTGTGTGAGCCGGGGTTGAAATAGTAGATGCTGGAAATCTTGGGCACAAACTTTGTTGTAAGCGGAGAAGCAACAAGCACGTTGATATGCTTTGAATCTTCTGCAAGCTCAAAACCGCCGTTTTCGCCGTCGAAATTGAACTTGTTGTAGAAGCACTCATCATCGATTACCTCAAAAATCGGCACAGCGTCGATTTTGGCGACACGGGTTTCAATACCTGCTCCGCCCTCGGCAATCTGTGTCATTTCAATGCTCTTTGCAATTTCAGAGGACATTTCAAGAAGGTCCATAATCTCGCTGCGAACATAGACGATGAGCGCACCCTGCGCCTTATAGCGGCGGAGCTTTCCGGCACCGATAATTGCCTTGAGCTTTGTGAGGACATTTGCTTTTGTCCAATCACTGAGTGCCGAGGTTGAGTTATAACCTTCAAGCGTAGCAGCAAGAGTTGCACACTTTGAGAAGAAAAGAGCATTCTTTTCGGGGACGGACTGTGTACGTGTGAATACCTTTGCGATATTCTGAATTGAAGCGGTTGCATTGCTCTCACTGACATCTGCTTTGTCAACAAGGAATGAAACATCACGGTCGTGTGAGAGTGTAAAGGGTACATCATTCTGCTTGAATGTGCCCTTGTTCCAGCCGCCGTTACGGCTGTGGCTCTTAAAGCCGGTTGTGCTCATCTGAGTGAAATGGAAGGTCTTACCGTTCTCAAGGAATCTGACATTGTTCGTTACGAACGGTGAAATAAGGCTTTCCTGCATAAAGATTTCGAGAAGGTCGGGCTCCCATCTCTCTGCGTAGTTTACTGTGTTAGGCATTTAAAAAATCTCTCCTTTTTTAGTTAAATCTGTTCCAGCTCTTCTGCTTGGGCTTATCTGCCGGGGCAGGAGATGTTGTCTGTTTGCCGTCGCCGCCGATTGCAAAGCCGACCTGTGTGCCTTCGGCTTTTGCAGCGAGCTCGGGCCATTCCTCAAACAGCTTTTTGACAGCTTCGGTAGCTTTATCACGGCTGAACTTGCCTTCGTCATCAAGACAATCAGCTCTGTCAATAAGCTTCACTGCTCTTGCTACCTTTTCGGGATTCACGTGCTCGGTAAGCATAATGTTCTCAAGCACGGAAGCCTCAAGGCTTGCATTAAGCTCGGTAACTCTTGTATCATCCTGACCGACGGACTGATTTGCACCCTCTTTTGCGGCCGCATCTGCGAGGATTTGCTTCGCCTTTTCCATATCGGTGATACCGAGGTCCTTGAGCAGCTTGTTAACTGCCTTTTCGCTGTTTTTCTTACTGATGTTGTTCACGTCAGCATCTGTGTACTTCTTTTCAGGCTCACCTGCGGGCGGAGTTGTGTTGGGCGGTGTTGTGCCGCCTGCTGCGCCGCCATCCTGTGCCTGATTATCAAGTACTGTGTTGTTGTCTTCTGCCATTTCGGCCTCCTTTTTACGGATAAGGTCATCCGCTCCCCGTTTGTACGCACACGGGCAAACGTATTTTTGATATGAAAAAAGACACCCTGCAAACGCAGAGTGTCTGAATTCAACTATTAGATTATGCTTTTCGCAATTCTTCAGCAGAAAAATCTGTTTCGAGCGATGAATCTATCGTATTGCCAAATTCATCTACAAACTCAACCGTATAACTATCCTGCACAATATCAACAATAGTTCCGATATTTGAGGCGGTTATGCCCAAATCGGGACGGTCTTTTCTTAAATATACACAATCAAACAAATTCATCACTTTTTCACTTCCTTTATAGTTCGCTTATCAAATTTGAGTGTAATAAACCTCGGAATGTTAGAGCCTTTATCAATTTGCCAAACCGTATCCAAAACCATGCTTTTGCCTTTTGTGCCAACAACTCTTATCGGAACATTATATCTAAAGCCGTATTGTGTTTGTGTTATTTTGCTTGCATGGTTCTTTTGTACGGCATTGTACAAAATCTCTGACAATTCATTCCAATTATCACCATTGAAACCAAGCACAGAATTTAAAACACGTGCTTTGTCCTTTCCAACAGGATGATTGTCATTAAGCAAGTACCCTCTTATTTTGTCTTCCGAAGTTGATGCTATATAAGAATTCGGCATAACA
>JAZUNO010000071.1:0-16512 GCA_045604185.1 Acutalibacteraceae bacterium | reverse complement strand
GTCGTAGTAGGGGGTGTTAATATTGTTGAAAAGTCGTTTTTACTTAGAAAAACTTGACTTTTTAAAGGAAACTTTTTCCACACTGATTTTTGAAATTTTTAGGTTTTCCACATGGCATTTTTAGCCTGTGAGGAAAGTGTTGAAAAGTAAGATGTGGAAAACTAAAAGAATGTGGAAAACTATAACTCTTTTCTTCCTTCAATTGCTTTTGTAAGAGTAAAGTTATCCGCATATTCAAGGTCTGCACCGACGGGAATTCCGTAAGCCAGACGGGATACCGTAACGCCCAGAGGTTTTACAAGCTTTGATATAAACAAAGCTGTTACATCTCCTTCAGCGGTGGGATTGGTTGCCATGATTATTTCTTTTACCTGTGAATCAGCTAATCTGTCAACCAACTCTTTTATACATATATCGTCGGGGCCTGTTCCGTTCATTGGTGAAATAAGACCGTGAAGAACGTGATAAACTCCGCCGTATTCATGTGTTCTTTCAACAGCCATGACGGCTTTTGGGTCCTCGACAACACATATTACACTCTTATCTCTTGATGGGCTTTTACATATAGGACAAAGCTCAGAATCGGTAAGGTCGCAACAAACAGGACAGCGATGAATTTTTTCTTTCGCTTCTATTATTGTTGAGGCAAATTCTTTAGCTTTTTCCTCAGGCATTGAAAGAATGTGATAAGCGAGTCTTTGTGCGTTTTTGCGTCCTATACCCGGAAGTCGTTCAAACTGCTCTATTAATCGCGCAAGAGGCGCTGCATTTTTTTCTGCCATAGATTTTAGAAGAGTCCGGGAATGGAAAGGCCGCCCTTAGCTCTATCCATACCTTGTTCCATAGCGTCGTTAGCCTTTCGTATGCTCTCGTTGAAAGCAGCTATTATCATATCTTCAAGCATTTCTATCTCTTCGGGATCGACGATTTCGGGATCCATTTTAACAGAAAGAACTTCATGGCGTCCGTTGACCGTAACTTCAACTGCTCCGCCGCCTGCAGAAGCTACATATTCGGAATTCTCTACTTCTTCCTGAACACGGGCCATTTCTTCCTGCATCTGCTGAAGTTTTTTCATCATATTTGCGTTACCGCCCTGCTGGGCTCCGGGAATTCTTGCTTTCATATAAAAATACCTCCAGAGTATGTTTTAACTGTTTTTAAAATCTTCAATTTTCTTCACGAGTCCTTCAAGAGGATCTTTTGAAGGTTTTTCCGGCTGTTTATAAAGACCTATCTTATATTGCTTTCCTGTTACGGAAAGAATAGCTTTTGAAAGGAAAGAAGCATGAAGATCTTTTCTGATAAAAGATGAAAGGATAGGATTGTCGCTCTTTATCAAGAAGAAATTATCTTTTACAAAAGCGGTTGCCCCGTTCAATATTCCGACAAGAGGCATGTCCGTTTTCCGAAGTTCGGCTATAACCTCTGCCCAACCTGCGAACTCAACTGTTTCACCGCTGTTTGAGGACTCTTCAGATGTCGGAGATTCTTCAACTTTCTTTTGCGGCTCAACAGCAGGCTGAGGTTCAGGTTTTACATCAACTTTAGGGGCCTGAATTTCTATGGGTTTTTCTTCAGACTTTGAAATTTCATTAAGTTCGGGTTTTTCAATCTTTTGAACGGGTGCAGGAGGTTGAGAGACCTTAACTTCCTTTTTCGCCGTGAAATCACCCGATGCTAATTTTGCTTCCAGAGCAGCTATTCTCTTTAGGAGAGCATCGCTTCCGGAATCGAGCTGTTCAGAGCACATTTTTACAAAAGCCATTTCAAGCGGTATACGCTTGTTGGAAGCACGTTTTATATCTGAAAGTGCACTCTCTGCAATACCAAGAACATACAGAAGTTCTTCAAGAGAAATTTCGGTGGCCAGTGCTTTAAGTTCATCAAGTTCATCCTGAGTACAAATAAGAACCTCGTCCGGATTTTTCACGGTCTTTGTTATCATCAGGTCACGCAGATGGAACAGAAATTCGGAACAAAGGCGTTCCATATCACATGAATTTATGTGCAATTCATTGATTATCCCGAGAGCTTTTGCACAATCCTTTTCTATGATGCAGTGAGAAAGACGTGACAGATAATCTCTGCCTGCAAGGCCTGCACTTTTTGTTACAATATCAGCAGTTATGTTATCAGAAGTTGCACAGCAGCGGTCAAGCAAAGAAAGGGCATCTCTCAATGCACCGTCCGCAATTTTAGCGATAAGCGCTGCGGCATCCTCTTCAAGAGTGAGATTTTCTTTTTCTGCGACAAAGTTAAGCCGCTTGCAGATATCTTCGGGAGAAATTCTCTTGAAATCAAAACGCTGACATCTTGAGAGAATAGTTGCGGGAAGTTTATGTACCTCGGTTGTAGCAAGTATGAATATAACGTGCTGGGGCGGCTCTTCGAGAATTTTTAAAAGAGCGTTGAATGCACCGGTAGAAAGCATGTGAACCTCGTCGATAATATAGACGCGGTATTTTGACTTGACCGGAGTAAAGTTAGCTTCGTCCCTGAGGTCACGGATATTGTCAACACCGTTGTTAGATGCGGCATCAATTTCAATAACATCAAGTATTGAGCCGTTATCAATGCCCTGGCAAATTTCGCATTCGTTACAGGGATTGCCGTTGACGGGTGTAAGACAGTTTACGGCTTTTGAGAGAATTTTTGCACACGACGTCTTACCCGTTCCCCTTGAACCGGTAAACAGGTAGGCATGTGCGACTCTTCCGCTCAACAGCTCATTTTTAAGAGTTTCTGTTATATGCGGTTGGCCGGAAACGTCCTCAAAAGTCTGAGGTCTCCATTTTCTGTAAAGTACTCGATACATATAAATTTTCCTTTTTTATCCGCTTTAAAAAAAACGGGACTTTGACTTGGTCATATGGCGGGCAGGCGGACTGTGGCGCACAGTGCAGACCGCTTAATGCTGCTCGGTTCCCCGCCTGACATGGTTCACGGCGCCCCGCCGCACAGGACCCGCCACGCCACATGACCAAAACAAAGCCTCGCTTTGTATCTTACTATTAAGTTCTCTAGTTATTATAATATATAATCTTATTAATTACAAGGGGAAAAGAGAGGATTTTTTATACAGATATATGTGTTTGCAAAAACAGTTGAAAACATATATGGCTAATGGTATAATTAACCGACAAATGTTCTTAAAAAAGAATATGGAGAGAAGTAATGATGCAGAAAAAAAATAAATTTTTAAAAACTTTGATTTTGATAAGTGTAATAGTTTTTGCCGTTATTTTTGCGGTGGAAGTTTTTGTGATGAACTTTACTTCTCTACACTTGCTTTTCGGAAAATATGAGACAAAGCAACTTGATATATCTCAGGCTTCAAGCTCAAATGTTTTTCCGGAAACGGATGACGGAGCTTATATCGGCAAGGGCTTTGCATCTATGGAATTTGATAATATAAATATGCCAATCGGAGCCATAACCGTTGATGCACAAATGGAAGAGGGCTGTGACGATGTAAATTTCGTTGTTAGCTTTACCGATGAAACGGTTTCGGAATACAGACGTGTTATAAGTTACACATTGAAAGAAAAAAAGAATACAGATAATATAATAGTCTGCAATCTTTCAGGAGACATTGACAAGCTTTTATTTGAATTTTCCTTGCGCAGTGACCAGAATATCAAAATAAACAGCATTACCCTGAACCAACCGAGAGACAGTGCAGAAATGGCGTCAATAGTGTTAATAACTCTTGCGGCAGTTATTTTTGTTGCTTTTCTGGTTTATCTTTTTGCAGGCACAAAGGTCTCCTTTGACCCGTTTGAAAAAAGGCGGGCTTTTTGTGCAAATTCCGCTCTGATTATAACTCTTTGCGTTATGCTTCTGGCGACAAGCCTTTCAATGCTTTATACCACAAAGGACGGTGTGGTCTGCCATGACCAATTCACGTCACAAGAGGGAAACCAGATAACAAAAGAGATTGTCGATGCCTTTATGAACGGGCAGGTAAGTCTGTTGGAAGAGCCGAGCGAAGAGCTCCTCGCAATGGAAAATCCTTATGACAGAAGAGCCAGAGAAGAAGCAGGTGTCAGCTATCTCTGGGACCACTGTTTTTATAACGGAAAGTATTACTCCTATTACGGAATAGGGCCGGTGCTGGCACTGTTCCTGCCGTATAAAATGATAACGGGATACTATTTCCCGTCAGTGTGGGCAACACTGATATTTTCTCTTATAGGAATATTATGTCTTACAAAGCTGTACCTTATTATCATAGAAAAATGGTTTAAGAAGCTTCCCGTAGGCACAACTCTCATGGGACTTATTACGGTGCAAATGGCTTCGGGAATCTTTTTCAGTGCCGCACGGCCTCTCTTTTATGAGATAGCAATAGCCTCGGGCTTTGCCTGCGTAACGGCAGGAACGGCACTGTTACTAAGCTCGAATATTATAGGCGAAGGCAAAATTTCATATTGGAAATTATGCTTGTCGTCGTTTTTCCTCGGATATGCGGTTTTATGCCGTCCGACTCTTGCGATATACTGTGTGGCGGCACTCTTCTTTATTGCCGCAGGTATTAAGAAAGTAATTTCTGAAAAAGAATTAAAATTTAAACCACTCTTCAAATATGCCGTAGTATCGCTTGCACCTTTTGCTGTGCTTGGACTTGTGCAGATGATTTACAACTATCTGCGTTTTGACAATCCGCTTGATTTCGGAATACAGTATTCACTGACAATAAATGACTTTACTCACTCCGAGTTCCATTGGAAATTCGTGCTGATAAACATCTATGCATACCTTTTGAACATGCCGAGATTTTCACCGTCGGAGTTTCCGTTCCTCAAATCGTCGTTCGAATATTTTGGCCTTAACGGCTATATGTTTGTCGACCAGGTCAACACAAATCTCATATCGACGGGTATCATATTCCGTGCATTGCCGATGTTCTCATACCTGTTTGCAGGCAAGGCTCTTAAGACGGTAGAAAAGAAGAAACGTCCGCTTGTTGCGACGTTGATAGGAGTTTCATGTGTGCTGATGCCGCTGATAATAATCTTTTCCTCTTGGGAGAGCGGATATGCGGTTCGGTATAATGCGGACTTCTCGTGGCAGATGATAATCGGAGCTTTGTTTATAGCATTTACAATTTACAACAACTGTAAAGCAAAGAATACGAGAAAGTATCTGAATGTAATCTTCATAGTGTCCACACTTCTTTGCGTATATGTAAACGTTGCTCAGATTTATTCATTCATGGAAATGACGGCATATCTTTGGTAATTTGTTTTTATTCAGGCTAATCTCAAATCAGGCACGTTTAAAGAGCATCACAAAAGGTGTACTCTTGCTGATTTGATAAAAAATAAAAAAGGAGTAGAAATCTATGCAATTTAAAATTGAAGGAACTCCCCTTCCGGTAGTAATTTGCAGCCTCAACGAGGGCGAAGAAATGATAACCGAAAGAGGAAGCATGAGTTGGATGAGCTCAAACATGAAAATGACTACCACAAGCAATGGCGGAATAGGTAAAGCACTCGGCAGAATGTTTTCAGGAGATTCTCTCTTCCAGAACAGATATCTCGCACAGGGTGGCCCCGGCTTGATTGCTTTTGCTTCAAGCTTCCCCGGTTCAATCCGTGCATTGGAGATAACGCCCGAAAAACCGATGATTGTTCAGAAAGGTGCTTTTCTTGCAGGTGAGTCAGGTGTCGATACCTCGATTTTCTTCCAAAAGAAAATAGGAGCAGGCTTCTTCGGCGGTGAAGGTTTCATTATGCAAAAGATTTCCGGCAACGGAACTGCTTTTATTGAGATTGACGGCCATGCTGTTGAGTACAGTCTTGCAGCAGGTCAGGAGATTATTGTTGACACCGGCTATCTTGCAGCAATGGATGCAACCTGCAGTATGGACGTCGTTACCGTTCCGGGTGTCAAGAATATGTTCCTGGGCGGAGAGGGACTCTTTAATACGGTTGTAAAGGGCCCCGGAAGAGTTATTCTTCAGACCATGCCCGTAAGTGCACTGGCAGGTGCGGTAAGACCGTATATACCGACAGGAAAATAAAAAACATATAAAAAAACGCTGTGAATTTCACAGCGTTTTTTTTAATCACCAAAAGCTTTAAGAACATCTGCTAACCTGCCAAGGTCGGTTTTGTCAAAGAAGTCTATTTCAAGAACACCGTTTTCGGCTCCGTTCTTTGTATTTACCTTGATTTTGCGTCCGAGATAATTTGTCAGAGCAAGCTCGACTTCGTCATAGTAGCTTGGGCGACGTGCCTGAGGAGGTATCAGTTTTTCGGTTTTTAAGGCCTTTTTTGCAAGACGCTCAACATCACGGACAGTCAGGCCTTTTTCTATAACAAGCTTTGCAACTTCAATAATATCTTCCTCTTTTTCGAAAGCGAGCAGTGCACGGGCGTGGCCTGCGGAGAGAGACCCGTCTGAAACCATATCGAGTACGGATGCGGGAAGTTTCAGGAGTCTCAAGGAGTTTGCTATTGCAGGACGAGATTTTCCAACACGTTCTGCCGCTTCCTCCTGAGTAAGGCCTAGGGTGTCCATGAGTGATTTTATACCCTGAGCCTCTTCAACCGCATTCAGGTCCTCACGCTGAAGATTTTCTATAAGAGCCAATGCCATTGCCTCTTCATCGGTAAGCTCTTTGATAACAACGGGAACCTCAGTAAGGCCTGCCATTCTCGAAGCTCTCCAACGGCGTTCGCCTGCTACGAGCTGATAGCTGCCGTCGGGTAAAGGACGGACAAGCAAGGGCTGAATAACACCGTGCTTTGCAATGCTGTCGGAAAGTTCTGCGAGAGCCTGCTCATCAAAAACCTTTCTGGGCTGCTCGCGGTTGGGTTCAATATCCATTATCTTAAGCTTTACCGCACTTGACGGTGCAATTTCTTCTATTGAATTGTCAGCGAAAAGAGCATCTAGTCCACGGCCGAGGCCGCCTTTTTTTGCTGCCATTTTTTTCATCCTTTCAACTTTTTTCAGAGAGACAAGAGTTACGACGTTTTTACATCACTCTTTACCGTTATTTCGTAAGAACTCTGCCGCAAAACTGTTGTATGCCGCAGTTCCTTTGGAGTGTTTGTCATAGTACATTATCGGCTGGCCGAAGCTGGGTGCCTCGGAAAGACGCACGTTTCTGGGAATAACCGAGGAGTAAACCTTTCTGGGGAAGAAACGCTTGACTTCACTTACTACCTGCTGGGTAAGATTAAGTCTGCCATCGTACATTGTAAGCAGAACTCCCTCGATTTCTATCATCGGATTGTAGAGTCTCTTGACTTGTCTTACGGTTGACATGAGCTGTGAAAGACCTTCAAGAGCGTAGTATTCGCACTGAATCGGCACCAAAACGGTATCCGAAGCACAAAGTGCGTTCAAGGTTATAAGGCCGAGTGAGGGCGGACAGTCAAAGAAAATAAAATCAAAGGAGGCTTTAACAGGTGCGAGTGCGGTTTTAAGACGGCTTTCCCTTTTGTTCATGTCAACAAGTTCAAGCTCTGCACCTGCAAGAGCCATGTTTGAGGGCAGAACCCAGACATTTTCATATTCGCTCTTGAGGATAATATCCTGCACGGGTACGGAGTTTATCATTGCATCATAAGCGGATTTGCCGAGTTCTCGCTTGTTTATGCCAAGTCCGCTTGTAGCGTTACCCTGAGGGTCGATGTCCGCCAGCAGGACTTTGTATCCCTTTTCACCTATTGCGGCAGCAAGGTTTACTGCAGAAGTAGTTTTGCCAACGCCGCCTTTCTGATTAACAATTGCAACAATTTTTCCCAATTTTATCTCTCCTGTAATCACTTATGGTATCATAAACAATCTCAAAACAGAGGTTTTTGTAACGATTCTATCAAAAAGTATACCATAAAGCGAAAAAATGTCAATCGAGTGTTTCACGTGAAACAATGGTAAAAAGCAAAACGACAGCCCTTTCGGACTGCCGTTTTGCTTTTGGATGTGGGGTGTGAAAGAGAAAGATATGGTAAATGGGGGTTTGTCTGAATTAGTTTCGGCAGGCAGATTTTTTCGGAATTCTTACGAGATATTCTATATACTCGTCGTTTTCTGTTTTTTGAGAATCCGCCTGAATTCCCGATTCTCTCATGGTGTCGACCGCATGATTCAAGGTGTTTATAAAGATTCGCACATCTTTAAAAATTTTTACGGCCGTGTTTTTTTTCTTTTTAGGTTCTTTTAAAATGTTTTCAACAAACTTTTCGCTTTGTGAAACGTTCAAGTTTTTTTCAATAATTATTTGGAGTGCTTCCCTCTGCTTTTCGACATCCTCTATTTTTAAAAGAGTTCTGGCGTGTCTTTCGGTCAAGCCCGCTTGTGAAATTGCGTTTTTCACGTCGTCGGGAAGTTTTAAAAGTCTTAATTTGTTTGACAGCGTTGACTGTGCTTTGCCTAACCGCTTTGCGGCTTCCTCCTGCGAGAGTCCGTGTTCGTTAATCAGCGAGTGAATTGCGAAAGCTTCTTCAAAAAAGTTGAGGTCGCATCTCTGCAAGTTTTCAATCAACGCATAGACAGATGCTTTTTCGTCGTTTGCAGTCAACAGTATACACGGTATTTTTAACAGTCCGACCATTCTTGCCGCACGCAGTCGACGCTCCCCTGCTATTACTTCATATTGTCCGTCATCAAGAAGTCTTACACTTATCGGTTGCAAAATGCCGTTTAAGCGGATGCTTTGTGCAAGGCTTTCAAGTTCTTCGGGATTAAAGTATTTTCTCGGTTGGTCAGGATTAGCAACGATTTCCTCCTGGGGAATGAGCAGAATTGAACCTGAACGGTGCGGATTTTCTTTTACCTTTGTCATAAACGTCCTTGCATACGGCACCGAAGCCGATGTACTGTATGCTCGCCTTTCAAAGCGTTGAATAATTAAAACCGCCTTTTTAAACGGCTTAGCTTCTCTGTGATAAAGCTTACCATATAAAAAAGGCGGTTGTCCATTAAATTCGTTCGTGTTAAAAAGGGCGTTTCGGCTGTTTTTCAACATTATCCAAGCGGTTTTTTTGAAATCTGTGCCGAGGGACGTGGATATTTTGTCGGAGTATGCGATATTTTTTTTATGTTTATAAGAGTTCTGTCCGCACCGTCGGCAAGAGTTAGAATCTTTGTTTCGGCAACTTTTCCTCCGAGAGTGGAAATTGCACTCTTTGCCTGGGCAAGTTCAAGCTCGCCTTTTGAGCCTTTCATGGCACAGAAGATACCGCTGTGCTTTACAAAAGGCAGACAGAATTCGCAAAGCACATTGAGTGCCGCAACGGCTCTGGATACAGCAAAATCAAAGCTTTCTCTGAGTTCGCTCTGCCCTGCTTCCTCTGCACGGGCGTGCACAATATTTGCCGAAAGACCGAGCTCCTCCACAGCAAAGCCAACAAAGTCAAGCTTTTTGCGTGTTGAGTCGAGCATAGTCAATTTTATATCGGGACGGGCTATCAGCAACGGAATTCCGGGAAAGCCGCCGCCGGTGCCTACATCTATCACCGAGGCACCTTGCGGAATGTCAATCATGTTCAGAGCCGTCAGGCTGTCTGCAAAATGCTTGATAACCACTTCGTCGGGCTCTGTTATGGCGGTAAGATTGAGAACTTTGTTTTTTTCAATCAGGAGCTGTGCAAAAAGGTCAAAGCGTTCTGCGGCCTCACTGCCAACCTCGACGGAGAAATCGGCACAAGTCTTTATGAGCAGATTTTTATCTATCATTTTTCTGACCTTCCTTTTCAAGGAGAATTAACAAAACGGAGATATCGGCAGGGCTGACTCCCGAGATACGGGATGCCTGACCGACATTTTCGGGACGTATCTTTGTCAGCTTTTCAATAGCTTCAAGTCTCAGTCCGCCAAGCTCGGAATAGTTTATATCTTTCGGAATACGTTTGACTTCAAGCCTGCGCATCTCGTCAACCTGAGCCTGCTGACGTCGGATATATCCCTCGTATTTTATATCTATCTCAACCTGCTCAAAAACTTCTCTTGGCAAATCCGGTCGAGAGGTGTCAAACGGAGTCAGCATTTTGTAATCTGCCTGCGGACGGCGCAGAAGCTCGCCCAGGCGTATACCGCCGTCTATCGGAGATGTTTCACGTGAAACAAGCAGGGCGTTTAATTCGTCGCTCGCCTTTATAACGGTTTTTTCGACACGTTTTTTCTCTTCGTCAATAAGACGCAGCTTATTTTCGAATTCAGAATATTGTTCGTCGGAAATGAGCCCTATTTCATGGCCTATGGGCATGAGTCTGCGGTCTGCATTGTCCTGACGGAGCAGCAGACGGTATTCCGAACGGGAAGTCATCATTCGGTACGGGTCGGAGCATCCCTTTGTGACGAGGTCGTCTATAAGGGTTCCGATATAAGAGCTTGCTCTGTCAAGCTCAAGAGGTGCTTTTCCCTGAACTTTGCGAGCGGCGTTAATTCCTGCGATAAGGCCCTGTGCGGCTGCTTCTTCGTATCCGCTTGAGCCGTTGAACTGACCTGCTCCGTAAAGACCGTCGAAATCGTTGAACTCCAAGCTACGCTTTAAGGAAAGCGGGTCAACGCAGTCATATTCTATCGCATAAGCGGTACGCATAACTTCGCAGTTTTCAAGGCCCGAGATAGAACGCAGGAACTTCAGCTGTACGTCCTCGGGTAAAGAGGATGAGAGGCCCTGAAGATACATCTCATCGGTGTTTTCGCCGCATGGCTCAATGAATATCTGATGTCTCTCTTTTTCAGAAAAGCGTACAATTTTATCCTCTATGCTCGGACAGTAGCGAGGGCCGACACCGTCTATCTTGCCTGAATAGAGCGGAGAACGGTGCAGATTTGAGAGAATAATATTTTTAGTTTCTTCGTTGGTATATGTTATGTAGCAGTCCATTTTATTTTGGACGGTTGCTTTTTTGCTGAAAGAAAACGGTATAACGTCCTCGTCACCTTTTTGAAGCTCTAAGTTTGTAAAATCAATGCTTCTGCGGTTTACACGGGAGGGCGTTCCTGTTTTAAAGCGACGCAGCGGTAATCCGAGCGCCTTAAGTGATTTTGAAAGCTCTGTTGCAGGGAAAACCCCGTCGGGGCCGCTTTCATAGGAAACGTCACCGATATATACTCTGCCGCCAAGAAACGTTCCCGTTGCGAGAATGACGCATCTTGCTCTGTATACGGCTTCGAGTCTTGTGGTTAAAACCCATTCGTCGCCGTCACGTTCGATGTCGGTTATCTCTGCCTGACGAAGATAGAGATTTTCCTGCTTTTCGAGCACTGACTTCATATATCCGCAGTATTCACGGCGGTCAATCTGTGCTCTGGGGCTGTGTACGGCAGGTCCTTTACCCAGATTGAGCATACGGCTTTGCAGAGTGTTGAGGTCTGCGGCAATACCCATCTCACCGCCGAGAGCATCGATTTCACGCACAAGGTGCCCTTTCGATGTGCCTCCGATTGACGGATTACATGGCATATTGCCTACCCAGTCAAGGTTTATTGTAAAGATTTCGGTTTTGCATCCGAGACGTGCAGAGGCAAGCCCTGCCTCAATTCCTGCATGGCCTGCGCCTATAACCGCAACATCAATTTTTCCGGCTTCATATTTCATAATCTGAAACTCTGTCCCTCATATATAATTTTCCAATAAGGAATAATATTATTTTCCTACACAGAACTGTGCAAAAACTTCGTTTACAACGGCCTCTCCTGCTCTTTCGCCCGTCAATTCCAACAGTGCTTCCACCGCACAGTCGGCACAGACGTTAACGGCATCGAGTGTTACACCGCTTTCAAGTGCTGAGAGAGCCTCCTCGACGTTGTCGACGGCACGCTGACAGCAAAGTCTCTGCCTTTCCGTGGTCAGAACAGCAACTGACGGGTCAAAAGCGGCTGTGCCGAGCAAAGAAGCAAGTGCCGTTTCCAAATCCTCACAGCCGTCACCGTTTTTGGCTGAAATCAGAACGGAAGCCTTTGTGTTTTGCCTGATATAGTCGATATCCGCACGCATATCAAGGTCACTCTTGTTTATGACAGCGAGCGTGAGCTTGTCCTTGCATTCGCTAAGAAGCTTTTTGTCTTCGTCAGTAAGCTCCTGAGCACCGTCGAAAACAGCAATAACGAGTTGAGCTCGTGTAAGTCTTTTCTTGGCTAACGAAACGCCGATATTTTCAACCTCGTTTTCCGTACGGCGAATACCTGCGGTATCCGCAAGACGAAGAATTATATCGCCGATTTTTACGGTTTCCTCAACAATATCCCTTGTGGTGCCGGGAATATCGGTGACGATTGAGCGTTCATAGCCGCTGAGAAGATTCATGAGTGTTGATTTGCCGACGTTTGGCCTGCCCACGATAACGGCATCGACGCCCTGTGTAACAGCCCTGCCGTTTTCAAAGCTTTCAAGCATTTTTAAAAGCTCTTCTCTGGCGGATGTAAATGTAGATGTTAATTCTTTTAATGAAATTTCTTCAATTTCTTCATCGGGATAGTCTACCCAGGCGGACATATGAGCGCAAACGGAAATAAGTTTGTGTGCCGTCTGCGAAATTTTTTCACTTAAGTGACCCTCAAGGGTGTTGAAAGCGGCAGATGCGGCCTGTTCACCCTGTGCACCTATAAGTGCCATGACACTTTCCGCTTTGGCAAGGTCTATTCTTCCGTTGAGAAAAGCTCTTTTTGTAAATTCGCCTGCAGGTGCAGGCTCTGCTCCTGCGTGGAGTACGGCTCGGAGCGTACGTTGAGTAATATAAAGGCCTCCGTGGCAGGATATCTCAACAACATCCTCCCCCGTATAGCTTTTAGGGCTGCGGAAAACAAGAGCAATACCCTCGTCTATGGGCTTGCCGCAGTCAACTATTGTGCCGAAATGAGCTTTGTAGCCCTCGGAATCGCAAAGTTTTTTGCCTGAGGCGCAAACAAAAACGCTGTCGGCAATTTTAAGAGCATCTTTGCCCGATATGCGGACTATTCCTATACCGCCTGCGGAATTTGGTGTGGCAATTGCCGCAACCGTCTTATTCTCTTGCACCGAACCCCTCCTTTTTTAGTGTGATGCTTTTTAAAAATCACGCTGGCCTGTACACACAAACCTCTTAGCGAAAGCTTTAAAAAACACCGCACAAAAACAGGGACGGCAAGAGGGAAAACCCCTGCTGTACCGTCCCCCGGACCTTTTTATTTTATGTTTACCTTGTGCTTCATGAGCCAGCCTGTTGCGGCGAAAAGGCCGACAGCAGCAACAATCTGGAACAAAAATCCGCTGATGCCGATTGCCATTCCACCGGTTTCGGCCATTGTCTTTCCGAAGTGGAACAAAAGACCGCTCTCGTCGGGAGTGACGATAATGGGTGCATGTGTTGTAAACAGAACAAGCAGAATCTGCGAAACAACGAAAACCGCAAAGAAAACAAGTATAGGACCTGCGGCACCGAGCTTCTGAAGAACGCGTGTGTTTGCAAAAGTGATTGCAAAGAAGAGTTCTGCTATAAGGAAAGCCAACTGAATGAAGACAGAAAGCACGAGCAGAATCACAAGCTGTTTAATAGCAGCGTCGGACGGCAGAGTGCTGAACATATTGAGAAGCATTTTTATCATTTCAACATTGTCTTCACCGACTATTGAAAGAGCGTACATGTAAACGCCGAAAAGAATAGCGATAGAAATGATGTAGCTTATGAGCATCCAGAAGAAAGAAACGATTGCTTTAGCGGCAAGCAAGGCAGAGCTTGAAACGGGAAGTGTGAAGCTCAGGTATCCTTGAGGGCCGTAGAGCGTCTTTGAGAAGTTTGCGATAACGCCGATAAAAGTGACAACAAGGGAAATAAACGCAATGGCTATCATAACCAGAGTAGCAACCGCAGGAAGCCAGCTGAGCCACTCAACGTCTATATAGTATCCCAGCATCATAATTGCGAAAGTTATCAAGGCGGCGATATAGATGTTGGCCATGGTATGGGCACTGGCCTTTATCTCATTTTTAACCAATTTGCCAAGCATACATGAACACCTCCTTAAATACATCCTCGAGAGACTTGCCTTCGTCGTATATCTCCTGAACATTGGAGTTCTTAAGAACTTTGCCCTGGCCTATCATGAGCGCATGGTCAAAGATTGTTTCAACGTCATGGATAAGGTGCGTTGAAATGAGCATTGTCGAGCCTTCGGGGTGATTTTTCATAATTGTATCAAGGATGAAAGCTCTTGCCGCAGGGCCAACGCCGCCGAGAGGCTCGTCGAGGATATAGAGTTTTGCGTTGCGGCACATAACGAGGATGAGCTGAAGCTTCTCCTGCATACCTTTTGACATTGACTTTATTTTCTGCTTGGGATTAAGCTGGAAAACTTCAAGCATTTTAAGAGCTTTGTCCATATCAAAGTCCTCATAGAAGTCTGCGACGTAGCGGATAGCGTCGATAGCACGCATCCAGTCTGCGAGGTAGGACTTCTCGGGAAGATAAGCGATTTTCGCCTTTGTTGAGGGGCCGGGAACCTCGCCGTCTATCAGAACTTCACCGGAATAATCGTGAATAAGACCGGTCAGGATTTTGATAAGAGAGGATTTACCCGAACCGTTGGGGCCCAGCAAACCTATAATCTGACCGGGTGCAAAGTCAAAAGAAATATTGTTGAGCACCTGGTGGCTGCCGTAGGACTTGCTGAGGTTTTTTACAGAAATAATATTTTCCATTTTCTCCTCCATTGATTTGACATAAGAGATTTTGTCACCGAGTGGCAAAAATCCGATTACAATGCATTATAGCACAAAAGGCTTAACAGTAAAAGGATTTTTTAATTTTTTAAAGTAAATACATAAATTATTAATATTTAAACTACCCTTTTCTCACTCTTCGTAATATAGCACCCACGACAGAAAAGAGTATAAGGCATACAGCGTTTGCTACAACTACGCTTGCACCTGCAGGCAGATTGAACGCATACGATGCGGAAATTCCGACGAAGAAACAGACGACGGACACCACGGCACACACGGCTGTTACACTGCGGAAGCTCTTGCAAATGCGCATGGAAGTCAGAGCGGGAAAGATGATGAGGCTTGAAATCAGCAACGCACCCATCATTCGCATTCCGACAACAACCGTCACCGCCGTCAGCAAGGCTATAAGGGTATTATAAAGCCCTGTTTTCGTACCCGTTGCGGCGGCAAAACTCTCGTCGAAAGTGACGGAAAAGATGCGGTTGTAAAAAATTACATATAGCACCAACACTATACATGAGAGGATAACGCTCGCAACAACATCGGTGTCACTCATGAGAAGAACAGAGCCGAACATGTATCCCGAAACATCGGTGTTAAGGCCCGTTGTCAGCGATGCTGCAATTATACCGACAGCTATAGCGGAGCTCGAAATCAGAGCGACAGCGGCATCGCCTTTGATTTTTGCATTGGATTTTATTCTCATAAGCAAAAAGGCGGCAACAACTACTACGGGAACGGCGATTTTCAGCGGTGCTACGTTTAGAGCCATAGCTATACAGGCGGCACCGAACCCAACGTGTGAAAGGCCGTCACCTATCATGGAATAGCGTTTGAGAACGAGGGTTACTCCCAACAGAGCCGAACAAAGTGCGACTAAAACACCTGCAATAACAGCACGTTGCATAAAGGAGTAGGAAAACATCTGAGAAAAGAAATTAAACACGGTCTCCCTCCTTAGCTTTTGCAAAGTTTTTGCCGGTTTCGCTTTGGAGATAGTCCTTCGTACTGCCGAAAAATACGGTTTGCGTGTCTCCGAGATGAAGAATCTTATCGGCATTTTTAACCGCACGGGAGATATCGTGAGAGACCATGATAACGGCGATACCGAGTTCGGCATTGAGCTGTTTTATGAGCTTATAAAAATCCGAGGACACAACGGGGTCGAGGCCCGTTACGGGCTCATCGAGCAAAAGCAGACTGCTAGCCGAGCACAGTGCACGGGCCAGAAGCACACGCTGTTGCTGTCCCCCCGAAAGTTCACGGTAGGACTTGTTTGCAATATCCGAAATGCCAAGCCTTTCAAGATTTTTTTGTGCGAGCTCTCGGTCGGCTTTGGTAAAGAAAGGCAAAAATCTTTTTTTGTTAAGACAGCCTGAGAGCACAACCTCTTTGACTTTTGCAGGAAAATCCTGCTGTTCACTTGTCTGTTGAGGCAGATAGCCTATGTCTGTGCGGCAAAGCGATGTGCCAAAAGCAATGTTTCCGCTTTTTAAAGGGAGCAAGCCGAGAATACCCTTGAGCAGGGTGCTTTTTCCCGAGCCGTTTTCGCCGACAATACACAAATAATCGCCGTCGTTAACGGTAAAATTTATATTGTCGCAAACCGTGTGCGACTGATATTTTAACGCTACGTTTTCGCATTTAATAAGCGGCATCAGTACAAAGCCTCCTTTATGTTTTGTATGTTCTTATTCATTAGCGATATATAATTCTCGCCCGCATCAAAATCTTCTCTCGATATATTATGGCAAGAGTGTAAAAGCAGCTTTTTGGCGTTTGTGTTAGCGCAAACGCTGTCGGCGGTTTTCTGAGAAGAAAATTCTATATAAAAAACTACG
>JAZUNO010000070.1:0-4351 GCA_045604185.1 Acutalibacteraceae bacterium | reverse complement strand
GACAAAAACCATGACTACAGAACACAAAACACGCAAAAGAGCGGAAGAAATAAGTCCTAGATTGGGAAGAAAAATTATCAAAGAATATATTGCTCCTATGGTTGCGGATAAAAGCAGTCTGATTCTTTTTGGGTGTATATGTGCTATTACACAGGATGTTAAAAGCAAAAGGTAATTGACAAGGAGATTAATAAGAAGCAGAACATCAACATAAATTACTTGGCTCATAAACATTACTCCTCCTTTCATCCTGCAAGTAAAATTATATCCCTATCAGATTGTCTTTTTTGTCAAATAAACAGAGTGAATTTTTTATTTTTATAAAAGCAGAGACTTACTTCCGTGTGAAAGCAAGTCTCTGTTGTTTTTTTGTTTATTCAATTTATTTTTTTTGGCCGTAATAAGCATCTTTCCCGTGTTTGCGAAGATAATGCTTATCTAACAGTTCTCTTTGCATGGGCTCAATATTTGGATTAAGCATTTGATTATGCCATGCCATAAAAGCCAATTCTTCAAGAACTACAGCATTGTGAACAGCGTTGTTAGGGTTTGTACCCCATGTGAATGGGCCATGATTGCGAACAAGAACAGCGGGAATATCATTAGGCTGTTTATCCGCAAAAGTTTCAACGATAACATTACCGGTTTCTAACTCATAATGTCCCGGAGCTCCACCGATTTCATCAGCAGTCATCTTACGTGTGCACGGAATCTCACCGTAGAAATAATCTCCGTGAGTTGTTCCCAAGGGCAAAATACCTTTTCCTGCTTGAGCGTATATAGTAGCCCACCTGCTATGTGTGTGTACAATTCCCCCAATGTCCGAAAAGGCTCTGTAAAGCGCCAGATGCGTCGGTGTGTCAGATGAAGGATTCAGGTCCCCCTCAACCTTTTCGCCGCTTTTGAGGTCAACCACGACCATATCAGAGGCCTTCATTGTATCGTACTCAACTCCGGACGGTTTTATAACCACTAAGCCGTTCTCTCTGTCTATTCCGGACACATTACCCCAAGTAAAAGTTATCAAACCGTACTTTGGCAATAAAAGATTAGCTTCAAAGACCTGTTGTTTAAGCTGTTCCAACATATAATCTTCTCCCTAAATTATTTTAGCTTCCATGCAAGGTCAGACAAGAATAAATCATGTTCCAAGCTTTCAATAGTTGTATCTTTTGTGATGTGTACAAATTCTATATCCATCATACAAGCCCAGTCTTTCATCTGCTCTGCTGTAACATCATAACTCAAAACAGTATGATGAGCTCCGCCAGCTGTAACCCAAGCTTCTATACCTGTTGTGAGATCAGGCATTGCTTTCCACATAACACGTGCTACAGGAAGATTAGGCATTGACATTATCGGCTTAACACACTTAATATCTTGGCATATAAGGCGAAGCCGTCCACCCATGTCAACCAAGCTGACAACTATAGCGTCGCCTTCGTGGCCCTCAAAAACAAGCCTTGCAGGAGGTTCGCGATCTCCAATTCCAAGAGGATGCACTTCAATTCTCGGTCTTTCTGCCGCCAAAGACGGACAAACCTCAAGCATGTGTGCTCCCAAGCTATATTCAGCACCCTCTGTCAGATTATAAGTATAATCCTCCATGAAAGCGGTGCCGCCTGTCATGCCTTCGCTCATAGCTTTTAAAATATGGGTCATAGCGGCAACTTTCCAGTCACCTTCACCGCCATATCCATAACCCTGTGCCATAAGGTGCTGACTGGCAAGACCGGGAAGCTGTTTCATACCGTAGAGATCCTGAAAAGTATTGCTGAATGCCATGCAGCCCTCTGCATCAAGCATTTTTTTCATGGCTATTTCTTCACGTGCCTGATAACGTACAGTCTCTATATCCTCGGTTGCAAAGTCATATTCTGCTTTATATGTATCCATTAAAGCATCAATTTCTTTTTCGGACACAGCATCCATTGTCTCGACAAGAGCACCTACCGGCCATGTATTTACCTGCCAACCAAGCTTAGCCTGAACTTCGACCTTATCGCCCTCGGTTACTGCAACTTCACGCATATTGTCACCAAAGCGCATTACTTTAAGATTTTTACTTACTGCCGCACCGACAGCTGCACGCATCCAACTGCCAATCTTTTTCTGTACTGTTTCATCCTGCCAATAACCTGCAATAACCTTTCTCGGAGTACGAAGTCTCGCTGCAATAAAGCCATGTTCACGGTCTCCGTGAGCTGCCTGGTTAAGGTTCATGAAGTCCATGTCAATTTCTTCGTTTGGAATCTCACGGTTATACTGAGTTGCAAAATGACAATAGGGTTTTTGAAGTGATGCAAGTCCGTTTATCCACATTTTAGACGGGCTGAAAGTGTGGCACCAAGTTATAATACCCGCACAAGAATCATCATAGTTTGCAGCCTTTACAAGCTCAGTTATCTCAGCGTTTGTTTTTACCGTTCCTTTGTAAATGATTTCACAAGGAAGATTTCCTGTTGAGTTCATTGTTTCTGCCATTTCAGCAGCTCTGGTTGCTACAGTCTCCAAAACATCGTTGCCGTATAAAAATTGGCTTCCGACAACAAACCAGAACTTATAATTTTTCAAGCTCATGTTTTACACTCCATTCTTATATTATTTAAGGTTATCAACAGCTGCACGCTCTATTGCAAGACCGGCCTTGTATCTCTCAATGTATTCTGCAAATCCCGCAGAATCAGTTTCGTCAGGACTTACACAATCGCCCATCATGCCATTGAAAACTTTTTCTTTAAGAAAAGCTTCCAAGGTTTCGCCTTCAGCCTTGTTTTTCATATATGATGCCAAAAGTGCAATTCCCCATGCACCGCCTTCACCAGCGGTTGCCATAACGGCTACTGGAACATTTAATGCTGCGGCCATTAACTTCTGTCCGACGCCTTTTGTCTTAAACAAACCGCCATGACCAAGAAGTTGTTCGACACAAACCGACTCTCTCTCTGTCAAAATATTCATACCGAGTTTAAGGGTTGACATTGTAGAGAAAAGTATGGTTCTTGCGAAATTAGCAAGATTCATCTTGCTGTCGGGCTTTTTAACAAAGAGGGGTCTGCCCTCTTCAAAGCCGGTTGTGTGTTCACCGGAATAATAGTTATACGAAAGTAATCCGCCACAGTCCGCATCACCCTCAAGAGCTTTGTTATAGAACACATCATACAACTTCGGAATATCAACTTCACCAGTCATTAGTTCAACGGTTTCTTTAAGTAAGGCTATCCATGCATCAACGTCGGTAGTACAGTTGTTGCAATGAACCATCGCAACGGGTTTTCCCGACGGTGTTGTTACCATATCAATTTCCGGATAAACCTTTGAAAGTGCTTTTTCAAGAACTATCATAGCAAAAATAGATGTTCCTGCCGAAACATTGCCGGTTTTTTCAGCAACACTGTTTGTTGCTACCATTCCTGTTCCTGCATCTCCCTCAGGCGGACAGAGTGGAATACCTGCCTTTAATGTTCCTGTGGGGTCAAGAAGCGTTGCTCCTTCTTCGGTGAGAACTCCGGCATTCTCGCCTGCCACGAGTACTTTCGGAAGAATATCCTGAAGTTTAAAAGAAATGCCCTTGTCAGAGAGTCTTTTGTTAAACTTGTTAACCATATCGGCGTCATAATCATTGATATTGCTGTCTATCGGGAATACACCCGAAGCTTCGCCTATACCAAGAACTTTTTTGCCCGTTAACATCCAATGAACATAGCCTGCAAGAGTAGTCATAAAATCTATATCTTTTACATGTTCTTCACCGATTAGAACAGCACGGTCAAGGTGTGCGATACTCCAACGCTGCGGAACGTTAAATCCGAATAATTCGGTTAACTCTGCAGCAGACTGTTCTGTAATGGTATTTCTCCATGTGCGGAATTCAGCTAACTGCTTACCGTTTTTATCAAATGCCAAATATCCGTGCATCATTCCGGAGAATCCCATAGAACCGAAAGAACTGATTTCAACACCGTACTTATCCATAACCTCATCGGCCATTTTACGGTAACATACCCTTAGGCCTTCCCAAACATCGTCAAGGTGGTAAGTCCAAACTCCGTTTTCCAATCGGTTTTCCCAGGAAAATCCGCCTGAAGCTATAGGTGTATTATTTTCACCGGTCAGAACTGCTTTAATTCTTGTAGAGCCAAGTTCTATACCAAGAGAAGTGCGTCCTTCCAGAATGGCATTTTTTACAGCATTAATATCCATATAAACACCTCTTAAAATTTAAAATATATTATAATAAATTTTATCATACTGCATTTAAAAAATAAAGATAAAAAGTTGATTTTTTACAGTTATTTGCACCAGCACCCTTAATTGACTTTGCAAACTCACCATGATATTATTTCTTTGG
>JAZUNO010000069.1:0-2997 GCA_045604185.1 Acutalibacteraceae bacterium | reverse complement strand
TCACCCGTCCGCCACTAAGTTCAAACTTCATTTGGCCGAAGCCGCATTCCATAAGAACTTCGTTCGACTTGCATGTGTTAGGCACGCCGCCAGCGTTCGTCCTGAGCCAGGATCAAACTCTCTAAAAATTGTATCTTCACTCTTTCGAGTAAAAACCATTCTTAGAGCTTAATCGCTCATTCAGATGCTGACGCATCTGTCTTAAAATTTCATTCGTTTCCGAATTACTGTTTGAAGTACTTAACTTCGTAAAAGAATCTTCAAGGGTTTGTTCTTTCAATCGTTGTTTAATTTTCAAGGTGCGTTCGGTGTTGCGTTTTAGCCGCAACATTGTGAATTATATCACAACTCATCAGCTTTGTCAACACCTTTTTTCAACTTTTTTGAACTTTTTTCAGTTCGTATTTAGTTGTTGCACTCTTCTCACGAGCGCCTTGCTATAATAACAAATCATTCACGACTTGTCAACACTTTTTTTCAATTTTTTTAAAGTTTTTTCCACTTTAATAACACGCTGCCTCGTGTTTCGCAGAATCACGGACATCTTATATATAATTATATACATTATATAGTATAGCTATCTGCAAGTTGCACAATCCGAGTGTTGTTGCAAATAAGCATCAACCGTGATAAAATAAGAGCAACCACAAAACATACGGAGAAAACTATGTTTAATTCATTCAACAATGCTATGAAAAAAAGGTTTGGCTGCAAAATATATAAGCTGACATTAAGCGGCGGCATGACCTGCCCTACCCGTGACGGCACACTCGGTACACGCGGATGCATATTTTGTTCGGCAAGCGGCAGCGGTGAATTTGCCGCCAAACCGTGCGACAGCATTAAAGAACAGATCGAAAATGCCAAAGCTCTTATATCACACAAAGCCGGGGATGCCGAATATATCGCTTATTTTCAGGATTACACAAACACCTATGCACCGGTTGAAAGACTGCGACAGCTTTTTACAGAAGCAACAAAGCCCGATGATATCGTTGCACTTTCCGTCGCAACACGTCCGGATTGTCTACCGGATGATGTTATTGCGATGCTTGCTGAACTCAACCAAACCAAACCCGTATTTATCGAACTCGGACTGCAGACAATTCACGAAAGCACTGCCGAATATATACGCAGAGGATATACGCTCGATATTTTCGAAGATGCGGTAAGACGGCTCAAGGAAGCAGATATCGAAGTAATTGTGCATATAATAATCGGACTCCCGTTCGAAACGGAGGAAATGATATACGATACAGTCAGATATCTTGCAAAAATGAAAATAGACGGAATCAAGCTGCAGCTGTTGCACGTGCTTGAAAACACAGACCTTGCCGATGAATACAGAAGCGGCAGATTTGAAGTATTATCAATGGATAAATATATAGATATATTGGAAAACTGCATACGTTTGCTTCCGGCTGAAACCGTTATACACAGACTGACCGGTGACGGTGCAAAGAAAGAGCTTATCGCTCCGCTGTGGAGTGCTGACAAGAAAAACGTACTTAACACAATCAACAAACAATTCAAAGAGCACAACGTAACCCAGGGTAGTCTATATAATGTAATATAATATATATAATAAATAGACCTGTACGATAATCGTACAGGTCTTATGCTATTATTTCAGCTTATTGATTTTGTTGCCCTTTACGAAATAGACCGAATCGGAAATATCCATAAGCGGTTTATCGTGCATAGAGTCGGTATAGAGCGTGTCGATATGTGCATCGGGAAACTTCTCGCGGAAAGCAGCAATCTTATTTTCACGAAAACAGACTCTGCCGAGTTTACCTGTTTCACGATTAATCTGAGTACCGATGCAACGTTTTATGCCGAGTCTGCGGCATACCTCTTCAACAACAATCTGCGGAGATGCAGAAATTACAAGGTCATCGTCACTTCTGACGTCCTCATAAAAAGGCTTGATTTTATGCATATGCTTATCCCAAAATTCATCGACAAGAGCATCAATATCGGGAAGAGTTGCAATATAATCTTCAAACGGCTTCGAATAACGTTCAAGTGCCGTTTCAAGTCTGAGTGTGCCCGCCTTATACTGCACGACACCCGATATCATAGTCGGCACATACCTGAGCAGCGACGGGTCTTTGCCGAGTACCATTATAAAAAGGTCAACAAAGCTTTCACCGTCATAAATAGTGTTGTCAAAATCAAAAACGTTCATTACTCTTTAACCATACCTACACCGTCAAGCAGGCTGTAATCCGCAACAGAGATATAAAGGTCACAGTTGCGGTAAGGATATTCGTCTGTATAATAAGTCATTGTAATATAAAGACCGTTGGCAACCGTATAGTAGATATAGCTCTTGCCTGCTTCGGGAGTGTCGGGAATTGAAGTACCGGTATTCTTCTGTGTGAAGCCTGCCTTCTTGCAGGTTTCAATATAAGCGAGATAATCAGCATAGCTGAGCTCGTTAACGTAAACTGTTGCAATCTGACCCTTATCCGTAGTTACGTGAGTGGTCTTGTCTATAGCATCTCTGAGTTTAGGAAGCTTTGACATAAACTCGTGAGCAGGCCATTTTGCGTTTTCACTCTTGATTGTGTTACCAACAGCAACAGTAGGTGCAGTTGTCTGAGGCGGAAGAGTTTCACCCTCTGCAGGCGGATATGTAGCAACAGCATAACCGACGGTTGTCATAACGTTGCCGTTTGAATCAAGCTGAGGCTCACCGTTTTCATCAAGAACGAGAGCAAAATCAGTAACGGTAACAACATCTCCCTTATCGTTGGTAACCATATCGCCGGGTTTGCCGGTAGGTTCGGTTGCTGTTTCGGGGTCATTCTTTGTGCAGGCTGCAAATGCTAAAATTACAGCAAAACATAACAGCACAGCAATAAACTTTTTCATTTTCGTTCCTCCTGTTGAGAAAAATTCAATTTATTTTATCATAAAGATCTTTACAAGTCAACAAAAGGCAGCATCTGTATGCCGCCTTTTAAAACAATTATAAAACCTTTGAAAGGA
>JAZUNO010000068.1:0-23799 GCA_045604185.1 Acutalibacteraceae bacterium | reverse complement strand
ACATAAACCGGTGGTATAACTATATTGCAGAAGGGAATCAACACAACCTATGAAAGGAAAGTTTCCAAATGAAAAACAAGTCCTGTGTTCTTGTTTGCGTAACACCGCAAAGCGAATGTGAAAGCCTTATCAAATCAGGTGCCCTGATTGCAAAAGAAAAAGGTGTTGTGCTCGAAGTGCTTAGCGTTTTTCATCAAAAAGACGGATTCAGTCCTGACCCGTCCGTTCTAGAAAAACTGTACAGATGTGCCAAGGAAGAAAATGCCCAAATGAGCGTATACTTCAACGACAGCCCTGCCATAGTGGCAGCAGTACACGCAAAGAAAAAAGAATGCATTGATATCGTAGTGGGCTTCCCGAAAGAACAAAGCACCAGGTTCGTTCCAACCCTGCGAGCCCTTGTGCCGGACATTACAATAAGCATGGTTGATGTTCAAGACAACGGTAAAATATACCGTATGATTCCCAAAAGCGAAGAGCCTCACTATGAGATAGTCGGTGCAGGCAAAAAAGATTAAATCTACAATCTCTAATTTCTACAACTCCTGATTTTTTGTTTTTTCATTGTTATTCTCCAAAAGCACACGGCGGACAGCAAAACTGTCCGCCGTGTGCTTTATTTATTCATAAAATCCATTAATCCGTGCCAATCGTCCCTTGAAAAATAATGGCTTCCCTCTCTGTAGCAAAAGCCTATATTTCCGTCATTAAGATATTTTCCGACCTTTAAAAAGTCATCCTCTTCATAGACAAATCCCTTTTTGCCGTAAAGCTCATAAACTTCCGACGATGCCGCACAGCAACTGAACTGTGCCACAGGGTCTGCCCAGATATCCCTTGCCGCAGACGCAACATGTACCTTTCGTGGTGCTATAAGAGAAAAGAGAAAATTCTGGTCAAACGGAGTCTCATCGTCTTTATCTCTGAAACTTTTATAATTTTCGCAAAACCAGAACTCAAAGACGTTTGAAATGTGTCCGATTTTCTCACTACCCTCAAGTTTTCCTCTGTTGAGTGCGTCTCCGCTACAACCCGAGCAGTTTGAATGAGCAACAGCAAAACGCTTATCCATAGCCGCTGTAAGAAGTGCTGTTTTTCCGAGTCTTGAATGGCCCGCTACGGCAATGTTATCCTTGTCGACCTCATCACGGGTCTGAAGAAAATCCATAACCCTCATCGCCGCCCATGCCCACATCGCTATTTTACCCGACGAGTAGAGTGTGCGTTCACTGTTTTTATAAACCAAGCCTGCTAGCCCGTTTGTAAAATCGCCGTCATCACTGGTGACATCCTTATAACAAAAAGACGCACACGCAAAACCGTTGTCAATAATCTCTTCGGTAGGCATATATTCATCGGGGATATTTGGTCTGAAATTTATATGTACAATTGTTTTAAATTTATCTCCCTTATTCGGAAACACATATACCACGGGGAACGAAAACTCCTCGCCGTTTATAACCGAAACTATATCGACATCAACCCTTGTAGCTTTTCCTGCACAGCAACGTCGGCTCTCAGTACTCTTTATATCAAAAGATACTTTTTCGGGGCTCTGTGGCATATATCCGTATTCGCACCTGAGCATCATATCCACAACAAGCGGCCGTACTCTCTCCCAATCCTCAACTGTCTCTGCCCTATCACCGCTTATCTCCAACGGAGACGGGACTTCAAGCTGTTTTAATCTCTCTTTAACAGTCATAATATCTACTCCTAAAAAAGGCAGAGGACTCGCCTCTGCCGTAATTTTTATATAAACTCAACGCCCGATTTCGCAGGTACACACAGATGCACGCTTTTAACCAGCCCTGCTTTTTCAAGTTTTTCACAGCAGAGTTCGGCATTCTTCTTATCCTTGAAAAGGCCGAAAACAGTAGGTCCGCTACCGCTCATCTGTGAAAGTGAAGAGTCAAACTCATTCATTATATGTTTTATATTGACCCTTTCGGGAACTTCGATAGTTTGTTCAAAAACATTACCTGCAAAACGGCACATTGCGTCAAAGTCAGCGTTTGCCGCCGCAGAGAGCATACTCATACTGTCGGGCCTGTAAATATGTCCTGCCGCATCAAAATCAGCATAAGCCCTCGCCGTAGAAACACCCGTAGCAGGTTTTGCAAGCACCACAAAGCAATCACTCAAAGGCGGAAGTTCCGAAAGTACACCGCCCGTATGCTGAGAAAGTCTGGTGCCTCCCGTTATGCAAAACGGAACATCACTTCCGATTTTAAGACCTATTGAACAAAGCTCAAACTGTGAAAAATTTGTGTTGAAGAGGCGGTCAAGGCCAACAATTACTCCTGCTCCGTCAGCACTTCCTCCTGCAAGCCCAGCCTCAAACGGAATATTCTTTTCAATGTGAATATCCACACCCTTGCCCGTTATTCCTGCTGTTTCAAAGAACGCCTTTGCCGCACGGTATGCAATGTTTTTCTCATCTGTCGGCAATGCAGGTTCGGAGCATGTAAGCCTTATTTCACCGCAGGAATTTTCCTCAACGGTAACAATATCCGACAGCGAAACTGACTGCATTATCATAAAAAGCGAATGGTAACCGTTTGGCAGACGGCCTAAAATATCAAGAAACAGATTGATTTTTGCGTTTGCCTTAAGTTTGAGTTTCAAGCGATCACCTCTTCTTTTATTTTCAGAGTTGTCTTTTTACTCTATCGGTATCTGGATGGGTGTTCGGTTCTGGAACAGCGTTACGCTGTCAAATCCGCAACGTTTTGCAATCTCCATACCCTCTCTGATGCCTGCACCGAGATCCTTTGCATAGTGTGCATCCGAGCCGACCGTTATCATCTCACCGCCGAGCTCTTTGAAACGGCGCACAATATCCTCTTCAGGCATCGTTTTTCCGATTTTCTGGCGGAGTCCCGAGGTGTTTATCTCAAGTGCTTTCCTGTTTTTAACAAGTGCTGAAAGTATCTCGTCCACCTGTCCTTTGTATTTGCTCATGTCAACCGGTATCCCGTGCTCTCCGCAGATATAACGCAAGGGGTACGTAAGGTGTGCCAGGGTGTCAAACTTGCCCCACTGTGCAAGCTTTATCAACTCATCAAAATACTCTGTGAGCAACGAGTCCACATCATGTTCCGCATAGTCGAGAAAACAAAAATCCTTTACTCCGTTGAGGTTATGCACAGACCCTATGACTATGTCGTACGGCAGAGCTGAAATTATCTCTTCAGCGGTCTTTACGTCATACATCGGCTGGCCCAATTCAACGCCCAGACATACAAGCAATTTTCCCATGAATGCCGAACGGGCTTTGGTTGCCTCGAAAAACGAGTGCCTTGCCACTCTGTCAAAACTGTCCTGCTTATAAAAATCGACCTCTACATGGTCCGTAAACGCTATTGCTCTGAGTCCTGCCATATCAGCCTGCTCACACAGATACATAGCCGAATGATGACCGTCCGGAGAGTTGTCTGTATGAGTATGCATATCGATTATCTTATAAGCCATACCTTTTTATCCCCTTTAAAGTTCTTTGCTTTTTCTATAATACCACATTTTTCCTCTGTGTAACAGACTATTTGAAAATATTTTTCACTTCTTATTGTCCACCGCTATTGTTATCAACAAGTTTTTATGGTAATATATATTATAAATAAAATTGGGATGTGATTTAAAATGAGAGCTGTTATAACTGTTATCGGTCGGGACGTAGTAGGTATACTTGCCGAGGTTTCCGGAAAATGCTCTGAACTTAACGTGAATATATCCGAAGTGTCTCAGTCTGTTTTGCAGGATATGTTCTGTATGATTATGCTTGTAGATATGGATAAGTGTTCCATTCCTTTGGCTGACTTCTCCGATATTATGAAAAATCTCGGCGAAAATCATGGACTGTCTATCCACGTCATGCACGGTGATGTTTTTGACTCCATGTACCACGTTTAAGGTAACCAGAATAAGCCTCAGAAAGGACCTTTGAGCATGATTAATTCACACGATATCCTGGAAACAATACGTATGATTCAGGATGAGAATCTTGACATAAGAACGATAACAATGGGTATATCGCTGCTTGACTGTTGCTGTGATGACATTGACCGTTCATGTCAGAAGATATATGACAAAATAACCACCAAAGCTGCTCGCCTTGTAGCCGTCGGCAACGAGATAGAAAAAGAATACGGTGTGCCGATAATCAACAAGCGTATAGCTGTAACACCTATAGCGATGCTTCTCGCATCCTCCGGCGGTGACCCCGTAAAATACGCACTGACACTCGAGAAAGCGGCACAGAAAGTCGGTGTCAATTTCATCGGAGGATACTCCGCTCTCGTCCAAAAGGGTTTTGCTCCCGGTGACGAACAGCTTATAAAGAGTATTCCCGAAGCTCTTGCAAAAACTCAACATGTCTGCTCAAGTGTAAATATCGGGTCTACAAAAACCGGTATAAACATGGACGCCGTAGCACTTATGGGCAATATCGTAAAGGAAGCCGCAGAGCTTACCAAGCACGACAATTGCATCGGTGCCGCAAAACTCGTTGTTTTCTGCAACGCTCCCGAAGATAACCCGTTTATGGCCGGTGCCTTCCATGGTCCGGGTGAACCCGAATGCGTAATAAACGTCGGCGTATCAGGCCCCGGTGTTGTCCGCTGTGCCCTTAAAAAGATTCCTGACGGCAACCTCACAGATGTTGCTGACGTAATAAAAAAGACAGCTTTTAAAATCACACGTCTGGGTCAGCTCATAGCATCAGAGGCATCACGCCGATTGGATGTTCCGTTCGGTATTGTCGACCTCTCGCTCGCTCCCACTCCCGCTGTCGGTGACTCTGTAGCTCATATTTTAGAGGAAATCGGTCTTGAAACCTGCGGTGCTCACGGAACAACTGCGGCACTTGCTCTTTTGAATGACGCAGTCAAAAAGGGCGGTACTATGGCCTCCTCACACGTCGGCGGTCTTTCAGGTGCATTCATCCCCGTTTCCGAGGACGCAGGTATGATTGATGCCGCACGTCAGGGTATACTTAAAATAGAAAAACTTGAAGCAATGACGGCTGTTTGCTCAGTCGGTCTTGATATGATTGTTGTACCGGGGAACACCACTCCCGAAGTCATCAGCGCAATTATTGCAGATGAGGCCGCAATCGGTATGGTAAACTCAAAGACAACTGCCGTACGTCTTATCCCTGCTATCGGCAAAGATATTGGTGACGAGCTGAACTTCGGCGGTCTTCTGGGTGCAGGTCCCGTCATGCCGCTGAACACCTCCTCTCCTGCCAAGATGATAAGCAGAGGCGGCAGAATCCCAGCCCCCTTACAAAGCCTTAAAAACTGACAACAGAAGGGATGTCTTTCTCTATGAAAGTTCTTGTTACGGGCGCAAAAGGTCAGCTCGGATATGACGTTATAAAAAGACTTGAAGCCCTCGGTGACACTCCCGTCGGTGCAGATATTGACGATTTTGATATAACCGACGAGGAAAAGACTCTTGAATTCATCACAGCCCTCAAACCGCAGGCAGTTATACACTGTGCAGCTTATACGGCTGTTGATAAAGCTGAAGACGAGCCCGAAAAGTGCCGTTTGATAAATGTCGACGGTACAAGAAATATCGCAAACGCCTGCCGTATCAACGACGCTAAGCTTATCTACATAAGTTCGGATTATGTTTTCGGCGGCAAGGGTGACACCCTTTTGGAAACCGATTCGCCGAAAAATCCGCAGTGTGTTTACGGCTTAACCAAGCTCGAAGGTGAAGAGGCGGCCATGTTCTGCCCCAAGCACTTTATAGTCCGCACATCATGGGTTTTCGGGGAGAATGGAAACAACTTTGTCAAAACCATGTTACGTCTGGCCCAGAGTCGCAACGAGCTGACAGTGGTAGACGACCAGACAGGCTCTCCGACATATACTCCCGATTTAGCTATACTTCTTTGTGACATGGTAAAGACCGACAAATTCGGAATATATCACGCATCAAACGAAGGCTTCTGTACCTGGGCACAGTTTGCGGCTAAGATAATGGAATTGGCAGGCAAATCCACAAAGATAGTCCCCTGCACAACCGCAGAATATGCCGCAAAAGCAAACAGACCCGAGAATTCCCGCCTTTCAAAGACAAGCCTCGATGAAGCAGGCTTTGAGCGTCTGCCCCATTGGAACGACGCTCTCGAAAGATTCCTAAAAAAACTTGATTTGTAACCCATTTATATAGTATAATATATTGGCTGTCGAACTTTTTCGGCAAGCAAGTATGAAAGGAGCAATTTCTGTGATAAGACTTGAAAACCATCTCGGAGTCATTGAAATTTCCCAATCTTTTTTTGCTACTTTAATCGGTAATGCCGCATCCTCTTGTTTCGGAGTTGCAGGCATGGCCAACAGCAACGCTCGCCAGGGTATACGCTCTTTTCTTAACAAGGGCAGTAATTTTGCCGACCAGGGTATCAGCGTGAAGAAGGACGGTGCAGGGCTGATTGTCGACCTCCACATCGTTGTAACCTACGGCCTTAATATCTCTGCTATATGTCAGAGCATTGTCAACAAAGTCAGATACACCGTTGAAGAAGCAACGGGGCTTGATGTGCACAAGGTTAATGTCTATGTTGACGGTATGAAAAGCGAATAATACCGCTTTGGGAGGAAGTAGAATTGGTAATAACAGGAGCATTATTGCGTAATGCGGTCGTAAGTGCCGCCGAAACAATAACATCACTGCGTAAAGAAATAGACGCATTGAACGTCTTTCCCGTGCCGGACGGTGATACCGGTACAAATATGTCTATGACTATAACCAACGCCTCACGCGAGGTGTCTTTTAAAGGCGATAACGAAAGTGTGTCCGCTGTTGCGGATTGCATTGCATCGGGCCTTTTAAGAGGTGCTCGCGGAAATTCAGGCGTGATTCTTTCGCTTATTTTCCGCGGAATAGCAAAGGGCTTCAAGGGTCTTGAAACCGCAGACGGCGAAGCTGTTGCAAAAGCTCTCGAAAAGGGCTCTTCTTCAGCGTATAAGGCTGTTATGAAGCCGACCGAGGGCACAATCCTTACGGTTGTACGCACTGCGTCAGAATATGCACGCCGCTGTGTAAATGAGGGTGAAACTGACGCTGTCAAAGTTTTTGACGAGGGCCTTAAAGGTGCCGAGGTCGCACTTGCAGATACGCCCAACATATTGCCTGTTCTTAAAAAGGCTGGTGTTGTTGACGCAGGCGGTCAGGGCCTTGTATGCATTTTCTCGGCTATGTCAGCTGTTTTCAACGGCAAAGAGGTCGAAATCAAAACATCCGGTGAAGCCCCCGCCAATGTTGTGGAAAGTGCTGCAGGAAATATTGACGCCGATATTCATTTTGCTTACTGCACAGAATTTATTGCAAACAGAGAAACTGACAAAGACCCCCGTGAGCTTCGTGCTTACCTTGAGTCTATCGGTGACTGCGTCGTCGTTGTTGATGACGAAAAGATAATCAAAGTTCACGTTCACACAAATGAGCCCGGCAACGCTATCCAAAAGGGTATTGAATACGGCCAGCTCATAAACATCAAGATAGAAAATATGCGGCAGCAACATCAGAACGCTCAATGGGGCAACGCTCCTGAAGAGCAGGAAACTCCCCAGAAGCCTGCGGAGCCCACTAAGCCTTACGGATATGTTGCGGTAGCTTCAGGTGACGGCATAAAGCAACTGTTCACAGAGCTCGGTGTTGACCAGATTGTCAGCGGAGGTCAGACTATGAACCCCAGCACAGACGATCTTCTCAAAGCCGTTCTGGCAACTCCTGCAGAGCATGTTTTCATTCTGCCCAACAACAAGAATATCATCATGGCCGCTGAGCAGGTTGATCCCCTCACAGACCGTGATGTTCGTGTACTACACACCCGTACAATACCTCAGGGTATTACAGCTATGCTCAACGTTGACGAAGATCTTCCCGTCGAAAAAAATCATATAAACATGATGAAAGCCGCTGAAAAAGTATCAACAGGTCTTGTAACCTTTGCCGCACGTGACAGTTCTATTGAAGGTCAGGCTGTAAGAGAAGGCCAGATTCTCGGCATCGAGAACGGCAAGATAACAACTGTTGAGTTCAGCGCACAGCAGGCGGCATACAGAGTAACAAGGCATCTGTTTAAGCGTGGAACATCTTCGCTTATCACCATAATCTACGGAAACGGCACCACCGAAGAGGAAGCCGAAGAACTTGCAGCAAGACTTTCCGACAAGTACGGCTTTGATGCTGAAATTTCAGTTATCAACGGCGGTCAGCCCGTATATTACTACATTATTTCGGTAGAATAAAATGAAACTCGACACTAATATAAAATATTTAAAAGGCGTTGGCGAGAAGCGCGCCGCAATGCTCTTGCGGCTTGGCGTTTCTGATGTCGACGCCCTTTTGCGTCTGTATCCGAGGGTTTACGAGGATTGGAGTAAAATAGTTTCTATCGAAGATGCCCCTATAGGTGAAGTCTGCTGTATCAAAGCCACTGTAGGCTCACCCGTCAAAACCAATATGATAAGACGTGGTCTTACTATCTACAAAACAACTGCTACAGATGGAAAAAGCGTGATGAACATCACAATTTTTAACAGCAAATACTCCGCTGAAAAACTACAGGTCGGCCACGAGTACCTATTTTTCGGCAGGGTTACGGGGAACCTGTATAAAAAAGAAATGAACTCCCCTGAAATTGAATACGCCCAAGGCTCAGAAAAAATACGCCCCATATATCCGCAGACACAAGGGCTTAATTCAAGAGCTATCGAAAAGCTTGTTCGCACAGCACTTGTCAATTGTCAAAATGAGTTCATAGATCCAATCCCCCTTTCACTAAGGGAAAGTTTTTGTCTGATGAACTTGAAATCAGCTATAGAAAATATACATTTTCCTAAAAATCCCGATCACCTCGTCGAAGCACGCCGCAGGCTGATTTTCGAAGAACTGCTGATTCTTCAACTCGGCTTGCTAAAAATGCGCAACCGTGGAGAGAAAAAGACGGGGGTTGTGCTCGAAAAAAATTTCAGCGAAGAATACTTTTCTCTTCTTCCCTTTAATCCGACCAACGCCCAACGCAGAGCCGTTGGAGAAGCAATGAACGATATGATGAACGGCAATCAGATGAACAGATTGCTGCAAGGTGATGTCGGTTCAGGTAAAACGGCTGTCGCTGCGGCACTTGTGTATTCAGCGGCTAAAAACGGCTTCCAGTCAGCTCTTATGGCTCCTACGGAAGTCCTTGCAGCACAACACTACCGCACGTTTATAAAACTCTTTGAAAACTGCGGAATAAAAACAGAGCTGCTTACCGGCTCTGACACTCCATCACAGAAAAAAGCCAAGAAGCAGGCCCTTAAGAACGGTGAAATTGACCTGCTCGTAGGCACTCACGCAATAATTCAATCGGATGTTGAGTTTACCTCACTCGGTCTTGTAATAACCGACGAACAGCACCGTTTCGGTGTTGAGCAGAGAGGTGCACTTGGACTAAAGGGAGAAAATCCGCATGTATATGTCATGTCTGCAACACCCATACCCCGCACACTTGCACTGATAATATACGGTGAGCTTGATATATCAATTCTTGATGAGCTGCCGCCCGGCAGACAAAAAATCGAAACTTATGCAGTAACATCTGAACTTCGAGAGCGTGCATACACATATGTAAAAAAGCATCTCGATGCAGGCCGTCAGGGATATATTATCTGTCCGCTGGTTGAGGAGGGCGAAACCGAACTCGCCGCCGCAACCGAGTATGCAGAAAAGCTCGCAAATGGATTTTTCAAGGGTTATACCGTAGGTCTCATGCACGGACGCATGAAGAGCAACGATAAAAAGCGTGTTATGCAGGATTTCTCAGACGGAAAAACACAGCTGCTCGTATCAACTACCGTTATAGAAGTTGGTGTTGACGTACCCAATGCCGTAATAATGGTTATTGAAAATTCCGAGCGTTTTGGCCTTTCTCAGCTTCATCAGTTAAGAGGACGTATTGGTCGCGGACAGTACAAGTCCACCTGCATACTGGTAACCGATGCGCAAAACGAAACCGCCCAAAAACGTATGAAGATAATGGAAAGCACAACGGACGGATTTAAAATCGCCGACGAGGATTTGAAACTCCGAGGTCCGGGCGAATTCTTCGGCTCACGTCAGCACGGCTTACCTAACCTTAGAATAGCGGACATGCTCAAAGACAGAGAAACGCTCGAAGAAACACGTCGGGCCGCAGGACAGATATCACGCAGTGACCCTGACTTATCAAGGCCTGAAAATGCAGGACTCCGAAGAGAAGTTGAGAAACTTTTTGAAAGAGTCGGCGAAGAAGGTATGAATTAGCAAAAAAATAAAACAGAATGGCAGGTATCTATTATGAACTTCGCAAAAGAGCTCATACAAAAACTTAAAACTACTCCACCCGGCTGGGAAACGCAACCGATGGAAAGAAAGAGCTACTATCTCTACTTTGCCGGTCAGAATGCAATCTATTTCTTGCTGGCAAACTATCTGACCACATATCTAATGTTTTTAGGCATCAACCCTGCAAAGTCTGCTATAGTTATGCTCGCAGTAAAAATTTGGGACGCAATAAACGATGCCCTTTTCGGTGTCATTTTTGACTCGGTGAAATTTAAAAGCGGCAAAAAGTATCTGCCCTGGCTTAAAATTTCTACTGCGCTCACTCCCATTGCAACACTGTTACTCTTCTCTATCCCCGCAGGCTCAGGCGAAACAACAAAACTTCTTTGGTTCGCCATTGCTTACATAATCTGGGATTCAGTTTATACCCTGTGCGACGTTCCGATTTACGGTGCAGTAACCGCAATGACAAGAAACCTTGAAGAAAGAAGCTCTTTGCTTTCTTACAAGAGCATCTGGGGCGGCGTTGGAATTGCCTTTATTACGGTTGCGGGAACTGTTCTTGTCAGCGAACATGTTGGAATGAGCTATTCTGTAGTCGGCGCAGCTACCGCTGTTTTTGCTTTTGTCACCATGTTACCCGTTCTGTTTAAGCTCCGTGAACGCCATGTTCCCCAAGAGGAAGAAGCTTTCACAATCCGCAGAATGTTAAGCTACCTTTTCAAAAACAAATATCTCCTCATTTATTACCTCGGATTTTTCTTCTACTCAGCCGCCAACATAAGCGGTGCTCTCAATCTTCTTGTCTCCTACTATCTCTTTAATGACAGCCTTTTCTCACTGGTGGTAGGTGCCTGCGGAACAGTACCGTCACTTATCTTCTCGCTACTCGTTCCCACAATGCTCAAGAAGATTGATAAGATGAAACTCTATCGCATTTGTGCTTTGCTTATGGTTGTGCTCAGCCTCATAATGTGGATTGTCGGCTATGATAACCTTATTCTTCACATCGTTCTCTACGTTATCCGTTCCATTCCGCTTTCCATTATCGGCGTTGTTATGTTCATCTTCACTCCCGACTGTGCCGAATACGGCAAATACAAGTCCGGCATTGAGGCAAAAGGTATTACCTTTGCTATCCAGACCTTCATGGTTAAGCTTACCGCCGCTATTTCCGGAGCTATGGGAATGTTCTTACTCGGCCTTAAATCAACAGGCTGGATAACCGTTGAGGTTCAAAGCTTTGAAGAACTGAAAGCTCTCGGTATTCAGCAAACTCCGCATGCACTTGATGTCCTTTGGTTCAGCTACGTAATGGTTCCTGCCATAGGCTGCTTCCTTGCGTATCTCTGCTGGCTTTTCTACAAGCTCAATGACAAGGACGTCCAGATAATGACCGACTGTAACACAGGCAAGATAACCCGTGACGAGGCCGAAAGTATGTTGAGCAGAAAATATTAAAAACAAGCCCTACCGATTAATTTTATAAAGCAAAAAGACAAGGCGAATTTCGTCTTGTCTTTTTTATTTAGTCATAAACCAAAATATAGAGGGTGCTGTTCTTTTTGATAAATTGGAATTTGTCAGCTTATGATACCGAGTTTTATTTTATTATCCAATTCCCATAAAGCAACCTTATTGCTATCGTATTTCAGTCTCTGCTTTGCCGTGACATAATCTACCCACTCAAAGCATCCGTGTTCATGAGAAATATAAATATCTTCACTTTGTAATTCAACAGCAAAACAATATTCGGGAATTATAAGACAGTCCTCACCCCAAGTTAATCGAGCATTCTTAAAACATTCTGTGGCAATGCTGCAATTCGTTTCAAGTTCTGTAAATTGTGCTTCGGCAGCTATACCTGCTTCCTCAAAAGCTTCTCTTTTGGCAGATACCTGTGGAGTTTTATCTTCATCCTCTCCGCCACCTGCAATAAACTGCCAACAGTCATCCATATCGTTTCGCTTGAAAATGCAGTATAGAATATTGTCATTGCTTTTTTTATATGGTATTACCAATACTTGATACTTTGCTCTTGCCATGTCATAGCACTCCTTACAAATTGGAATTCATAGTTTTATATTAGAGAAATTTTTATTCCGATTACTCCATATTTACTTTGTTTTTCCTTGGAGTAATAATATTCCATATCACAAGGTGATGCTTTGTCTACGTTATCTTTTGTGTAACCGCACTCCAATAACGGCAAATTTTTGTATAGCTCATCAAATGAATCAAAAACAAACAATTCCTCAGCAATTACATATAATGTATCTGTTACATTTTGTGTATTAACAAACTTTATTGTATCACCAACGGCAATCTTTTGTCTTTTTTCATCATACAAACGCAGTTCTATTGTTTTCTTGCCATCACGAATACTTTTCATTGGAGATGGGGCTAAACCCATTGTATGTTCTTTCATTACTTTTTCACTCCACAAATCAAGTTTATCGGTATAATTGTAAAAACATTATACTCAAAAAGATGACACAAAACAATATTATCTATAAAATAAACACCCCGCCGTGCGATGCACAGCGGTGTTAATTTTTAATTACTGCTCTACAGCGTATACGCTGACCTTTTTGCGATCCTTGCCCATTCTCTCAAACTTGACCTTACCGTCAACAAGAGCGAAGAGTGTATCGTCAGAACCCTTACCGACGTTGTTGCCGGGATGAATGTGAGTTCCGCGCTGTCTTACAAGGATGTTACCTGCGAGAACAAACTGACCGTCTGCTCTTTTGACGCCGAGTCTCTTTGACTCTGAGTCACGTCCGTTACGGGTAGAACCCATACCTTTTTTATGCGCAAAAAGCTGAATGTTTATCTTAAGCATTTGTTACACCTCCGTAATGACTTTGATTTTTTTCGGGTATTCCTTTTCAAGCTCTCTTATGTGCAGCTCCAAACCGTCAAGCACTGCTATTGCCGACTTGTCATCGGATTTGAAAGTGAATTTCAAGTATCCGTCGCTGACATCGACATCAGCTTTAACTTTCAAGACTTCGGTAACGGTGTTTGCAGCCATATATGCCGCAGACGAAACTGCCGCACAGACTGTATCCGTGCCGTAAGCTCTTGAACTTGCATGGCCGCTTATTTCAAAACCCTTTGAACTGCCTTTGAAAAAGATTGCCCTGATCATTTAAGCGTTGATAGCGGAAATCTCAACCTTGGTGTAGGGCTGTCTGTGACCAAGCTTGCGCTTCTCATTCTTCTTGGGCTTGTAGGTGAAAACTGTAACCTTCTTAGCCTTACCGTTCTTGAGAACCTTAGCGGTAACATTAGCGCCTGCAACAGTAGGAGTTCCTACAACAATACCGTCATCCTTACCGACAGCTATGACCTTGTCAAAGGTGACTTCCTGCTCGGGCTCTGCGTCCAGCTTTTCGATGAATACGACATCGCCGGCCTGAACTTTATACTGCTTTCCGCCGGTTTCGATAATTGCGTACATCAGTGATTTACCTTCCTTTTTTAAGACTCGCTATGCATGGGGCGGGAATAATCCTCTTTAAGTGCTATGCACTGCCCGAGATATGCGGCAAGCGAGATTATACCATAAAAATACTGTGTTTGTCAAACGTTTCTGACAATTTTTTTAAATTTATTCTGTATATGTCGGTCCCTGGGAGTCTCCGTCATACGGAGGGTTAATTTCGCTCTCGTCAGGCAGGACTATTGCCACAACTATATAGAGTACCAAGCACGGCAAGACCGCCGTCATAAAAGCTACCAATACAAACAGCAATCTAACCAGAGATTTATCTGTGTTAAAGTAGTCCGCTAATCCTGAACACACACCGCAAAGCTTCTTATCGCTGCTCTTCTTATAAAGCTTCTTATTAGTTGACATTAAAATCATTCCTTTCTTTAATCGGTTGCCACCGTTTTCATCTTTATTATATAAAACCTTTATGTCCAAAAGGTTTTTCTTTTTTTACCAAATTATGAAATTTTGTTCTGTGCCTTTGCTGCTGTAAGCGTGTTCTGCATCAGCGTTGCGATAGTCATAGGTCCTACTCCTCCGGGCACAGGTGTTATGCTGCCCGCCTTCTCGCTGACCTGCTCAAAATCCACATCGCCGCAAAGTTTACCGTTTTCATCTCTGTCCATTCCGACATCAATGACAACCGCACCCTCTTTAACCATATCAGCCGTTACAAACTTCGCTCTGCCAATCGCCACAACAAGTATATCAGCCTGACGGGTTATCTCGGCAAGATTACGAGTCTTGGAGTGGCACACGGTAACGGTAGCATTCTCTTTCAAAAGGAGCATAGCCATGGGCTTGCCGACAATATTACTGCGTCCGATAACAACACAGTTTTTGCCCGATATATCTATATTCTCATGGTGAAGCATTGTCATAACGCCTGCAGGAGTGCAGGGTAAAAGAGTAAAGTCGCCTATCATTATATGGCCGACATTCTGCGGATGGAATGCATCAACATCTTTTTCGGGAGAAATACGGCAAAGCACCGCAGTTTCATCTATGTGCTTGGGCACGGGAAGCTGACAGAGTATTCCGTTGACTGTCGGGTCTGCATTGAGTTTATCGATAAGCTCAATAAGCTCTTCCTGAGTTGTAGCAGCAGGTAAAGCAAACTCAAGCGACTTTATTCCCACTCGCTCGCACGAACGTTTTTTATTGTTTACGTATACCCTTGATGCAGGGTCGTCGCCCACGATTATAACTGCAAGGCATGGCTCAACTCCCTTTAATTTGAGCTGTTCAACCTCAAGGGCTACAGCATCAAGCGTATCGGAAGAAATCTTTTTTCCGTCAATTATCTTTGCCAAGTCAATTCTCCTCCGTTTCCTCTGTTACCTTTTCCTGCTCCGTCTCCTCAGCCTGAGAACCGTCGGCACCCTCGACAAAAGCTACGGAACATGACGGGTCATCTGCTACTGCAGCTGCCATTGCCGCAGCCTCCTGCTGTTTTCTCTCCTTGCGTGTCATAACAGCATCTGCAGGGAAATAGTCAACGCCCTCAATGGGCTTGGGATTCTTTGTATACTTAATTGTAAATATAATAAACAATGCAAGACAAATAATTGCAATCACAGCAGAAAGAAGCTGTGAAACTCTGATATTTGTATTTGCAATATAGAGGCTGTCTGTTCTGAAGCCCTCAATTATCATTCGGCCAAATCCGTACCATGCACCGTATCCGAGGAAAAGCTGCCCGCTGAATTTGCGGAATTTCTTGTATATCACAAACAAGATAAGGAATCCGAGCATACACCACAAAAACTCGTAGAGGAAAGTCGGGTGAACGGGCTTTGACGGGTCCATCTCTATGCCTCTTGCAGCAAGCTCCGCCTGATTTGCGTAAATATCTGCCGCTACTTTCTTACTCCACATACCCCACGGAGCATCGGTATTTGTACCAAATGCCTCCTGGTTCATGAAGTTGCCCCAACGGCCGATTCCCTGGCCGATAAGCAAGCTTATACCGCCCATATCGAGAAGATTCAAAACATTGATTTTTCTGACCTTGCAGACAATGAGAGCTGCAATAAGGCCGCCTATTATACCGCCGTAAATTGCGAGACCGCCGTTCCATATAGCAAAAACTTCGCCCAGATTGTCTTTATAGTAGCTCCATTGGAAGATAACATAATAAAGTCTTGCACCTAGGATACCTGCTATTGTGCCATAAATAAGAACATCGAGCATCTTATCAAGGCTTATGCGCCATTTATATGCCATTCTGCCGCCAAAAAGAGCCGCAAGCAAAAATCCGAACGCAATTATTACGCCATAAAATTTGACACTGACATCCATGCCGAAAAGTGAAAACTCAACAAGGGTCGAGGGAATATTAAAGCCCCTGTCAATACCTGTAAAGTATACGGTTGTAAAATCAGACATTTTTTACTTCCTCCATCCAAGGTATATATTTTTTTGTATTCTCTATCATTTCCTCATACAACGCTCTGGCATCTGCCATGCTGATGCACATCATCGGGTCATTGAGGAAAGCATTAAAGCCGAGTTCTTTATCTTTTGTGAATACCGCCTTGAGAATTGTTTCCTGATTATATATTATCCTCTCAACGAGAATTTTTACATCCCACTTCATCTCGCCTGCATTAACGGGCACAAGGCTGTTATGAGAAAAAACTGCATTCGTCTCAACAACAGCTCCCATGGGGAGATTCGGTATCTGACCGACATTCGGAATGTTTACATTTGTTATAAGAGTATCAAGTCCTACAAGTGCCTTAATCTGCTTTACGCCGTCCTCACCCGTCTCTTTAAGAGTATACGGCTCTGTCTGTGCAATAAGCTCACGGCTCTTCTCAATCCTCTTGCGTTGACCCTCTTTACGGCTGTCCACCGTTGTCAACTCATAGCCCCAGGACGCTACAACATCGGGATTTTTCAGATACCACGCAGGTACAAACTCAACAAGATGCCTGTCCCCTGCGGCCGCAATAACTCCGTAACGCTTGAACAAGTCATACTTAACAGCATTCGTGGTGGAACGCTTTTTGCTTGCCCAATTTTTATCGGAAGTGTCAAGCTCCAATGCTCCACTTAGTGTTTTATCAATAAACTCATCATATATCGGGAACAAGTCCTCACCGTTATATGTGGCCTTATCAAGCCACGTGAAATGATTTATTCCCTGTACATTTACCTTTATATCCTCACGGTTGGGCAGCTCGCCGCCTCTGATTGCCTGATACGCCATTGCAAGAACTTTTTGCGTGCCGAAAACTTCATGACAGCATCCGAAAGCCTTAATCTGCGGAAACACCTCGTAAAGTGTACGCACGCAGAGTGTCATGGGGTTAGTATAGTTTATTACCCATGCATCAGGACTGAATTCCTTTATAGCTTCGGCAATCTCAATAAACATCGGAATAGTACGGTATGCCCTGATAACCCCTCCGGGACCCGTTGTATCACCGACGGGTTGATATATGCCGTACTTTTCGGGAGTATGAACATCACTGTGCATCTCATCGAATGTACCGGGAAGAATGGATATAACCACAAAATCCGCACCAGTAAGTGCTTCCTGCAACGAACCGACAGCCTTATATTTCCATGCGCTCTTCGCTCCCTCGGCATAAGCATATCGGTTTCCGATAACCTCGTTATCCTTTGCCGCCTGCATATCAATATCATATAGTCTGACAGTGCCGCACAGTGCCTCTTCGCCTGCAAGGTCACTCATAAGACCCCATGCCCACCCACGTGAGCCGCCGCCAATATAGGCAATGTTTATATCAGTCACCCTGTTGCCAACACGTTTCATTGAGAGTCCTCCAATCAAAGGTCGTTCTTTATCATGTCCGCAAAGCTCTCTCCTCTTATTGCAAGCTCGGGTTTTGAATTGCTGACCATTACAACCGGGGGTCGGGGTATTCTGTTATAGTTGGATGACATCGAATAGTTATATGCACCCGTTGAAAGCACTGCCAGAATATCACCCGGGTTAACTTCCTGCAACGGTGCCCACTCCTGAATAAGGTCTCCGCTCTCACAGCATTTTCCGGCTACAGTAACGGTTTCACTTCTCTCCTCGTTCGCTTTATTGGCACAGAGAAGTTCATATTTTGATTGATAGAGAATATATCTCGGATTATCTGTCATTCCGCCGTCAACAGAGACATAGGTGCGAACATCGGGGATTTTCTTAACGGCACCTACAGTATAAAGAGTAACGGCAGCTGCACCGACTATAGACCTGCCGGGCTCGATAAGCACAAAAGGCGTGTAAATGTCAAGGGCTTTACAAGTTTCTTTTACAACAGCCGCAACCTTTTCCATATACTCAGTAAACGGGCGTGGCGAGTCACTTTCAAGATATTTAATGCCGAAACCGCCGCCAAGATTGAGTTCCTGAAGCTCAAATCCCTTGTCCTGCTTAATTTTTGCCATAAATTCAAGCATAACTTTTGCCGCAATCTCAAACGGGTCTATATCGAAAATCTGCGAACCGATATGGCAATGCAGGCCCACAAGCTCAATATTTGTAAAGTCAATAGCCTTTACAACCGCTTCCATGGCTTCACCTGTTTCAAGAGCAAATCCGAACTTTGAATCTATCTGTCCAGTGCGAATGAAGTCGTGCGTATGAGCATCTATGCCCGGTTTTATTCTCAAAAGTATTTTAACGGTCTTTCCAAGGTCATGAGCAATCTTATCAAGCCGCTCAAGCTCGAAAATATTATCAACAACTATTCTGCCTACACCGTGTTCAACTGCATATACCAACTCGGCAACAGTTTTGTTGTTGCCGTGAAAATATATCTTCTCTGTAGGAAAGCCTGCATCTATTGCGGTATAGAGCTCGCCGCCGGACACAACATCAAGGCCCATGCCCTCTTCCTTACAGATTCTACACATCTTTTTACAGCAGAAGGCCTTGCTTGCGTATAAAACCATACCGTTACCGCCGTAATTGTTCTCCATTGAGCTTACAAAATCACGGCAGTTCTGTCTTATCTGGTCTTCGCTGTAAACAATAAGGGGTGTACCGTATTCCTTAACGAGGTCAACGGTATCACAGCCTCCAACAGACAAATGTCCTTTTTCATTTACACCTAAACAATCTGAAACGTACATCCGAAATGCTCCTTATGTCAAAATACTGCCTTTTCTATAGCTTTTCTCAAAGCCTCCACTCCCTCACCGTTGAGAGACGAAAAAGGAATTCTCTCCATCTCGCTGTATTCGGCAAGTTCAGTTTCAAGCTCTTCTAAGCGTTTTGTTCGCTGTGTTTTGTTAAGTTTGTCAATTTTAGTCATAGCTATGACTGTCTTATAGCCGCCTGCTTTCAGATATTCAAGCATATCGTAATCATCCGCACTCGGCTTATGACGCACATCAATAAGCTGTACCACCAAAGAAATATTTCTGTCGGAGTTGAAAAAGCCTTCCATGAGCTCGGCCCAGCGTTTTTTCTCCGAGTGGCTCGCTTTTGCATATCCGTACCCCGGCAAATCAACAAAGTTGACTCCGTCACCCTTAAAGAAGTTGACGGTAACCGTCTTTCCCGGCACAGAACTGACTCTTGCAAGGTTTTTGCGGTTGAAAAGCTTATTTATCAACGATGATTTGCCAACATTTGATCGGCCTGAAAACACAACCTCAGGAACAGACGACTTAATAAGCTGACTCGATATTCCGTAAGAACGGTCAAAATTTATCAAATCGAATCTCATTGCACACCTCATTACTGGGTAACGGAATTCCAGCGTTCACCCACATTATCAACAACAGGCATATCAACCTGTTTTTCTTTATTTTCAGGCTCTTTCTCAAGAGCTATTTCGAGTACCTCATCAACATTGCTGACGGGGATAAAGGTTATAGCCGCCTTAACCGCCTTATCAACCTCATCAAGGTCGGGCACATTTGCCTGCGGTATCAGAACAGTTTTTATACCACGTATATATGCCGCCATTGACTTTTCTTTCAATCCGCCTATAGGTAACACTCTGCCACGCAAAGTAACCTCGCCCGTCATGGCAACATCACTGCGAACAGGTATGCCCGTAAGTGCAGAAACGAGTGCCGTTGTCATCGTGACGCCTGCAGACGGGCCATCCTTTGGGACCGCTCCCTCAGGGCAGTGAATATGTATATCCTTTTCCTTATAGAAGTTCTTGTCTATATTAAGACTGTCACAACGAGAACGGATATAGCTGACAGCGGCTTTGGCACTCTCTTTCATAACATCGCCGAGGGAGCCCGTGAGTTCAAGATTTCCGCTGCCGTCGAGAACCGCCGCTTCAACCTCTAACAGCTCGCCGCCAACTGACGTCCAAGCCAATCCGTTGACTACACCAACCTCACCATTGGCCCGCAACGGCTCATCCTTATACTTTTTAGCTCCGAGAAGGTCATACAGAGAGCTGCCCTTAACCGTAACACGCTTTGTGCCTTGCGTCACCTTTTTCGCTGCCTTGCGACAAACAGATGCTATCTGCTGCTCGAGCCTTCTGACACCCGCTTCACGTGTATAGCCGTCAATCAGCGAACGCACTGCATCATCGGTAAATCTCAAAGTGCGTCCCGAAAGACCGTGTTGCTTCATCTGCTTTGGAATGAGATGTTCCTTTGCTATATGGAACTTTTCCTCTGCAGTATAACTGCCAAGCTCGATAACCTCCATACGGTCAAACAGCGGAGCAGGTATATTCTGAGCGACATTGGCTGTTGTGACAAACAGCACCTTGCTCAAATCAAACGGTATCTCTATATAATGGTCTCTGAATCCGAAGTTCTGCTCAGGGTCAAGCACCTCAAGCAATGCAGAGGACGGGTCGCCCTTATAATCATTGCCGAGCTTGTCCACTTCGTCAAGCAAAATCAGAGGATTGCTCGTGCCTGCCTGCTGAATAGCAGCTATGATACGGCCCGGCATAGAGCCGATGTAAGTCTTTCTGTGACCCCGTATCTCTGCTTCGTCACGCACTCCGCCAAGTGACACACGCACATATTTTCTGCCCATGGCACGTGCGATAGACTTTGCAACGGATGTTTTACCGACACCGGGAGGTCCTACAAGACAAATTATCTGTCCACGGACATCGGGTGCAAGAGTACGCACCGCCAAAAACTCTAAAATACGCTCTTTGACCTTATTAAGTCCGTAGTGGTCGTCATTGAGAATCTTTTCAGCACGCTCAATATCAAGATTGTCCTGAGTATACTTATCCCACGGAAGTGCAAGACAAGTTTCAAGATAGTTTCTGCTTACGGTACTGTCAGGTGACTGCGGAGCAGAACGCTCAAGCCTGTCACACTCTCTCAAGAGTTTTTCCTTAGACGAATCGTCAACAGGAAGCATCTTTATTTTATCCCTAAACTGCTGAACCTCTTCTTCGGGCGATGTGCCGTTGTTAAGCTCGGAAGATATAACCTTGAGCTGTTCACGAAGATAGTATTCACGCTGATTTTCATCAATCTGCTTTTGAACTTTCTCCTGAATATCCTCTTCAATTGCCAACAGCGTTGACTCCTGCGAAAGCAGAACGCACAGCTTTTCAAGGCGCTTGACGGGATTGAGTTCGCTTAATATGTTCTGCCTGTCAGCATATTCAAGCGGTATGTTGCCTGCAATAAAATCCGCCATATCTCCCGGATGTGTAGCATCCAAGACCGACAAAACCAAATCGGGAGGCAAATGCGATGCACTACGTGCATAACCCTCAAAAATATCCTTTGCACTGCGCACAAGCGCCTGGGCATACTCATCGTCTTTACTGACTCTGCGTGTTGCACAGGGCTTAACGCTACTAAGAATAAACGGATCGTCAGACACAATTTCGTTAAGCGTTGCACGGCTGAGTCCCTCAACCGCAACCCTCACGGTGCCGCTTTCACCCGGCAACTTCAAAACCTGCTTGACACTTGCAATAACACCGATTTTAAAAAGCTGAGATATATCGGGATCCTCGTCCCGTATGTTACGCTGAGTGACTAAAAAAATCTTTCTGTTGCCGGACATAACTGCCTTGAGGGCAGCAATAGACTTTTCACGTCCGACGTCAAAATGCATATTCATACCCGGAAATACCACAAGACCGCGCAGAGCAACGGTCGGCATAAGCAGGGCTGTTATTTCTTTCTTTTCTTCCATATCTTTTCTTCCTTTAATGCGATTAAACTTGAATTATTCTAAATTCTTCCCCATTTTATTAACTGAAATATTATACTTCATTAACGAAGATTCGTCAACCGTGAAACTTTTGGAAAGCATACACTACAAGTATAAAAATAACCGAGAAACGGCAGACCGCCGCTTCTCGGTCGGATAGATTTTGTTGTTTACCGTAACACAGCTATGCACCATTATTTCGCAAGCTGCGACTACTTTTTCTTCTTGCCGAAAAATCCCTTCTTCTCGTCAGGATTTATATCATTGTAGCCCATGACCGCTTTAAAGTTCTTAAGAGCTTCTTTCTGCTCGGAATTGAGGTCCTTGGGAACATTGACTACTATGCGAACATATTGGTCACCCTTGCCCCGTGAGTTGAGATACTGTATACCTCTGCCCTTAAGGGTCATAATCTCACCGGGCTGAGTTCCTGCCGGAATGTCAAACTTGACTTTGCCGTCAAGGGTCGGCACTACTACACTGTCACCCAATGTGGCCTGAACAAAGTTTACATTGCAGTCATACCAGATGTTATATCCGTCACGTTCAAAGAATGGGTGCGGTCTTACAAAAACAGCAACATGAAGGTCTCCTGCAGGGCCGCCGTTAGCACCTTGGTTACCCTCGCCTCTGACAGAGATAACCTGTCTGTCATCTATACCTGCGGGTATGTTTACTTCAAGCTCTCTGCGCTTTGAAACTATTCCGCCACCTCGGCACTTCTGACAAGGCTTTTCTACAATTTTACCCTTGCCGCCGCACTTCGGACATGCTTTAGAAGTCGCGATAACACCAAACGGTGTCCTCTGCTGAACATTTACCTGACCTCTGCCGCCGCACTCGGGACATGTTTTCGGAGATGAACCTTTCTCTGCACCGCTACCGCCACATTCCGAACAAGTTTCAATACGGTGGATTTCCACCTTGCGTTTACAGCCTTTTGCGGCCTCCTCAAAAGAAACTGTTACACGTGACTGCACATCCTCGCCTCTGCGTGGTGCATTTGGATTGGAGCGTCCGCCGCCTCCAAATCCGCCACCGAAGAAACTGCCGAATATGTCACCCAAGTCAAAGTCCATGCCTCCGGCACCTGTACCCCAACCACCGGCTCCACCGCCGGCACCGAAATTGGGGTCAACTCCCGCATGGCCAAACTGGTCATATCTGCCACGCTTATCCTTATCGGAAAGCACCTCGTATGCCTCGTTGACCTCTTTGAATTTCGCCTCAGCGGTCTTATCACCTGGATTTAAGTCCGGGTGATATTGCTTAGCCTTTTTACGGTATGCTTTTTTTATCTCGTCCTCAGAGGCAGTCTTGTCAACCTCGAGCACTTCATAAAAATCTCTTTTATCTGCCAAGGGAAATTCTCCTTTAATCTCAGATTAAAACTATCTTACGGCGGGATAAAATCCCGCCGAAGTTATTGGTTGTTGTATTACGCACGTTTTTCCGCAGTCACAGATTAGTCGTTGTCCTCGGGAACGTCTGTATAATCCGCCTGCGTATATCCGGGATCTGCACCGGGAGCACCATCTGCACCTTGTGCCTGTGCCTGCTCGGCAGCAGCCTTATAGAGCTTCTCGGAAATCTCATAGAACTTTGCTGTAAGTTCTTCCTGACGGGACTTGATAAGATTGGTGTCCTCACCCTTGAGAGCTTCTTTGAGAGCTTCAACCTTTTCATTTATTGTGTTCTTATCCTCTTCGGAGAACTTGTCGCCCTCCTCACTGATAAGCTTTTCACACTGATAGACCATCTGGTCTGCATTGTTTCTAAGGTCAACCTCTTCACGGCGTGCCTTATCCTCTTCTGCAAATCTCTCTGCATCCTGAAC
>JAZUNO010000067.1:0-20518 GCA_045604185.1 Acutalibacteraceae bacterium | reverse complement strand
ATAGCGTCACGCACACCCTGACGGGTTATACCCTCGTTCTCTGCTATTTCGGAAAGTGACAAATCATCGTTATAATAGTAGCCAAGAAAATCACGCTGCTTATCAGTAAGCATATCGCCGTAGAAATCTAACAAAACTGCGATTTCAAGATTTTTTGCCATTGATTTAACACTCCCCTCTTAAAGTTTTTATTTCGTTTCGGGCATAAAAAGCCCCAAAAAAGCTAACCCTGTAAAGCGTATCCGCTTTACAGGGTTGTATTATACTAAAAAAATATAGGGCTGTCAAGTGTATTTTTCCTTTAAAATCGGCAAGTTTTCAACATTTAAAATGTGGAAAACTTTAATTTTCGTGAGGAAAACTTTTCCAACTCAATCTGTTGTGCCGAATGCGACAAAAGTTACCAATATATGCTATTTATCGTGCTAAAGCTATGTGGAAAACTTTTTTAAAAAATTTTTTAATTTTCTTGTTTTTTGCCGTTGAAAAGGTGTTTTTCCACATCGAATTCCTATACCGAAGGAACAGGATTTTTCCGACGCCTTCAAGCACTTTTTCACCTGAGTTCAACTATGGTTACACCGTCTTCTCCCTCGCCGTAGACGCCCAGCCTGAAGTTCTTTACAAACTGCGATTTCTTAAGATACTGCTTGACAGCAGAACGCAACGCTCCCGTACCCTTGCCGTGAACTATCGTAAACTCGGAAAGCCCCATTCTCAAGAGATAATCAATATATCTGTCAAGCTCAAGAATGCAGTCATCAACAGTCATTCCACGCACATCAAGACGTGATGAGGCACTCATGTTCATCTTGCTCTCAACACCCGTACGGCGTGCTCCCGATGTGTTGCTCTTCTTCGGGGCATTCTCAACAAGACGAAGATTTTTAAGCTTTACACGTGTCTTTACAGCACCTGTTCTGACTTCTACATTTCCGTTCTTGTCCACCGAAGAAAGAACAGTAGCCTGCTGGCCTATATCTGCGATAATAACAGTATCACCCTCGACCAAATCCCGTGGTAAGACATAATTTTCATCATCTATACCTGCACCAATTATCGGGTCAGCCGCTTCATCGATAGCACCCAAACCTTTCTTGACTGCAGCACGTGCACGTCGGGCAAGCTCTGCGGCATCTTTGGTCTTTTCTTTCTCCTTTTTAAGCTTGTCAAGCTCGTCGAGAAGAGCATAGCTTTCACGTTTCGCCTGAGATGTAAGCTTAGCCGCTTGCTCCTTGGCTTTCTTAATCTCCTCGTCCCTGATTTTTTCAACCTCTTCAAGACGGCGTTGTGCCGCTTTGAGCTCTTGCTCCGCTTTAGCGGACATCTCCTTTGCCCGCTCATGCTCCTCTTCCATACGGCGGCGGGTACTCTCAAGCTTATCAACAACGTCCTCAAATCGGACATTTTCATTATCAACAAACTCTTTAGCTCGCTCAACTACCCTGTTTTCCATGCCGAGACGCTCACATATGGCAAGTGCATTAGAACGTCCGGGCACGCCTATAAGCAGTCTGTAAGTAGGTGAAAGCGTCGAAACATCAAACTCACAGCAGCCGTTTTCAACCCTCGGTGTCTCAAGTGCATAAGCTTTGAGTTCCGCATAGTGGGTGGTGGCCGCAATCTTCGCACCCATAAAGTGTAAATCTTCAAGCACTGCCATAGCCAGAGCCGCACCCTCAACGGGATCTGTTCCTGCTCCGAGCTCATCTATAAGCACAAGGCTTCGCTCGCCTGAAACTTTCATAATCTCAATTATATTTGTCATATGAGCTGAAAACGTCGACAGCGACTGCTCAATCGACTGCTCGTCACCTATATCCGCCAACACCTCATCAAAAACCGAAAGGCGGCTTCTGTCGCCTGCAGGGATCATTAATCCGCTCATAGCCATAAGTGAAAGCAAGCCGATAGTTTTAATCGAAACGGTCTTACCGCCCGTATTGGGGCCCGTTATTACAAGAGTGTCAAAATCCGTTCCCAGACGAATATCAACCGGCACAACCTTATCCTTATCAATAAGCGGATGCCGTGCCGCACGCAGTTCGATTTCGCCCCTGTCATTAAGTTCGGGAATTGTGGCACTGATGCTGTAAGCATACTGTGCTTTTGCAAAGATTAAGTTGAGCTCAACCGCACACTCGTAACTGCTCTTTATCGACTCTTCAAACTCGCCGACATTAGCCGAGAGCATTGTCAGAATACGCTCAATCTCATCCTTTTCCTTTGAACGCAAAACCTTTATTTCATTGTTCGCCTCAACAACAGGCATCGGCTCGACAAAAACCGTTGCACCCGAAGACGAGGTATCATGGACAAGACCCTGCACCTCTCCTCTGTGCTCCGCCTTAACAGGCACAACATAACGTCCGTTACGCTGGGTGATAATGTTCTCCTGCATAAACTTTGAATAGTGTGCAGAGTGAGTTATTTTGTCAAGCTGTTCACGGACCTTTGACTCCTGAACACGGATTTTACGACGTATTTCATATAATTCGGGAGATGCCGAATCGGAAATCTCCTCCTCAGAGAGAATTGCCGTGGTTATCTCCGTTTCCAAAAACTTGTTGGGCGAAAGGGCTCCGAAAAGTGAATCGAGTATGGACTCCACTCCTGCGTTGGTACTGCGCCACTGTGTAAGTCCCCTCACTACTCGCAATACACCCGCAACATCAAGCAGTTCTTTCATAGACAGTACACTGCCTGCCGCTGCACGTGCCGCCGCATTGTTTACATTCTTCAGTCCGCTGAACGACGGACCTCCGAAACGTGCAAGCAGCATATGAGCATCGCGGGTCTGATTAAGCAATGCCTGCGCCAGAGACAAATCGCTCTCGGGACGCAGAGAAAGAGCCAACTCTCTCGCATCGGGACAAGCAGTATAATCCGCTAACCGAGCAAGAATTTTATCAAATTCAAGTGCCGCCAAATGGCGGTCTGTTTTGTTGTTCATATCGTTTCCTCATTTAAAATATCATTAGGAAGCTGTTGTGTGAATAGGACAAAAAGAACTTATACGGCATCGCAGGGATAGCAGTATATCGGAAGCGGCAACCAACTTCTTACAGCAGGTGTAAAGGCATCTCGCTTTACACTGTTTATGCTGAACAAAAGCCTTGTGGCCTCAAGAGCATCGAGCTCCATATCATATTCACCGCTGCACTTTGAAACAGTAACATTATTGTCACGCACTTTTATGTTTATTTGCTCATCGCCTCGAGCACCGTGAATCAACAGCGTGGTTTCACCGTCGCAAAGCTTTTCATATGTTGCTCTGACTTTCAGGAAAGCTCTGACAGTGTTTTCAAAATTCAATATCATAAACATCTCGGGGTGATAAACTCCGTCACCCTCGCAAACTTTAAGCAACTCGTTTATAAGCTCACGGTCAAATACAGGCACACGAATGTTTATGCTTTTATCCGTAAACTCAATTATTGCCATAGCTACTCTGCCTGCATCCTTGGCACACTTGCAACCAAACTCCGAAACGGCACCGTAACGGTTAAAAGCAAAATATCCAACGGGTGTATCGCCGTCCGAAACTATATACGGATGACCGCAGCCTGCACACAAAATGTCATAAAGCATATTCTGCGGTCTGTCAACATAAAAAGGCTTGCTTTTATATATAGAGGCAATAAATTCAAGCTCTGCACCGTCGTTTATACCCACCTCTTTTACTGTAAGGCCACTCTTTGCATCTTTTCCGAAAACGTGACGTAAGTTGGTTTTGTTCACTTCAAAATGTGCACCTATGCCTGCAGGCTCAAAACCAAAATAGCCGTATCTCTGTTTCTGACCACCAAGCAGGCTGACGTCCGCACCAAGCTTTGACATCTCCTCAATGGCGCCGTTCATGCAATCAATCATGTAACCCTTTGAACGGTGGTCGGGATGAACAGCAACATTGCCGATGCCCGAAAAGATAAGTCTTTCGTCTGCCGCCTGCACGTTATATGTGTAAAACCCGACAGCGGCACACATCTCATCGTCTTCTTTGACAACATAGTTCTTTGAACACGGGTCATATTCGGGCTTATACAGTCCCGGAAGAAGTGAGAGAAAATCCCTTACAGGTTCATCGTCATCGGCAAAAAATGTAAGGTCAAGCATATCCATCAGCTTCTGATAATCCGACTGCGGTGCGATACCTTTATATATATTCATAGCAATTACCTTTCTTATTAAAGTCTTACCGAAACTCCCTTGCCCGAAAGATAAGCTTTAAGCTCAGGAATAGATATTTCGTTAAAGTGGAACAACGATGCCGCAAGCACAGCATCTGCACTACCCTTGGTAAAAGCATCATAAAAGTGTTCAAGAGCTCCTGCTCCGCCCGATGCTATAACGGGAATGCCCACTCGTTCGGACACAGACCGTGTAAGCTCATTGTCATATCCGCTCTTCTGTCCGTCGCAGTCCATGCTTGTCAGAAGAATCTCACCTGCACCACGGTTTTCAGCTTCTTTCGCCCACTCAAGTGCATCAATTCCCGTAGGTATTCTACCACCGTTAAGATAAACTTCCCACGAATCGCCGTTACGTTTGGCATCAATAGCACAGACCACGCACTGACTGCCGAATTTATATGCCGCCTGCTCTATGAGCTTCGGATTTCTGACAGCCGCCGAGTTTACCGAAACCTTGTCCGCACCTGCACGGAGCATGGCTGTAAAATCATCAAGCTCCCTTATTCCGCCACCAACTGTAAACGGAATAAAAATACTGCTCGCAACCCGTTCGACTATATCAATCATTGTCGAGCGTCCCTCATGTGTGGCCGTTATATCCAGAAGCACCAACTCATCTGCGCCTACTTCGTTATACTGCACAGCACACTCAACGGGGTCACCTGCATCACGAAGATTTACAAAGCTTACGCCCTTAACTACTCTGCCGTTTTTGACGTCAAGGCAGGGAATTATTCTTTTAGCATACATTATTCAACTTCCTCCCCACAAAGACGTGCAAAGTTTCTGAGCATCTGAAGTCCTGCCTCACCGCTCTTTTCCGGGTGAAACTGAACACCGAAAAGATTGCCGCGCGAAACCGCCGCATCTATAGAAACAGAGTAGAATGTTCTTGCCGAAACATCGCTTTCATTTTCAGCTTTGAGATAGTATGAGTGAACAAAATAGACAAAGGTATCCTGCGGCAAACCCTCAAATATGCCGTCGGGCTTTTTTATTTCAAGAGAGTTCCAACCCATATGCGGCACTTTGACACCGTTTGCAGGAATTTTATATAAAGCTCCGGGTAACAAGGACAGACCTTTTACTCCCGGGCTTTCCTCAGAGCTGTCAAAAAGCATCTGCATACCTAAACATATGCCCAAAAACGGCTTTCCGCTCTTTGCCGCATCACAAACGACCTGGGTAAGTCCGCTTTTCTCCATATTCACAAGTGCATCCTCAAACGAGCCTACGCCGGGAAGAATTACTCCCTGTGCTGCCTCAATATCAGCGGCATCCTTTGTAACCTTACAAGGTACACCTATAAACTTTAGAGCATTGACAACGCTATGCAGGTTGCCCGCTCCGTAATCCACTACTGCTATCATCACGATACCCCCATGGGTTTTTATGTATATAAGGTAACATATCATCCTGAATATGTAAAGAAATTAAAACAAAAAGCAAAAAGGAACACACTCCACCAAAGCGAAATGTGTTCCGATATTATCAGCCTGCGTCTCTGACGTGTTTGCGTCTTCCGGGATTGCGCTCAATGAGCGGCGGAATATTATTGTTGACACAGCCGGCAGTTATGGCAACTCGCTCAATGGTCGGGTCTGACGGAATGTCATACATAACGGGAAGTAAAACCTCCTCCATTATCGAACGAAGACCTCTCGCTCCCGTCTCTTTTTCAAGAGTTTTGCTGGCGATTGCCTCAAGTGCACCAATGTCAAAATCAAGCTCAACTCCGTCGATGTCAAACAAAGCCTTGTACTGCTTCGTAATTGCATTCTTGGGCTCTGTGAGTATTCGAACAAGTGCAGTCTTGTCAAGTTCCTCAAGAGAAGTAAGAACAGGAAGTCTACCCACAAGTTCGGGGATAATGCCGAACTTTACAAGGTCATGATGCATAACCTTTGAAAGCAAGTCGCTCTTCTTAATCTCATTCTTTCCCTTGACATCGGCATTGAATCCGAGCGCAGAACCGCCGATTCGCTTTTCTATTATCTTTTCAATACCGTCAAAAGCACCGCCGCAGATAAACAAGATGTTCGATGTGTCAACCTGAATGAAATCCTGCTGGGGATGCTTTCTTCCGCCCTGCGGAGGAACATTCGCAACAGTTCCCTCGATAATCTTAAGCAATGCCTGCTGTACACCCTCACCGCTGACATCCCTTGTGATAGACGGGTTTTCTGACTTTCTTGCAATCTTGTCAATCTCATCGACATAGATTATTCCGCGTTCAGCACGCTCTATATCGTAATCTGCCGCCTGGATAATACGCAACAGAATATTCTCAACGTCTTCACCGACATATCCGGCCTCTGTAAGAGTAGTGGCATCGGCTATCGCAAAAGGCACGTCGAGTATCTTTGCAAGAGTCTGAGCAAGCATAGTTTTACCCACACCCGTCGGGCCGAGCAGAACTATATTGCTCTTCTGAATTTCAACATCCGTATCTTTCGCCGAGTTTATACGCTTATAGTGGTTATAAACGGCAACACTCAACGCTTTCTTCGCAGCATCCTGCCCGATGACATACTCATCAAGCTTCGCCTTTATCTCATGGGGCTTGGGCAGAGGCTTGTCACTCGGACGCTGTTGACCCTTGCGACGTGACGCACGGTGGTCATCATCCTCGATAATGGTCAGACACTGCTCAACACACTCGTTGCAGATATAAACTCCCGGACCTGCGATAAGCTTATCTACCTGGTCCTGAGTCTTTTTACAAAAGGAACACTGAACGGTTCTTTCTCTTCTGTCATCATCTCGCGGCATAGTCGCCCTCCGGATTATCTTTTATAAATTATTTTGTCCGCTATGCCATACTCAATGGCCTGCTCTGCGGTAAGGAAATTATCTCTTTCGGTCTCACGCTCAACAAACTCAATGGGTTTGCCCATGTTCTCGGCAAGGATTTTGTTGAGGCGGTCTCTTGTCTTAAGGATGTGGTCTGCGGCAATCTTAATCTCGGTTGCCTGACCTTTCGCACCGCCAAGCGGCTGGTGAATCATAACTTCACTGTTGGGCAGGATAAGACGCTTGCCCTTTGCTCCTGCGGCAAACAGAAATGCTCCCATTGAAGCCGCCATGCCCATGCATATAGTCGAAACATCGCACTTGATGAACTGCATTGTATCGTATATAGCCAAACCTGCTGTTACCGAACCGCCGGGACTGTTGATGTAAAGGCTGATGTCCTTTTCAGCATCCTGGCCCTCAAGAAACAGAAGCTGTGCTACAACAACACTCGCTGTCGCATCATTGATTTCGTCTGAGAGGACAATAATTCTGTCGCTTAACAGGCGGGAAAAAATATCGTATGAACGCTCTCCCCTATTGGTCTGTTCAACAACGTAAGGTACCAATGCCATTATTTTTTCCTCCTTAAAATAAAATAGTCTTGCTTATTGCGTGTACTGCGTTCCAAATTTAAAAGCAGGAACGCAGTACCGGATTAATTATAGTATTGTTTTGCAAAAATTATTCAGCATCGGCTGCTTTCTTTTTTGCTGTTGTCTTCTTTGCAGCAGGCTTCTTCTCTGCTTCAGCCTCGTCTTTCTTTGCAGCAGTCTTCTTTGCAGGAGCCTTTTTTGCTGCGGGCTTCTTTTCAGCCTCAGCCTCGTCCTTCTTTGCTGCTGTCTTCTTTGCGGCAGGTTTCTTTGCAGCAGGTTTCTCCTCAGCCTCATCTTTCTTGGCTGCTGCTTTCTTTGCAGGAGCTTTCTTTGCTGCAGGCTTCTTGCCGGCTTTCAATGCCTTTGCATTCTCTGTTACAAAGTTCATAACTTTCTCTGTAAGGAGATCTGCCTTAAGCATATCCTCGGCGATAAGGTTCTTTATCTTATCAACTTCGATGCTGTACATCTCAGCAAGCTTGCCGTATTCAACATCAATATCCTCTGCAGAAACTTCAATCTTCTCAATCTCGGCAATCTTCTCGAAAGCAAGGTCAAGCTTAACCTGAGAAACTGCCTGCTCACGCATAGAAGCTTCAAAAGCCTCTTTCTCCATACCCATGTAAGAAAGGTATGTGTCTATATCAAGGCCCTGCTGAGCAATTCTCTGTGCAAAGTTATTGATGTTCTCTTCTTTTCTGTTGTCGAACATAACCTCGGGAATATCAGCCTCAACATTTGCAACAAGTGCTTCCATAACCTTTGCTTCGAAAGCCTTGTCAGCATCTGACTGCTTGCGATTGAGTATATCAGCCTCAACGCCCTTCTTGAGCTCGTCAACTGTCTCATACTCGCCGAGATCCTTTGCGAACTCATCGTCAAGCTCGGGAAGCTCTTTGACCTTTATCTCGTGAAGTGTAATCTTGAAAACAGCATTCTTGCCTGCAAGCTCGGGAGCATACTCCTCGGGGAACTTGACATTGATGTCAAAGCTCTCGCCGATGTTGTGTCCGACTATCTGCTCCTCGAAGCCGGGAATGAACTGGCCTGAACCGAGAGTAAGGTTGAAGTTCTCACCTTTACCGCCCTCGAAAGCCTTATCGTCAACAAAGCCCTCAAAATCGATAACTGCTATATCGCCGTCCTGAGCAGCTCTGTCCTCAACGCTGACTGTTCTTGAGTTGCGCTCTCTCATATTGTTGATTTCAGCGTCAACCTCTTCTGCTGTTACGCTGACTTCAGCTTTTTCAGCCTCAAGTCCCTTATAAGCAGAAATTTTTACATCTTCGGGCTTAACTGTAACTTTTATTTCAAACAGTACGCCGTCCTCACCGATTGTCTTAACATCGACATCTCTGGGGCTGTCAACAGGAGTGATGCCTGCCTCTTTATAAGCATCGGCAACAACCTCAGGGAAAAGAAGCTCGAGAGCATCCTCATAGAATACGTCTTTGCCGTAAATCTTCTCAACAATTGAGAGAGGTGCCTTGCCCTTACGGAAGCCGGGAATGGCTATCTTGTTCTTAGCCTTATTGTAAGACTTTACAACAGCATCTCTGAAAGATTTAGCGTCAATCTCGATTTCCAGTGTGTAGACATTTGTGTCTGTTTTGTTTGATGTTTTTAAACTCATTGTTTTTTTCCTCCCAATATACACGCTAACTATGAGATTATACCAAATATATGCAAAAATTTCTACATTATTTTTTCATTTTTTTGCCGAATTTAACGTCGTATTGCAACTTTTTTTCATTACAACCGCCTATAGAGGGCAACTATCGGTTACGCACACGAATTATAATTCCTTAATTCTTTTTTATTTTTTATTAAAATGTTTTGACAATATATATTCACCATCTTCATTTTGTGAAGAATTTCCATTATAAAAGTCATAACCAAGTTTTCTATAAAATTCAAGTCCATAAACTGATGCCGGTATAAGTACTGCTGCTGCACCAATCATTTCAGCATATTCATCTATTTTTTGTATAAGGGCTTTACCAATACCTCGTTTTTGATATTCAAGATGCGTAAAAACAGTAAGTATTATATATTTATTATTTGAATTTTCTACTCGAACACCGTACATACTTTTTACATTGTCTATACTTGCTGTCCCCAACACTATGTCTCCATCTACTGCAACCAAACATTTAATTCGTCCGGGAAAATTCTTTTTTATTTCTTCTTCGGTAAAATGTCTAGCTATTCTATCTACGACCTCTTTTCCATGATCTTTTACAGTTATAGTATATAAATTACTTAATATAATCTCTGACATTCCTTTTGCATATTTTTCTTCATACTCTTTTATTTCCATAACTGTCACCTATATAAAATATCATATCATACTAACACACATTTACGGTTTACAAGTTTCTATATTCAATTTATTATTCTATTAAAACCTCTTCTACTTCTATTCCGGCATCTCCCATATGAGCGTAATCTCCATATGGCAAGAACAAGCTAAACCATTACGAGCCTTGGCAAAAATTCAAGATAATCTCCCGATATAAGCGAGAACTTTATACCGTCCTTTTCACCCGTAAAAGCAGTACGGGTCGAGTAAGAATGAAGATGACCGTAATAGCAATGCCTTATACCGTATTTCACAAGCACATCATATATCTCACCGCACACCTGCGTCTGGCTAACAGGCGGATAATGCAAAAACGCCACGGGCTCTCCGCCGAGTTTCAGTGCCGCCTCAATCGAAGCCCTCAAACGACCTGCCTCACGCAGAATCACCTTTTTATCGGCATCCTCTTCTGCATCAAAAAACCAGCCTCTGCTTCCGCAGACAGCTATATCGCCAACTCGGTATGCGTTGTTGTGCAGAATCGATATAGTATCAAACTCATTCTCTTTTAAAAAATTTTCCATTTTCCGCATGGTTGTCCACCAATAATCATGATTGCCTTTCATGATTATCTTTTTGCCCGGTAGCGAATCCAGAAACCGAAAGTCCTCAACCGCCTGCGACAAACTCATCGCCCACGAAACATCGCCAGGAATTACAACCGTATCTTCTTCATCAACAACAGCTCTCCAATTTTTTTCAAGCCGTTGCTGATAATCCGTCCAGCCGTCAAAAATATCCATAGGCTTGTCCGCAGACAACGATAAATGCGTATCAGCTATAACAAAAAGTGACATCTGTCTCTCCGGTTCTTCAAATAATATTCCGACATCCTGCGGGCAAAAATACACTTGTGGACATCTGTCCGCAAAAAAATTCGGAGGTAATAAAATGGATAAGGTAATCAAGGAAATCCACTGCAAAGCCAGCAACTGTGTATACCACGCCGACGATTACAAGTGTACTGCCGGTCAAATAGAAATCGGCAACACAAACGCTTGCAACAGCCAGGATACTCTCTGCGCTACGTTCAAAATGAACGAGAACAAGAAAGATTGCGGTTGCTAAAACTTTAACACAGGGAACTCCCTGTGAACTAAATCAGATTCCGAGAAGCTCAAACACGACCTTCTCCATGCTGTCCCTGTTGCAGACACCCGTAAATCTTACTTCTTTATCGCGAAGATTTGCAAGCTGTGCAGGGCAGCATACACCCGTAGCGTTTCCAAGCTCGCTAACCATAGAAAACTCGTCAAGGCCTTCTACTTTACACGGGTCTATCGCCTCAAGTACACTTGCACTGAACTTGAACGGATTGGCTGTGGAAGCAATAACGGTCGGAGTAGCATCTCCGCTCTCCTTTGCATATCTTTCATACACATCAACAGCTACTGCTGTATGGGTATCACACAGATAATCATACTTTTCAAAAACATCTTTTATAGTACGCTTTGTTCCCTCATCGTCACAGCAACCCGAGGTGAACAGAGCACTTATTTTTGCCATAACATCGCTCGGAATCTCATATTTACCGTCAGCTTTAAGCTTTGACATCATTGAACGGACAAACTCATCCGAACATCCGCCTGCAATATAGAGAAGTCTCTCAAGGTTGCTGGAAATCAGAATGTCCATTGACGGTGACGATGTGGTGTAGAAATCACGGTTGATATCATATACACCCGTCTCAAAGAAATCCGTCAGAACACGGTTTTTGTTCGATGCACAGATAAGCTTATTAACAGGCATGCCCATTTCGTAAGCATAATATGCCGCAAGGATATTTCCGAAGTTACCTGTGGGAACAACTATATTTATCTTATCTCCTGCGTTTATCTTGCCCTTTTTAAGCATGTCGCAATAAGCGGAAAAATAATACACTATCTGCGGAACAAGACGTCCCCAGTTGATTGAGTTTGCAGACGAGAAAGCCATACCGTTAGCATCAAGCTTCTCACCGATTGCTTTATCCGTGAAAATAGTCTTGACTCCTGTCTGTGCATCGTCAAAGTTGCCCTCGATAGCACAGACCGATACGTTTTTGCCCTCCTGCGTTGTCATCTGCAATTTCTGCATGGGACTGACTCCGTCAACGGGATAGAAAACAAGAATGCGTGTACCCTCTACATCCTTAAATCCTTCAAGTGCGGCTTTGCCTGTATCACCGGAAGTCGCAACAAGAATAACTGTTTCGCGTGTGCCGTCCGTCTTTTTAACAGCAACAGTCATGAGTCTCGGAAGCAACTGCAAAGCCATATCCTTGAACGCACAAGTAGGACCGCGCCAGAGCTCAAGTATCTCCTCACCCTCACGAAGCTCATATATGGGAGCTATCTCCTCAGATGAAAATTTACCTCCGCCGTAAGCACCAGACACACACCAATCAAGCTCTTCTGCCGTAAAATCGGTGAGGTAAAGGGAAAGAATGCGTTTTGCACGCTCTATATAACTGAAATTTGCCATAGCGGCAATTTCATCAAGGGTAAGTTTGGGTATCTCAACAGGCACAAACAATCCGCCGTCCGCAGATATACCTGCGGCAATAGCCTGTGCTGACTCAACACTTACATTTTTATCTCTTGTACTCGTATAGCGCATAAGAATCTTCCTTTTACTAATAAATTACACTAAATTATACCACATCATATTACGGTTGTAAAACATTTTCAAAGAAGTTAAATGCATTTTCAAAAAATATTTTATCGCAAAGAGATGAGGGTATCCCGTTTTGCACAAAATACTGTCTTACATACGGTATTTTCTCTATTCCTGCAAGCTCTGCATCTATTTGTGCTCCGTCAAAATCAGAGCCTATGCACAGCACATCTTCCGCACCCAAATTCAACATATGTCTTGCATGTCGCAACAGCTCTGCCATGCCGCCTTTGCCGCCGAGAAACTCGCTGTAAAAATTAAGCCCGATAAGTCCGCCGATTTTTACGATGTGTTTTATCTGCTCATCTGTAAGTGAACGTCTGTTATATAAAACCTCACGGGCGTTTGAATGACTTGCGATAAACGGAGCTGTCGATACTCTTGTCAAATCCCAGAAAGCGGCATCACTGAGATGTGAAGCGTCGACAACAATCCCAAAAGATTCAGCCGCACGCACAAGCTCTATACCCCACGCTGTAAGTCCGCCGCCGCTTCTAACTCCGCCGCCTGCCGCATTGGCACCGTTCCAGGTAAGCGTTATGACACGCAATCCGAGTTCATATAACTTTGAAAGTCCGGACACTGAAGTTACGGCCTTTGAGTTTTCCATTGCCAGCAAAGCCGCACATCTGCCGTTTTGCGAAACCGTTCTTAAATCTTCAGATGTTTTGCACAGAGCTATTTTATCTTCGTTTTCTGAGATTTCTTTAAGCAAAAAGTCGCATCCTTTATCAAAATATTCGGCAGCTTCATCTTCATTTAAACTGTCGGGCACAAATATCGCAAAAACCTGACACCATTTTTCAAAAACCGATGCACGGTTAAGAGACAGATGTAAGCTGTTTTCACGCAAACTTTCTCCTTGATTCATACATTCAGTCACAGTATCACAGTGCAAATCAAAAAAATCCATATCATTACCCCCGTTAAAACAGTCGGTATAATAATATGAAAAAAGTGTGCGGATAACACCGATGTTTATCCGCACATTTGAGTTTTTTATTCTTTTGCTTCGTACCAGGTCTTTCCGCTGTGGACGTCGGCGGTCAATGCAACGCTTAAAGCTACAGCATTTTCCATTTCATTTTTCAGAATCCGTGCCACCTGTGACGCCTCGTTTTCAGGAGCTTCGACTATCAGTTCATCGTGCACCTGCATAATAAGTCTTGCCGCAAGGTTTTGTTCTTTAAGCGTCTTGTAAACCTTTATCATCGCAACCTTGATTATATCAGCCGCTGTACCCTGAATAGGCATATTGCGTGCAACACGCTCGCCGAATGCACGTGTCATGGCGTTTGATGCAGTAAGCTCAGGCAAATAGCGGCGACGTGCAAATATAGTTTGAGCATAACCCGTCTCTTTTGCGTTTCCGACTACACGCTCCATATATTCGTTTACTCCCGAATAATGGTTGAGATAACCCTTTATATATTCATCAGCCTCGGCCCTCGTCACTCCGATATCCTTTGCCAACGAAAAAGCTCCTATGCCGTAGACTATTCCGAAATTGACAGCCTTTGCCCGACTTCTCATAATCGGCGTGACAAGTTGCGGCGGCATATCAAACACCTCGGAAGCCGTAACGGTATGAATATCCGTGCCGTTATTGAACGCTTCGGTCATGTGCTCATCACCCGAAATATGAGCCAGTACACGCAGTTCAATCTGCGAGTAGTCCGCATCCACGAGCACGCAACCCGGAGCCGCTACAAAAAATCTTCTCATCTCTCTGCCGAGCGGCGAACGCACAGGTATATTCTGAAGATTGGGCTCTGTTGAAGAAATTCGTCCCGTTCTGGTTTCAGTCTGATTGAGTGTTGAATGTATTCGGCCATCCTCACCTATAACTTTCAAAAGCCCATCACAGTATGTCGACTTGAGCTTGGAGAGCGTTCTGTACTCCAGAATATCACGCACTACGGGATGCTTGTCCGCAAGGGATTCGAGCACCTGTGCATCGGTCGAATATCCGCTCTTTGTCTTTTTCTTTGCAGGCAGTCCCAACTTTTCAAACAGTGCTTCTCCGAGCTGTTTGGGAGAATTCAAGTTAAACTCATAACCTGTCAGTTTATAAATTTCAGCCTCTATATCCGCAATTCTCTCGCCGAGATCTTCACCGAATCGAGCTATACCGTCACTGTCAACCGCAAAACCGATCCGCTCCATAGACGCCAACACCCGTGCAAGCGGCAATTCTATATCATTAAGAAGATGTTCCTGCCCGTTCTGAGCAATCTTCTCGTTCATAACTGCAAACAGACGTCTTAAACACGCTGCAGGTTTTGCACCCTCGTACTCACCCTCAACGGGCACAACTGCACCGTACTCACCTGCAAGGCGAAGCACATCGTAAGAATTTGACGAAGGGTTGAGCACGTATCCTGCAAGCTGCACGTCACCGCACAGCGACTCTGCCCTTGAAGAACAAGCCGCAGCAAAGCTATATAACTTTTTAATATCAGATGTATATTTCTTTATCTTTTTATCTTCAAGCAACTTTATGAAAAACGGATAGAAATCCTCTTTTTCACAGCTTACAAATACAACCTTATCCGAAAAATCGAACCAACACTTCTCCTCATCCCAGAGGAAATAGCACTCGCCGTCAGACTTTATGCGGCTCATAAGCAAAGACAAATCCGTTTCCTCGCACACCGCAACAGCTTTCACCTCTTCCTGCTCTGCGTGTGCGGCATCAGATATCTCAAGTCCGAGACGGTCAATGAGTTTGAACATTTCAAGGTCGGCAAGCATTTTTGTAACTTTAAAATTATCAGGCTTTTTCAGAATATATTCGGACGTATTCTTTTCTATCGGAATATCACAGTTGATAGTGCCGAGTTTCTTGCTTAAGAACGCCATATCCCTATCCGCTTTGAGCTTCTCACGCACAGCGGGACGAACATCTATTTCATCAATTTTTTCATATATCTCTTCTATTGTTCCGAAACTGCTGACAAGACTTCCTGCTGTCTTTTCACCGATACCCGAAACTCCGGGAATGTTGTCGGAAGCGTCACCCATGAGAGCCTTGATGTCTATAAGCTTTTCAGGCTCAACACCGTATTTTTCAAAAACCGCCGCAGGAGTATATCTCTCTGTAACTGCCCTGCCCATCTTAGTTGAGGCAAGCAAAACATTGACGCTGTCAGACACCAGCTGCAGACTGTCCCTGTCTCCCGTAGCTATTGTGCACACATCATCTCCGCTGTGTTTTGCGAGTGTGCCGAGAATGTCATCAGCCTCATAACCGGGTTTTTCGACAACTGAAACACCAAGAGCTGTAAGCAATTCCTTTATAACAGGAAGCTGTTGGGCAAGCTCGGCAGGCATACCTTTTCTCGTCGCCTTATATCCGTCGTACATTTCGTGACGGAAAGTCGGTGCCTTCACGTCAAAAGCTACCGCAACCGCATCGGGAGAACACTCCTCCTTAAGTCGCAGATAGATATTCATAAAACCGTAGATGGCATTTGTAAACCTGCCGTCCTTGGTTGTCAGTATTTTTATCCCGTAAAACGCACGGTTGAGGATGCTGTTACCGTCAATAACAAGAAAATTCATGTCCGACCTCCCGAGGGATTAATATATCTTATATATTATATCACAAATTTTACCTTTTGGACATGGTTTAAAACAAAAAGCACATCAGTTTTTCAACCAATGTGCTTAAGGTAACAATACAATCCGAAAGTGTTATACTTTCCTGCCCTTTATATAAACCGCTATACGTTCACTCAAATCAGCGTTCATCACCAGAAGGTCTGCGTTCTTGCCCACTTCAATACTTCCTGCAATATCCTCAACACCAATGGCACGTGCAGGATTGATTGTGCAGGACTTCAAAGCCTGCCTGAGCGGCACTCCGAAGCTTATCAGATTTTTAAATTCGTCAAACACATTTGTTGTGCTTGCCGCAATTGTTCCGTCACTCAAAGTAGCCTTACCGTCTTTGACATACACAGTCTGGCCTCCGAGAGTGTATTCGCCATCGCCCATACCTGAAGCACGCATTGAGTCGCTGACAACTACCGACCTGTCTTCCCCAAGAATGCGATAAAGCAATGCAAGATACTCAGGATGAATATGAATGCCGTCACTTATAAGTTCTGCTGTCGAATGCTGTGCATTCAAAGCCGCAACAGCCGGTCCGGGAGTGCGGTTGGATATGGGGTTCATTCCGTTTAAAAGATGCGTCGTATGCGTTATCCCGTTCTCATAACCTAACTTTGCCTGCTCATATGTAGCAACGGTATGAGCCGCCGACACAGTACTCACCTTCGATGCCTCACGTGCAAATTCTATCGCACCCTCTACCTCGGGAGCGAGCGAAACAAGGCTTATATTACAAATATCATTAAGTTTTTTAAATTCTTCTATATCGGGCTTCTTTATATACTCTTCAGGTTGTGCACCTCTTCTTTCAACCGAAAGGAACGGACCCTCCATATTGATTCCGTGAATATATGCACCGACCTCTTTGCCCTTGTATTGAGCCGCACAGAAAAACGCCTTTTCGATATCCTCATAGGGCAAAGTCATTGTAGCAGGGCAGAATGATGTGACTCCGAACGATGCCAGCATCGCAGACATTTTTTCCAGCGTATCATCCTTAGCATCGCTGAAATCCGCACCGCCGCAACCGTGAATATGAACATCGATAAATCCGGGCAGTATAACGCATCCGCTAAAATCCGTCTCTTCACTGCCGTTGAGATTTTCACCTATTTCTACAATCTTCCCGTCCTCTATTCTTATATCCGCTTTCTGACGGTTAAACTCACCGTCAAATATTTCCGCATTTTTGAGAATCATCTGAACCTCTCCTTTCGTGGTGCAAATGTGCAAATTTTATCGGTCTGCGTCTAAAAAGTGCTTACCGATAGCCGACTGAGAAAATTTGTGCAGAACAAGGCTTGAGGTTCCGGTTGCGAGGGCGCGTACGTGTTGTACGTAACCGAGCAAACGGGTTCTCGTAACGCAGTTATGCGCAAATTTTATCGGTCTGCGGCATAAAAAAGGCTGTTTCATTCAACATGAAACAGCCTTTTTAAATCGTTAAAATTATTCCTGCTCGTCGATGAACTTTACAATGTCACTAACTGTTCTTACGTTGTCAAGAGCATCATCGGGAACTTCAATGTTGAATTCCTCTTCTATAGACATAGCAAGATCAACAAGATCAAGGCTGTCTGCACCAAGATCGCCTGAAATTGTTGCATCCTCAGTTACGAGATGACGATCTATCTCGAGCTGCTCGCAGATAATCTTCTGTACTCTTTCAAATGTTGACATTTTCATTTCTCCTTAAAACCAAAATAATTTTTAGCTCAAACAAAATGTTTACACTATAGATATTATTAACATTCTTCCCATTTGTCAATAGTTAATTTGCAAATATTTTTTAAACTTCTCTTTTATTTTCCTTACCCGACCTTTTATCCGCATATTCAGAAGTGCTTTTGAAAGAATATTAACACATAAAACTTCGTTCTGTATGCGAAAGGATGAGTGAAAAATGGACATATTCCTTGATTTTTTAAAAGCTTTTGCCGTTGGCGGTGCCATTTGCGCCGTCGGCCAGATAATAATGGACACCACCAAACTGACTCCCGGCCGTATATTGGTGGGCTTCGTTGTTCTGGGGGTAGTGCTCGGCGCCGTCGGAGTTTACGCTCCGCTAGTAGAATGGGCAGGTGCGGGAGCCACTATTCCCCTGACAGGATTCGGATTCACAATGGTAAAGGGTATCAAAGAAGCCATTGCCGAGAAAGGACCTATAGGTATACTCACCGGGCCCTTGACCGCATCAGCTGCCGGAATCACCGTAGCTGTTCTGTGCGGTCTGATAGCATCCCTGCTCTCAAGACCAAAAGAAAAATAAAAAAGTCTGCGGTGTTTTCACCGCAGACATAAGCTTTTATTCAGCCGCAGGAGCTTCCGCTTCCTCTGCTACAGGCTCTGCTGCAACTTCAACTACGGGTGCTGCATCACAGCATGAGCATGAAACGTAGTTGTCGGGTTCATCAGCCGCAGCCTTTTTCTTGTCAATAATCTTCTTTACTGCAAATGCTATTCCTGCAACAGCTCCGGCAACAGCAATTACAATTGCAACAATCTTTAATATCTTTTTTACTTTCTCCATGGTTTTGCCTCCTTAAACTTAAAATTCATCATACTGATTATACGATAAAAGACATCAAAAGTCAAACCCTATAAGAGAAAGTTTACAATTATAATTATAAAAAAATTAACGGATTTGGCTGAGCACCAAAACCGTTAACCTTCAATTGTAGACTTTTAATTAGCCCTCGTTAAGAAGCTTTGCCAAAGCAGACTTCTTGTGAGCCGCATTATTCTTATGAAGAAGTCCCTTAGCTGCAGCCTGATCAACCTTCTTTATAGCTGCATTGATAACTTCTACCTTATTATCTGCGTTAGACTGAGCAGCAGCGTTTGCCTTCTTGATAGCTGTTTTAAGAGCTGAGTTGCGAGACTTATTACGGGCGGCCTTTGTCTTGTTGACGATAACACGCTTTTTTGCTGACTTTATATTAGGCATTTTTGCACCTCCTTCATCATACAGGTAATTATCTTATCATAGAGTTTCCTCAAATGCAAGAGAAAAAGAAAATTTTTTTATGTTTACGAAAGGTGGGACAAAGTCGGGCTCGGCTTTACAAAATCCGTACCCGATGAAAAAATGAATTTCAGAACCGACCTTGCTCTCGAACAAAAAGAATATCTCAAAAAAGACGTACTCGACGGCGTGCTTTGCGAGACTTTCAAGCGTAACAATTCAAAAATAACAAGAATAAAAGTAATAAACGAAACGGGCGAAAAAACACTCGGCAAACCCATGGGCAGTTACGTAACGGTGGAAACCGATTCTTTTTCCCGTTTCTATTCCGTTGCCGACGAACGCATGGAAGCCGTACGTGATGAGCTGATGCATCTTCTCCCCGAAGAGGGTAGCGTTCTGGTTGCAGGACTTGGCAACATCAAGATAACTCCCGATGCCCTTGGTCCGAAATGCTCCGAAAACATTTTTGCAACAAGACATCTCAAAGAGGAGTTTGCCAAAAAGTTAGGACTCGGCGACCTGCGTCCCGTCGCCTGCATAAGCCCCGGTGTACTCGGTCAAACCGGAGTTGAAACGGGCGAAATTATAGCAGGTGCCGTAAGAACTGTTAAGCCAAGTGCTGTAATTGTAATAGATGCACTCGCCGCAAGACGTCTTTCAAGGCTCGGGTGCACCGTGCAGATGGCCACTTGCGGAATTATCCCCGGTTCAGGAGTCGGCAACGCAAGAAATGAAATAAGCGAAAAAACACTGGGAGTACCCGTTATTTCAATGGGTATACCCACTGTTGTTGATGCGGCAACCCTCGCCCACGACATCATAAACGACAGCAACGGCAACGACACACCCGAACTTCAACGTCAGATTGAACCCCACAGTTCCCTGATGATGATAACACCAAAAGAGATTGATATAATGATTGACAGAGCATCAAAATTTCTCTCAACCGCCATTAACTGTGCCCTCCAACCCACACTCAGTGTGCAGGAAATTCTGGAGCTTACAAGCTAAAACGGGCTGAATTGTAACATTTTTGTAACAATTTAGCCCGTTTTGTAACCGTTTTGTTGTGGTTTTTCGTTTTTCCACAGTATATACTATAAGCGTAGGATACAGGTTTTGTATCAAAAGTTTATTCAAGGGGGAAGCGAAATGGTACTGCAAGCATTGGGAATTATATTGGTTTTAGCCGTAGTCATGTCTGTTGCAGCAGCAAGCGGAACGGAAGTTGAGAGAACAGACCCGTAAGTCCGACTTGTAAGCCGATGTCATGTGCAGGGCAAAGGCGAACTGAATTTTCTTACATACAGAGCTCAAAGTTTAAACTTTGGGCTCT
>JAZUNO010000066.1:0-18518 GCA_045604185.1 Acutalibacteraceae bacterium | reverse complement strand
CTTGCATAATTGTCTTCCAAGTACTATCCAAATGTTTTGTTATTTCTGGTACGGAATCCTCGTGCAAATGCAAATACAATTCTAATACCTTGATCAATTCGTTTTCATAAACTTCCCTAACCATTGCACAACCTCCACTACAAATTCTTATTTACTGAACTGTTATAGGCCAAAATGTATTATCCATTTATTTTCTGCAAGTGCTTTCTCCAACAGTTTTCTAAGTTCAGATAAGCCAGAAACATCTCTAATGACATCAACAAAAGCTTTAATTGAACAAGGCGGAATGAGTGTAACGCCACAATATGCAATGCCTCTTTCTTTCACATCAAGGGTGTGCCAATAAAAATCTATATGATTAAAATTTTCAATGATATCCTCTAAATAAGCGTCGTCAATAGAAATACAGTTATATTTCTGCGGTTCATATTCATCATATCGCTTTCCCTGTTCAGGAGCATTCTGCATAATGCCAAATTTGTGCTTTGCCAATGTATCACCGCCTTTATCAGATTCTTATTCAACTAACTGATGATATTCTATCATAAAAATTCAAAAATTAATAGAACGACATAAAAAAACAGCACCCACAAAAGTGAGTGCTGTTTTGATAATCCCCATTCGGGTAAAATTATCTCTTGCTGAACTGAGGAGCACGACGTGCACCTTTGAGACCGTACTTCTTTCTTTCTGTCATTCTCGGGTCTCTGGTAAGGAATCCGGCCTTCTTGAGTGCAGGACGAAGCTCTGCATCATACTGAAGAAGTGCTCTGGAAATTCCGTGACGGATAGCACCGGCCTGACCGGTTACTCCGCCGCCGCCTACACGGCAGATAACGTCAAGCTTCTCGGTTGTGCCTGTGAGAGCGAGAGGCTGACGGACGATGAGCTTAAGTGTCTCAAGACCAAAATAATCATCGATCTCTCTGTCATTGATTATGATTTTGCCTGTACCGGCATAAAGACGAACTCTGGCAACAGATTTCTTTCTGCGGCCTGTACCGTAAAAATAAGGAACTGAATCGTACATTATTTATTGCCTCCCTTCTTAAAATGCCCACTCTTCGGGCTTCTGTGACTCATGCTTGTGCTCTGCACCCTTGTAGACACGAAGTCTTGTCAGAGCCTTGCGGCCGATTACTGTATCCGGAATCATTCCCTTAACTGCAAGCTCAACTGCAAATTCGGGCTTTGTTCTCATAAGAGTGCTGTACTTAACCTCTTTGAGATTTCCGATGTAGCCGGTGTGACGGTAATACATCTTCTGGTCGAGCTTGTTGCCTGTAAGAACAACCTTCTCAGCGTTGATGATGATTACATGATCACCGCAATCAGCGTGGGGAGTGAAAATGGGCTTATGCTTGCCGCGAAGAATAACCGCAGCTTCAACTGCTACCTTGCCAAGGGGCTTTCCGGCAGCATCGATAACATACCACTTACGGGTAATGTCGCCTGCTTTAGGCATATAAGTTGACATACTAATACCTCCGATGATTTTTTGATGCTTCGATATATTATCACATAGAGTAATACTTGTCAAGCACTTTTTTATATTTTTTTAATTTAAATCCGCAAAGCTCCGTTTTTCTCTCGTTTTCTCCCGTTTTCATACCATTTCCTCACTTGCGATTTATAAAAAAATTTTTATGGCAGGCTAAAAATTGCCGCAAATTGACTTTATTCAACACCTGGTATATAATAAATGTATATGTTATCTATCGGAGGACTTTATGAAAGAAGAAAGCATCAAACGAATGAACGACCTTTATCATATGCACAAGCAAGGCAAGCTCTCCGAAGCAGAAGAAGAGGAATGGAAAGCTCTAAAGCAAGAATATATAGCTTCATTTAAAGCAAGCCTTGTCGGTCAGCTCAACAACACTTACATCGTAGACGAAAAAGGCAACAAGCACAAGCTCCAGCGAAAGGCGGACAAATAATGCAAAAGCTTTTAAGTCTTGTCCGTTCAGGTTGCGAACGCTACAACATGATTGAAGAGGGCGACAAAATAGCTGTCGGTCTTTCAGGCGGCAAGGATTCCGTTGTGTTGCTCGCAGCTCTCGCTGAACTCAGACGATTCTACCCGAACAGCTTTTCCCTCACAGCCATAACTCTCGACCCTCGATTTAACGGCAAGGATACGGACTACTCCGAATTGGAGGAGCTTTGCAACCGGCTTTCTATACCTTATATAATAAAGCGGACTCAACTCGGCGATGTTATTTTCAACATCAGAGAAGAGAAGAACCCCTGCAGTCTGTGCGCTAAAATGCGCCGAGGTGCTCTTCATGACGCCGCAAAAGAAGCAGATTGCAATAAAATCGCCTTGGGACATCACATGGATGATGCCGCTGAGACTTTTATGATGAACCTTCTCAACGGCGGCAACATTGGAAGCTTCCGTCCCGTAACATATCTTTCACGCAAGGATATTTACATGATTAGACCGATGATTTTTGTCCGTGAAAAAGATACCTCACGTATCATCAGGAAACTCGGCCTGCCAACGGTTAAGAGTAACTGCCCTGTCGACGGCAATACCGAACGCCAACAGATAAAAGAATTTATCTCATCACTTGAACCCAAATACGGTGAGTTACCGCCTAAAATCCTCGGTGCCATGCAACGCGGCAACATCAGCGGTTATTAATAAGAAAAGAGGTTTTGCTATGTTTTGCAAATACTGCGGAAAAGAAATAAATGAAACTTTTAAGCACTGCCCATTTTGCGGCGGTCAAGTCAACGACGAGGATAGGCCTCAGGTTGACAATGTTCCCCTTCCGCCACCGACTCAAAATATACCACAGCAGGAAAAGGCAGAGGAAGATTCAAATTTAGGCGGATTTAAAGTACTCGGATTTTTCTTCGGTCTTTTCGGACCGGCTACAGGTTTTATGCTTCCGCTTGTCAGCCTTATCCTCTACGCACTGTGGCGTTCAGACAAACCCAAAACCGCCTCCGCTATCGGCAGATTCACAATAATCGGTCTTATTCTGGGAGTTGTTTTGCTCACCATTGGCGCTATTATCGCGGCTATTCTTTTTGCATTTTATGCTTCGTCTTCGATTATAAGTTACCTTGGACATTTCTTTAATTTTATATAACAAAGTTCTTAAAAAGAGCCTCGGTCTCATAGGCAGACCGAGGCTCTTTTTCGACACAAAAATTCAATATGAAATAAAAAATTTCCAGCTTGCAAAACACCATTCAAATTAATGCAAAACCGATGAATAAATCCCCTGCATTATTCATTAGTTTTGCATATTTTTGCCGCTTTTTGCTTTTTTTAGCTGTAAAGCTTTTTTCTTAACAATGTGGATAACTATGTGGAGAATGTGGAAAACTACGTTGTTTTTATTCTTTTTTAACATTAAAACGTAAAGTTTTAAGCTTTACACCGTTTTATTATTCTTTTTTGATATTATTTTTCTTTGATGTATATACAATGAAAGTCTATTCGATAAAAAAACCTCTATTGCAAGAAAGCTTGCAATAGAGGTTTTTATGCAAAAATGTGTTAGTATTTTTTTTGTTAAAAGTACGACTTTTTTTGCCTAAATTTTACACGTTTTCAAGTGCCTGTGCAAGGTCTGCGATTATATCATCAGCGTTCTCAATTCCGACAGAAAGACGGACAAGATTCTCATATACTCCGCAGTCCTCAAGCTCCTGTGCTGAAAGCTGACGGTGTGTAGCACTTGCAGGATGCAAGCAGCAAGTTCTGCAGTCAGCAACATGGGTAACTATAGCTGCCAACTTCAGACTATCCATAAACCTGACAGCATCCTCTCTGCCACCCTTGATTCTCAAAGAAATAACTCCGCAAGTTCCGTTGGGCATATACTTTTGAGCAAGGTCATAATACTTATCGCCCTCAAGTCCGGGATAGTCAACCTGCTCAATCTTGTCACTGCTCTTTAAGAATTTTGCAACCGCAAGAGCATTTGAACAATGACGCTCCATACGAAGATGAAGAGTTTCAAGACCTACATTTAACAAAAATGCATTGTGCGGTGACTGAATTGAACCAAGGTCGCGCATAAGCTGTGCCGTACATTTAGTAATATAAGCCGCCTTGCCGAAACGCTCGGTATAAACTATACCGTGATAAGAATCATCGGGAGTTGTAAGTCCCGGGAACTTATCGTTCTGTGTCCAATCAAAATTACCGCTGTCAACTATAACACCGCCAACGCTTGTTGCGTGACCATCCATATACTTTGTAGTTGAGTGAGTAACGATATCGGCACCAAACTCAAACGGGCGGCAGTTCATAGGCGTCGGGAAAGTGTTATCAACGATAAGCGGTACACCGTGTGCATGTGCAACACGAGCATACTTTTCAATATCAAGAACTACAAGTGACGGATTCGAAATAGTCTCCGCAAAGACAGCCTTTGTATTCTCTTTAAATGCCGCATTGAGTTCCTCTTCTGAAGCATCAGGCTTAACAAAAGTAAAGTCAATGCCGAGTTTTCTCATTGTAACATTAAAAAGGTTGAATGTTCCGCCGTAAATTGCAGAAGCTGCGACAACATGGTCACCCGCAGAGCAAATATTGAATACGGAATAGAAAGATGCCGCCTGACCCGACGATGTAAGCATAGCTCCTACACCGCCCTCAAGGTCTGCAATCTTTGCAGCTACATAATCGTTAGTAGGATTCTGGAGACGGGTATAGAAATAACCTGTATCCTCAAGGTCAAAGAGTCTGCCCATCTGGTCGCTCGACTCATACTTATAAGTGGTGCTCTGAACTATCGGTATTACTCTGGGCTCACCGTTTTTAGGGGTGTAGCCGGACTGCACACACTTGGTTTCTATCTTGAAATCCATTTATATCGTCCTTTCGTTCTTAATCTTTAACAAAATGAGCCATAAGACTGCATCCGGGGTCTACAAAATTACCCGTCTGTGCCGCGGTTTGCTCCGTTATACTGTCAACTCCGCTGTCAAGCTCATTACCTTTACAATATATCAGATACGGCACAGGGTCTCTCGCATGGGTGCAGGTGGCTATAGGAGTCGGATGGTCAGGTAAAATCATAACTTTATAATCGCCCTGGGCCTCAAGATAGTCAAGAATTATAGGCATTACTTTGCTATCTATAAGCTCGATTGACTTAACTTTATTCTCCGGCTCGTTTCTGTGTCCGCACTCATCGGGAGCTTCAATATGGATATAGACAAGGTCCTGACCATTACGCCATTCTTCAACTGCCGCCTCAGCTTTTCCCTCAAAATCGGTATCGATATAGCCTGTTGCACCCTCAACTTCAGGGGTGTTCATGCCTGCACAGATGCCGATACCTTTAAGAAGGTCAACAGCAGAAACTATGCTGCCTTTTTTACTAAACAAATCATAGAAAGACGGAAGTGCAGGACGGCTACCCTCTCCCCAAAGCCAGATAGAATTTGCAGGAAGCTTACCCTCGGCAACCCTCTTTTGGTTTACAGGATGATCTTTGAGCAAGTCATAGCTCTCTCTCATCATATTGATAAGAGGTGCCGCTGTGTCAGCACTTGAGAGATACTCGCCTATCACTCTGCCCGATATATCGTGGGGCGGAGTCATCGTGCCTAACTTCAATGTTCCGTTATGGTGAATAAGGCAGTGGCGGTAGCTTACTCCGCTGTAAAAATCGAACTCACCACCGCCAAAATGTTCCTGAACGGTCTTTATAATCTCAGCGGCTTCGGCAGTCGAAATATCACCGCCTGAATAATCGAGCATTGTCTTTTTACCGTAGTCCGCTTCATCACTCAAGGTAACAAGATTACAGCGCAGAGCAATATCCGTATCACTCATATTGACGCCGATACTCACAGCCTCAAGCGGTGAACGGCCCGTATAACATTTTGTCGGGTCAAAGCCGAGCACGCTCATATTTGCAACATCACTGCCCGGTTTTAATCCGTCTGCTACTGTTCTGACAAGGCCAACCTCACCCTTTTGAGCAAGTCTGTCAATATTGGGCTTCTTGGCAAGCTCCATAGGCGTTTTACCGCCGAGAGCTTCAACCGGATAGTCAGCCATGCCGTCACACAGTACAACTGCGTACTTCATATATATCATTCCTTTGATAAACAATAGGATACCTATTATTTAAAATATTCAACGCCCGCCTCAAATATTTTCTGGTCCTTTTCAAACGGTACGTTTTTATAAAGGTTTTCGCCCTTTCTTTCACTGTGAGCCATCTTACCGAGTACTCGTCCGTCGGGGCTGGTGATACCCTCGATAGCACATACAGAACCGTTGGGGTTAAACGGCATCTCTGTTGCAACATTGCCCGAAAGGTCAACATACTGTGTTGCTATCTGGCCGTTCGCCGCAAGACGGCGGATATCCTCATCGGTTGCAACAAAACGTCCCTCACCGTGAGAAATCGGCACCGCATGAACATCGCCGACCTCGTTAAAGCGCATCCACGGAGATTTTACACTTGTAACTCTTGTGTAAGCCATCTGTGAAACGTGGCGGCCTATGGTATTGAAAGTAAGTGTAGGTGCATCGGGAGCTGTATCAACAATCTCACCGTAAGGTACAAGGCCTGTCTTGATAAGAGCCTGGAAACCGTTACAGATACCGAGCATAAGACCGTCACGGTTCTTGAGAAGATTGTTTACACTGTCACGAATTCTTGCGTTTCTGAGAACGGTTGCAATAAACTTACCTGAACCGTCAGGCTCGTCACCGCCGCTAAAGCCGCCGGGAATCATAATTATCTGCGACTCCTCTATAGCTTTTGCAAAGTTTTCAATACTACTCTCAACATCTGCTGGACTAAGGTTACAGATAACAATAGTCTTGGTTTCTGCTCCTGCCTTTTCAAACGCACGTGCTGTATCGAACTCGCAGTTTGTACCCGGGAATACGGGAATAACTACTCTCGGCTTTGCGGTCTTTATAGCAGGGGCAGCAGATGAGCGTTCTGTATAAAGCTTGATATCTGTGCTGATTTCCGGTACAGCTGCCTTTGTCGGGAACACAGTTTCAAGCTTTGATGTCCACTTTGAAAGAAGTGTGTTTGCATCAACGCTTTCACCGTCTATGGAGAACTCGGCAACATCTGTTATCTCACCGAGGCAAACTGCTTCAAAGTCTGCGAATGCAGCTATATCATCAGTTTCAACTACAAATGAACCTGCAAGAGGTGCAAAGAGTGTCTGCTTATCAAGGTTATCGCTGAACTTAAATCCGAAGCCCTCACCAAAGCACATCTTACATACATTACCTGCTGCACCGCCTTCTGCTACGACGCTTGCCGCACGGATTGCACCGTTGCGTACCGATGCACAAACAAGATTGAACAGTTCGGCAGTCTTGTCCCAGACGGGAAGAAGTGTTTCACCGTCAACAGGAAGCTTAAGAAGATATACTTTTGAGCCTGCCTTTTTAAACACGGCAGAGCCTGTTGTTGAAGCCTTTGTCATTGAGAGAGCAAAGCTTACAAGTGTGGGCGGAACATCAAGCTCGTTGAATGAACCTGACATACTGTCCTTACCGCCGATTGACGGAACACCGAAGTTGAGCTGTGCTGTCAGAGCACCGAGAAGAGCTGCTGCAGGCTTACCCCAACGCTCCGGAACGTCTCTGAGTCTCTCAAAATACTCCTGGAATGTAAGTCTTGCCTTGAAAGGCTCTGCACCGATTGCACTGAGTCTTGCAAGAGACTGGGTTACTGCATAAGCTGAACCGTGGAACGGACTCCAACGGCTGATGCCGGGTATAAATCCGAATGCCATAGCAGTAGCATCATCTGTGTCACCGCCCGGTACGGGAACCTTGGCACACATTGCCTCTTCAGGTGTAAGCTGATACTTACCTGCAAAGGGCATAAGAACTGTTGCGGCTCCGATGCTTGAGTCGAAGCGCTCGCTCAAGCCCTTCTGTGAGCAAACCTCAAGTCTTGCAAGGTTGTCGCCCAAAGCATCTATATTCTTTTTATCTTTAAGGTCTGCAGGAACTGCACAACGGTAGCAATCCTCTGCCTTTACGGAAACTATCTTTGCTGTTGCAGTCTGTCTTACACCGTTGGTGTTAAGGAACTCACGGCTGATATCAACAATGAAATCATCGTTCCAATTCATTACAAGACGGGGATTCTCCGTAACCTCTGCAACCACGGTTGCTTCAAGGTTCTCTTCTGCTGCAAGAGCACAGAACTTATCTGCATCATCTGCCGCAACAACAACTGCCATTCTCTCCTGAGACTCGGAAATAGCAAGCTCTGTACCGCCCAATCCCTCATACTTTTTGGGAACACGGTCAAGGTTGATATTAAGACCGTCAGCAAGCTCACCGATTGCAACACATACGCCGCCTGCACCAAAGTCGTTACAACGCTTTATCATTCGGGCAGCTTCGCCCTTTCTGAACAGACGCTGAAGCTTACGCTCGGTGGGCGGATTACCCTTCTGAACTTCTGCTCCGCAGGTTTCGATTGAAGACGTGTCGTGAGCCTTGGATGAACCTGTTGCACCGCCACAGCCGTCACGGCCTGTTCTGCCACCGAGGAGAATAATAACATCACCAGGTGCCGGAACTTCACGGCGGACATTCGCCTTGGGAGATGCACCGACAACTGCACCTATCTCCATACGCTTTGCAACATAGCCACTGTCATAAATTTCAGATACCTGACCTGTCGCAAGTCCTATCTGGTTACCGTATGATGAATAGCCGTGTGCCGCTTCAACTGTTATCTTCTTCTGCGGAAGCTTACCGGTCATTGTCTCTTCAAAAGGTACTGTCGGGTCGCCACTACCTGTAACACGCATTGCCTGATAGACATATGCACGTCCTGACAGCGGGTCTCTGATTGCACCGCCAAGGCAGGTTGCCGCACCGCCGAAAGGCTCAATCTCTGTAGGATGGTTATGTGTCTCGTTCTTGAACTGAATAAGCCAATCCTGCTTCTCCCCGCCGACTTCTATCTCGGCATTAATGGAGCAGGCATTTATCTCTTCACTCTCGTCAAGGTCATCGACCATGCCCTTGCGTTTTAAGACCTTTGTACCTATTGTACCCATATCCATAAGAGTTACGGGCTTTTTGCGCTCACCGTATACGGAAGCACGGGCTACAACATAGTCGAGCCATGCATTCTTGATAGCCTGGGAAAGGCCGCCCTCTTCAACATCAACGCTCTCAAGCTCAGTTAAGAATGTTGTGTGACGGCAATGGTCTGACCAATATGTATCTATAACTTTAAGTTCTGTATGAGTCGGATCACGGTGCTCATCGTTTTTGAAGTAATCACGGCAGAAGCAAAGGTCTGCAACTGTCATCGCAAAACCGTTCTGTGCGTGATACTCAGCTACCTGTGCATCGCTCCATGTGATAAAGCCCTCAACGCGCGGAACCTTTGTGGGAATATCAAGGTCAAGGTCAAGGCTGTCATATGTGTCCATAGATGCAAGACGGGCCTCAACAGGGTTAATAAGATAATCCTTTATCTTCTGAAGCTCGGCATCGCTTATCTCACCCTCAAGAGCATACACACGTGCTGTACGTACTTTCGGACGCTCGCCTCCTGTCAGCAGTGCGATACACTGAGCAGCAGAGTCGGCTCTCTGGTCATACTGACCGGGAAGATACTCAACTGCAAAAGTAAGTCTCATATCGGTGTCAATAGCCTCACAAACCGTATCAACATTTGGCTCCGAAAGAATTGTCTCAACAGCAGCAGAGAATTCCTCCTTGCTCAATCCCTCAACATCATAACGGTTGAAAAGTCTCAAAGCCGAAAGAGAATCAAGACCTAATGTCTCTTTCAAGTCAGCCAGAACATGTCCTGCCTCAACAGCAAAACCGTCCTTTTTTTCAACAAAAATTCGCAGCACTTCAGACATATGAAAACCTCCGAAAAATATATATAAATTATATATAAATACTATTGAGTTAATTATATCACAAATATCGTCGACATTGAAGTAAAAATCAAAAAATATATCTTATTAAACCGATAAAATTATTGGTCAAAAATACGAAATAATTGTATTTTTTGAGAATAGACCTCGTCAGACAGTATTTTAACAAAAGAACTGCACAATATTTTTGTGTTGTGACTTATCTTTGTTTATGCTATAATGTTACAAACAACACATTTTGAGGTGTCGATTTATGAAAAACTTTTTATTCTACCTTGTTCAGTTTACATGGGGTCTGCCGCAAAATATTGTCGGCGGTATCGCTTACCTGATTTTAAAAAACAAATATAAGCACGAGCGTTTTCACAACTCTTTTGTTACATATATCCCGCACGATAATTTCGGTGGAGTCTCGTTGGGAATATTTATTTTTATGAATCCCGACAGACCCGATGACCGTGTGCATGATACCCGAATTCACGAATACGGCCACACAATCCAATCGCTTATACTCGGTCCCGCATGGCCGTTTGTTATAGCAATACCCTCAATGATCTGGTGCAACACTCCGAAGTTTGTAAAGATGCGTAAAGAACAAAATGTTTCTTACTACAAACTCTACTGCGAAGGTTGGGCAAACATCTGGGGCAGAGCATGGAGTAAAGAGGAGTTTATCAGCGAGGACATGAAGCTTCATGCCCGTTACGGCAAGCCGATAGAGCCACTGGGTGCCAAAAAGGCAAGCAAGTAACCCAAAGGAGATACACATGGATAAAATAGATTACGACGCATTCTCTGCCGGCGTTGAGCCCGGCGGATTGCGTAACCGAAATGAAATAAAAGTTTTAATAGCCTTTTTGATTGAAAATCTTGAGCGTCCGCTTTCAAAGAGACAGCTTTTTACCGTCATTCAACAAGAGGGTCTGGCAAACTATTTTGAAGCCAGTCAGGCACTCAGCGAACTTATAAGTGGCGGTATAGTTGATTTTGACCTCGACGCAGAGGAAGAGCTTCTGCGACTGACACCTGACGGACGCACTGCTCTGCACATTGAAACCGACGTTCCCAAATCAGTGCGTGAAAAAGCTCTCAATGAGACTGTCCGTCTGCAAACTCTTGAACGCAGAATGAGAGAAAATAAAATTGAAATCACTCAGAACGAAAACGGCTGTGATGTCACCTTTTCGCTCATGGACGGCGACGATGTTCTTATGAAGCTCACGCTCTATGTAGCCGATATGGAACAGGCAAAATCAGTCAGGGATAAAATCCTTGAAGACCCGGTTAAAATTTACTCCCAGATAATTGCTTCGTTAGCAGTTTAATCTAAATAAAAAAGTGCTGTTTAAAACAGCGCTTTTTTCAAAGATAAAAGACCGCAGATAATCTGCGGTCTTTGTTTATTTTTTAAGATTTGCTTTAAGGGTTTCAAGCTCGTTTTTAAGAGTCTCGGGAAGTTTGTCACCAAACTTTGCATAGAACTCTTCAATGCCTGCAACCTCTGCATCCCAAAGAGAATTGTCAACGCTGAGAATCTCCTTGAGCTGTGCGTCGCTTACCTCGTCCTCAATACCCTCAAGGTTGATATCCTCAGCCTTGGGAACATAACCGATAGCTGTCTCATCAGCATCAACCTGACCGTCGCAACGCTTGATAATCCACTCAAGAACACGAAGGTTGTCACCGAATCCGGGCCACAGGAAGTTGCCGTCATCATCCTTACGGAACCAGTTGACATTGAAGATCTTGGGAGCCTTTTCAGGATCAAGACCTGCGCCGATGTTAACCCAATGCTGCCAATAATCGGCCATGTTGTATCCGCAGAAAGGAAGCATAGCCATGGGGTCACGGCGAACAACACCAACAGCACCTGCTGCTGCAGCAGTTGTCTCAGAAGCCATGATAGAACCTACGAATACACCGTGATTCCAGTCTCTTGACTGATAAACCAACGGAGCAAGCTTTGCTCTTCTGCCACCGAATACGATAGCAGAAATCGGAACGCCTGCAGGATTTTCAAACTCGGGGCTGATGCACGGGCAGTTTACAGCAGGAGCTGTGAAACGGCTGTTGGGATGTGCACCCTTCTCCTCGCTTGTCTTGCCGTTCCAAGGATTGCCTTTCCACTCGATTGCATTCTCGGGCGGATTCTTGTCAAGGCCTTCCCACCAAACGGTGTTGTTGTCAAGATTATGTGCAACGTTTGTAAAGATGGTGTTTTTCATTGTTGCTGCAAGAGCGTTGGGGTTAGACTTAACGTTTGTTCCGGGAGCAACTCCGAAAAATCCGTTCTCGGGGTTGATAGCGTAAAGTCTGCCGTCGGGACCCTTTCTTATCCAGGAAATGTCGTCACCGACACACCATACCTTATAGCCCTTAGCCTTATATCCTTCAGGAGGAATAAGCATTGCAAGGTTGGTCTTGCCGCAAGCTGACGGGAATGCTGCACAGATATACTTAACTTCGCCCTGAGGATTCTCAAGGCCGAGAATAAGCATATGCTCTGCCTGCCAATTCTCTTTCCATCCCTGATAGGATGCTATACGAAGTGCAAAGCACTTTTTACCGAGAAGTACGTTTCCGCCGTAACCGGAGTTAACGGAGATAATTGTGTTATCCGTCGGGAAGTGGCAGATATAGCGCTTCTCATCATCTATATCACACTTGCAGTGAAGTCCGCGTACCCAGTCATTGCTGTCGCCGAGAGCTTCCATAACTGCCTTGCCTGTTCTTGTCATAATAACCATGTTGAGAACAACATAGATTGAGTCTGTAAGCTCAATACCTACTTTTGAGAACGGTGAGCCGACAGGACCCATTGAATAGGGAATAACATACATTGTTCTGCCCTTATAGCTGTCTCTTGCTATATCATAGAGCATCTCATATGCCTCAGCAGGAGCCATCCAGTTGTTTGTCGGGCCGGCTTCCTCTTTAGTCTCTGTGCAGATGAATGTTCTGCCTTCAACTCTTGCAACGTCGTTAACAGCTGTTCTGTGAAGATAACAGCCGGGAAGTAATTCCTCATTAAGCTTCTCAAGCTCGCCTGTTGAGCAAGCCTCTTTGCGCAGAGCCTCAAGCTGCTCCTCGCTGCCATCGATCCATACTACCTCGTCAGGTTTAACGAGTTCGATTTTCTCTTCAATCCAATCGATGACGGTTTTGTTCTGTGTCAAATGTTTCATAAAATTTGACTCCTTTCGACTTAACTTAGTATTGGAAAGGTACCATCTTTACCCATTATATATTATACCCGTAAAATTAAATTTTTTCAATGTACAGAATGTGAACTTTTAGCCTTTTTTTGGCAAAAATTTATCATTTTCATCAATAGGCATCGATGCACGGGCATTGAGGGATAATGATGCGATATTTTCTGCCTTGTACTCGTAGTATGCCTGAGCACCTACCATAGCCGCATTGTCACCGCACAAAGACAGTTCGGGCATGAAAAGTTCCCATGAATTTCTTGCACATATATCACTCATGCGTGCCCTCAGCCGTGAGTTTGCAGAAACTCCGCCGGCAAGAACTATTTTTTTATAACCAAAATCAAGTGCCGCTTTTTCCGTATTCTCAGCAAGACAGTTCACAACCGCCTCTATATATGAAGCTCCGAGGTCAGGAACGCTTATCCGCTCCCCTTTTTGCTTGGCATTGTGAAGAATATTGACAGCGGCAGTCTTAAGACCCGAAAAACTGAAATCATATTCACTGCCGTCAACTCTCGGCCTGGGAAGCCTATAACTTTTGGGGTCCCCGTCCTTTGAAACCCTGTCAAGATTTACACCGCCCGGATAATCAAGTCCCATAGCCCTTGCAGCCTTATCCATAGCCTCGCCTGCGGCATCATCACGGGTTCTGCCGATAATATTAAAATCGTTGTAGCTTTTAACCTCAATTATATGGCTGTGTCCGCCCGAAACCACCAGGCATAAAAAAGGCGGTTCAAGCTCAGTATGTGTTATATAGTTCGCCGCTATATGAGAGCGAAGATGATGAACGGGCACAAGCGGTTTGTCCGCCGCATAGGCAAGACCCTTTGCATAGTTTACACCTACAAGCAGAGCACCGATAAGTCCCGGTGCATATGTGACAGCAACTGCATCCACGTCCTCTATTGCCATATCCGCCTGACGCAACGCTTCACTGACAACTCCGGAAATTGCCTCTGCGTGACGGCGTGACGCTATCTCCGGCACAACTCCGCCATACAGAATATGTTCCTTAACCTGCGATGCTATGACACTCGACAGCACCTTTCTGCCGTCCTCGACAACAGCCGCAGCTGTTTCATCACATGAGGATTCAATTGCAAGAATTCTCATCTTAAAATTCCTCTTTTCTCAAGTTCTTCGTCATTATAAGAGCATCCTCAACGGGTGCGGTGTAAAAATTTCTCCGTTCACCTGCTATATCAAAACCGTGCTTTCTGTATAAGGATACAGCCGCCCCATTACTCTTACGCACTTCAAGTGTAATAAATTCACACTCACGCTCTGCCGCACCGTTTTGTGCCGCCTGCAATAATCTTTCGCCAAGTCCCCGTCTTCTGTAATCGGAAAACACCGCAATATTTGTTATATAGGCTTCCCCTACTATCTCATGAACTCCGATATAGCCTGCAACAATACCGTCGCACACCGCACACAAAAAATGTGCCTGGGGATTAGAAAGCTCCTGCTCCAAAGCATTCTCCGACCACGGTGAAGAAAAGCATTCACGTTCAAGCTGTGCTATCTGAGTTATGTGACTTTCTGTCATCGGCAAAATTTCAAAAACCATAAAACCACCGCAAACCTGTAAAGTTATATACCTTTACTCAAAATCGCTTCAAGCAAAGGTGGCAGAGAACGTTCTATCTTTTTAGCACATTTTCTGTAAACTTCAATGTCCTGATTATACGGATCTGCTATACCGCCGCCAAGCAGATAAATCTTTTCCTCCGGCAAAACAGCATTAATCATCTCATATTGCTTCTTCGTCATGCATACTATCAGATCTGCCTTGCGTAATATTGAGCGTGTGAGCATACGAGATGTATGAGAAGAAATGTCAACTCCCAATTCACGTGCGGCAACAACAGCATTGGTAGTAGCAGAACTGCCGTCATGAGTAGCCAGACCTGCACTTGAGCACGTTATACCGTAAGTTCCGCATTCTCTCATAAGTTTATTGAAAAGGCCCTCCGCCATAGGGCTTCGGCACATATTTCCTGTACAAACAAAAACCACATTCATAATCGAATCCTCTTTCTGAAAATTTACGGGATTTTATTCCACGCCAAATGCATTTTCAATATGATTTATCTTTTCAGCCTTTCGATTCTTGTCGAGATAAACTTCCACAACATCAAACCTCGGCTGAAGCTCAACGGGATTGTTCTGAAGATACAGCCCGGCTGTTTTTATAATCTTCTCCTGCTTTTTCATGTCAACCGCTTCTCGTGCCGTCGAGATTGCTCCCGGTGAACGGGTCTTGACTTCTGTAAAGGCAATGTACTTGTCATCAGCCGCGATTATATCTATTTCACCGAAACGGCAACGGTAGTTGGCTGTGTAGATTATATACCCTTTTTCACGCAACATTCTGGCAGCACAGACCTCACCAAGGATACCCGGTTTCTCCTTTTCACTGAGCATATCACCAATCCTCCGGAAGCTTTTTAAGAAAGGTCTTTCTGTGCACATCGGAAATACCGTATTCACGTATCTTCTCATAGTGCAACTTCGTGCCATACCCCTTGTGCTTTGAAAAACAGTATTCGGGATACTTCTTATCAAGTTCAAGCATATATCTGTCTCGACTGACCTTCGCCATTATTGATGCTGCAGCTATTGATGCACTCAATGAATCACCTTTGACTATAGCCTTTGCAGGAACAGGTAATTTCGGCAGGCGGTTACCGTCCACAAAAGCCGCCTGCGGACGCTTTGGTAAAGCCTCAAAAGCACGTTGCATTGCAAGATATGTAGCATTAAGAATATTAAGCTCGTCTATCTCCTGCTCGGACGCACTCGCCACAGCATATATGGCCCGCTCTTTTATCTCATCAAACAGCTGGTTCCGCTTTTTTTCGCTGAGTTTCTTGGAGTCGTTGAGTCCCTCAATGACAACTCCCTCAGGTAAAATTACAGCCGCCGCAAACACAGGTCCTGCAAGGGGGCCTCTGCCTGCTTCATCTATTCCGCAAACCACTGTAAATCCGTGTTCTGCGGCTGTTCGCTCATAATAGTATCTGTCAATCTCCTGTTGCATTCACTTATTCTCCCAAAAACTTCTCGTCGATTACATCTGTCACTATAGAATTCAAATATTCGAGGCTAAACGACGGAGTGGTAGAACGCACGCCGTGTTTATTTGCAAGTTCAGGTGTATAATCGGAAAGATTGTACACTCTTACATTTGAAAAGCCTGCGTCATAGTGGGTTACAACTCCCGTAAACTTCGCCTTTGTTACTGTTGTCTTTTCGGTCTCATAATCTTTAGTGACGGTTATATGCATCATTCCGCCAAGCATTCTCGGACCTCTGTCCTGAGCGGAAATGAAATTACCCAGCGAATATATTACAAGCACATCGCGTCCGTCTGCCGACTTTACATACTCGACAGGCTGTATAACATGAGGATGGGTACCGACAATTATATCCGCACCCCAATCCGCAAGCTTCTGTGCAAGCTCACGTTGACGGTCTGTCGGCGTATGTGTATATTCAACACCCCAATGTATATTTACAATAACCATATCACTGATTTCAGATGCAGCCTTAACCCGTGCCTCTATTCGTGCCTCATCGGCACCAAGCATCAGAATAGTCTGGGCTCCCTCAGGCAAGCTCAGACCGTTAGTCGGCTCGGTAAGTCCGACATACGCAAATTTTATGTCATTGACGGTATTTGTCGGTATTGTCTTGTAATCCTCTTCGTCAAGATATGCTCCGCAATGCACGACGTTCTTTGAATCCCAATAGCCTATCGCTGAACGAAGTCCGCTTTGTCCCTTGTCAAGCGAATGGTTATTGGCAAGATTGAACACATCAAAGCCAATCCTTATCATCTCTTCGCCAAGCTCTACGGGAGAATTGAAACAAGGATATGTGGACGGTGCCTTTTCAGGGTCGATTATCGTCTCCTGGTTTATAATGCTTATATCTGCCGCCGCTATCGTATCTGCTATATTCTCATAGGCATAAGTAAAATCATAACCACCGTTTGCTGCACGTCTGTGAGCCTGATTGTATATCACAGCATGTATGAGGTTATCGCCAACCGCAAGAATGTCCACACTAGTCGGCTGTTTTACCTGCTCCGTTGTCTGTTCAGCCGTGGTCTCAACCTCACCGCCTGCAGGGGCGGTCTGATTCATCGCACATGATGCAAGCATCAGCAATGCCGCAAACATCGCAATAACACTGAGGACTAATTTTTTACTTTTTTTCATATATTTCACCCTTCTTATTCAAGAGTTATTCTGCCGAGTTTGCCTGCACGGTACTCATCAAGAAGCATAACCGCCGCACGCTCGGTATTCGGCTCACCGCCGCTGATAAGCATTCCCCGTTTTTTGGCAAGAAGCTCAAGTCGTTCAAACTCTTCGCTTTCTGCCGAAAACTCAAGCTTATAACGCTCCTTTATTCTTTCGGGATAGTTTTCGTTCATTATTGTCAAAAAGCGTGCCGCTATCAGTTCAAGGTCCATTATCGTATCCTTGACAGAACCGATAAATGCCAACCTCAATCCGACATCAGGGTCATCAAACTTCGGCCAAAGTACACCGGGAGTGTCAAGAAGTTCAATGCCGTTGCCGATATTGAACCACTGATTCTGACGTGTAACACCGGGCTTGTCCGCAACCTTAGCCTTAGTTTTACCTGCCATGCGGTTTATAAAAGAGGACTTTCCCGTATTGGGAATACCAACAACCATAAGCCTTAACGGTTTTCCTGCCATGCCTTTTTGAACATTAGCCTCTATCCTATCTTTAAGAACCTTTTTAACTGTAGGTGCAAACGCATTGAGTCCCTTACCCGAACGGCAGTCAACAGCAATAGCCGCTACGCCCTCCTTTTCAAGCTCGGCTATCTTCTTTCGGGTCGCATTCTCGTCTGCAAGGTCACATTTGTTGAGAATAAGCATGAGCGGCTTTTTGCCGATTATCTCCCGAAGTTCGGGATTTCTACTGCTCTGCGGCACACGTGCATCCGCAATCTCAACCACCGCATCAACAAGCGGCAAGCTCTCTTTTATCTGTCTGCGGGTTTTGGCCATGTGACCAGGAAACCATTGCACATAGAGATTATTTTCGTCCATAGAGTTTCCCCTCTCATCAAATTGATTGTAACGGATTGTTTTCGTATTTTATACCATTTTCAAAAGTATAAAAAGGCTTACTGCCAATTACGGTAATATCCCTATCTGTCACTATAATAGTATCCTCTTCCGGTATAGCACATATTGGTTTATGTTTAGATAATTCTAATAAATATTCAGTACTCGATTTTGTTCTGTTTTCATCTCTATTTGTATAATGACACAGCAAAGAATGACCACCAAGCATATCAAAACCTGTGTTGTCTTGCAAATCAACTTGATTTTCATCATCTGTATTGCAAGAGTCCAAGTCTTTGCCGAATATTATCGCG
>JAZUNO010000065.1:0-10223 GCA_045604185.1 Acutalibacteraceae bacterium | reverse complement strand
ATCTTGAGATGTCATAGTGCACTAAAATCTAACGCTGTTATTGTGCATATTGCACACATTAGGAGAAAGCATCTGAAAGCAATTATATAAACTGATTGTCTGGGTATTAAAAAACGAATTAGTGAAAATGTACAAAACAACAAACGTATATTTGTGCAAAATCACTTGACAGAAAGCTTTTTTTGAATATAATATAAGTACAGACAAACGAAAGGAATGATTTGCATGAAGTTCGGAGAATATTACACTTTAGAACAGGAACTCATGAACAAAATTGTAAACGAGAAGAAGTTTTCGTTTAGAAAGATGATGATGTTGCTTGAACTTAAATCACTTTCAGCACACGTTGAGTTCTAATCTGCGAACATCAGCGGTCTAACCGCAAAACGACAACAAGCCCGAAAGGGTTTTATATATATTGTTTCGGCACCGCACAATGTGCGGCGCTCTTTTTTTTCTCTTGTGTTTTCTATAGAAAAATGGTAGACTATAAAAAAAGGAGGAATATACATGAGTGAACCAAAACTTTTGCTTAAATATTCGTCAGATGGTGCAGTTTACGAGGAGAATAAACTGGATACAGCACATTATTCTACCGAGTTTACTTGTGATGGCACCGGAGTTAAACTTACGATAATTCCGAAACGTTCAATGTCTTTGATTTCAGTGGCGTTAGTGTTTGACCATAAATATGGCGAAAATGAAAAATTCTTTGTAAACGGATATCAGTCATGGACAACTTCAGGAGAGATGACTTCAACTGATGTTTATACAAAAACAAATCCGCTTGCAAGCATAACAAAATTTACTAAGGAAATGGCTGTTGCTTCGGGTGACTATGAGTTTACAAGATACGACGGAAGACCAGGTAGTTTTCACGGATTCACATATACGTATTTCCGCCGAGATGATAGTTTTGAACTTTTTGGTTCACTTTCCGAGAGAAATGGATATACCATTTTCTACGCTGACATGGAAAAGTCCCTTTTCTCTATAGAAAAGGATGTAGAAGGCTTAACCATTAGTGAACCTTATGAAATATTTAATATTGTACGTTTTGTCGGTGGATATGAGGAAGTTTTTGATGCCTATTTCGATGCAATGAATCTGCCGAAGAAAGATCTCGACCATCTTTCGGGATACACCTCTTGGTACAACTATTTCCAGAAGATAGACGAGGATATAATACTGCGTGACCTTAAGGGTATGCGTAAGGGTGGAGAGTTCGTTAATATATTCCAGATAGATGACGGTTATGAAAATTATGTAGGCGATTGGCTTGATCATAATCCGAAAGATTTTCCTAACGGAATGAAAGTTGTTGCTGATGCAATACATAAGGAAGGTTATCTTGCCGGTATATGGCTTGCACCGTTTAATGTACAGAAAAAATCACGTGTTTACAAAGAGCATCCGGAATGGTTAGTGCGTGATGCAAAAGGCAAACCCCAGCTTGGTTGTGCTGCCTGGGGTGGTGCTTATACACTTGATATTTATGTTCCGGGAGTTAAAGAACATCTTCGTCATGTATTTGATGTTGTTCTTAATGAGTGGGGCTTTGATATGGTAAAGTTAGACTTCCTTTACAGTCAGTGCCGAACTCCCAGAAACAATAAAACCAGAGGCACAATTATGTGCGAAGCTTTAGACTTTTTGCGTGAGTGTGTAGGAGATAAGCTCTTCCTTGGTTGCGGTGTTCCGCTTGGCCCGTCTTTCGGTATAGTTGATGCCTGCAGAATAAGCTGCGATGTCGCATTAAAGTATTATGATAAGCTACTTGACCCACTTAAGATTACAAATGAGTTCCCGAGTGCACAGTTTGCTATCAACAACTCACTTTTCCGTCGACATCTTAATGGCAGAGTATTCTGTAACGATCCCGACGTATTTTTCCTTAGAGACAACAATTTAACCTTTACCTGGGAGCAAAAATTACTTCTTGCTAAGGTTAACAATCTTAGCGGAAATGTTTTGTTTGTTTCTGATGACGCAGGTGAGTACGGTGATGCTCAGGTTGAAGTGCTTAAAAAGACTCTTGAGAAAACAGATGCGAAAATTTTGGATGTTCGCTGTGTATCAGGTTGGAATGCAGGCGATTTCGAGGTTAAATATCTTGAAAACGGTGAAGAAAAGTTGCTTCGTTTTAATCTGAAAACAGGAAACAGCAATATTCTTGAACTCTGGTAATAAAAATAAAACAAAAAGACCTTTTGCTTTTATTTAAGCAGAAGGTCTTTTTTTATTTTTCTTTTAAGTTCTATATGAGGACAAGACATCATAATAATTTTACAGAAAACATACAAAAGGAAGTGAAATGCTTTGAAGAATGCGAGCGGCTTTAATGAAGTTCTATCTTTTGTTTCTCCGAGACTACGAGTTGTATTACTTTCCTTAAGTGAGGATATAAAAAGTTCTGTATGGGAAATACGTTTAAGGGCAAATTCGCCTGTTATGCTTGTAACTCGGAACGGCAACTATTTTGTTTATCAAAACGGTAGGGTGAGCATGATTTACCAACAAGGCGCCTGTACGATTACCGAGGATGAGATAACTGACAGCTTTAGCCGACTTTGCGGTTATTCGGTTCACAGCAATTCTTCTGCGATAGTTAATGGATTTATTAGTCTTGAGGGCGGTCATAGGGCCGGGATTTGCGGTACTGCTGTTTGTGCTCCCGACGGTTCTGTAAAAGCTGTAAGGGACGTGAGCTGTATAAATCTTCGCATAGCAGCAGAGTTTATCGGAGCCGCAGACAAGCTTTATGATTTGCTTTTCTCCAACAAACCTGAATCTGTTATACTGGCAGGTCCGCCTGTGTCAGGAAAAACAACGCTTTTAAGAGACCTCGCACGACAATTATCCGGACCCTCACGGGCTATGTATTACAGAACGGCTATAGTGGATGAACGCGGAGAGATAGCCGCATCATATAAAGGTCAGCCACAAGTAGACGTGGGATTTTGCGATGTACTTACGGGATACCCAAAAGCTATAGGTATAATAAATGCTTTGCGAACTCTTTCGCCTCAGATAATAATTTGCGATGAGGTTGGGGATAAAGAAGAGGTGATGAGTATTTGCGAGGGAATGAATTCCGGAGTAGATTTTGTGATTAGTGCACATTTGAGATATAAGGAAGAACTTTTTCTCAGAGAACCTTTGAGAGTGCTTGCAAAAAGCGGTGCTTTTTCAAAGCTTGTAATGCTTAAAGGCGGTCCTGAACCATGTATTATTGACGGTGTATACAACATAAAGGAGCTTTCTGATGAAATCTGTGGGAGCGGTTATGATAACAGTGACTTGCGCACTGCTAGGGCAGTATTTTTCGAGAGGCTTGGTAATGCGGGTCAAACAGCTTGAAGCGGTTTGCATTATGCTGGCTGTTGTGCGTACAAGATTAGAATACAGCTGTTGTCCTGTAGATGATCTGATAGACGAACTCGATTCACGAGCGGATCTTGCGGTGCTTAAGTTTATTAGACCTTGTGCTAATGCTTGTAGAAATTCAATTGATTTTCCTGTAGCTTGGCGCAATGCACTTAGTGATAGGAACAATACAGAAAGTTTAAAATCCGATGAAATTGAAAGTCTTATTGCTTTTGGTGAGGCCCTTGGGACAACCGCCCTTGAGGGACAACTTGCCGGATGTGATCTGTATAAGGCTGTTATTAACGAGAGCCTGATATCTGCAAGATATAGCATGAAAAAGTATTCAACCCTTTTTCCTATATTAGGTGTACTTGTAGGTTTAGCTGTTTCGGTTATAGTTGTATAAAAGATGTTTAGGAAGGAAAACGATGCATGGACGTAGCGATTATTATTAAAATTGCGGCAGTAGGAATAATTGTGGCCGTGCTTAATCAAGTGCTCTCAAAAGCGGGACGTGATGATTATGCGTTGATTACTGCATTAGCTGGAATTGTTGTGGTTTTGGTTATGTTGATTCCGCATATTGAAGCATTACTTGATTCGGTAAAGTCGGTTTTTGGCATGTGATATGGAAGAAATAATAAAAATTACCGTTTTTTCAATGATTTCGATATTGCTATATGTAACAGTAAAGCAACACCGTGCTGATTATGCAGTATTTGTTGAGATTTGTGCGATTTCCATAGTTGCGGTTTTTGCACTTAATTATGCAACTGATGCGTTAATGCAAGTGTCGTCTCTTGTAGAGATTTCAGGCGTAGGAACAGATTATATAAATATTTTGATAAAGTCATTTGGGATTGCTGTAATTACCCAATTTGCAGGTGATGTATGCAGAGATAACGGGAATTCAGCTTTAGCATCCTGCATTGAATTGGCAGGCAGATTGGTAATTGTTGTGTTATCCATTCCGCTTATACATTCTGTATCTCAACTTGCAATGGAATTGATTAATTCTCAAAACTAAAGTAGTAAAAAATAGAAAGGCAAATATTGTTGAAATGAGAACTTTAAAAGTTTTCTTTATGTCTATACTGTTGTTCTGTGCTTTGTACAATTACGCTTTTGCCCAGGAACCTAAATATAATGAGTATTACAAGGAGCAATACGAGACTATCGGAGCGGGGGCCTTAACGGATTCTCTACCTGAAGAAACAAGGAAGCTTATGAAGTCGGCAGGATTAGAAAACGTAGATTTTTATGCTATTTTTGAAGCGTCACCAAAACGATTTCTAGACTTGTTTCTTGAAATAGCTTATGGAAATGTAGATGCACCGTTTAAAGGATTTTTGAAAATTTTAGGTGTAATTATGCTGTCGGCGGTAGCACACAGTTTGTTCCCCTCAGACAATAAAATGGGAAATGTTTTGAATATAGTAACCGGAAGTGTAATTGCTGTTTGTGTTTTCTTGCCGTTAAAAGATGTTCTTGTGCGAGGGGTAACGGCAATATCGGTGAGTGCAGATTTTATGTTTGTGCTGATTCCTGTTTTGGCGGGTGTTATAACAGCCGGTGGGAATCCGGCTTTGGCTTTATCCTACAATTCGTTTACCTTTGCAGCGGCACAAGCTGTTTCGCAGCTTTCTAGCAGTGTTGTTTTACCTTTAAGCGGTATGTTCATGGCTACAGGGATAGTTTCAAGTGTTTCACCCGAACTTAAAATAAACGGCTTGACCGACATTATTAAAAAGACAGTTTTTGCAACACTTTCCTTTGCTGCAACAATGTTTTCAGCCGTTTTATCCTTGAAAGGGGTTATGGCGGAAAGCGCAGATAACCTTGTATCCAGAGGAATAAAATTAGCAACAAGCAGTGCGGTGCCTATTGTTGGAGGTGCTATAAGTGAGGCCTATTCATCCATATTAGGAAGTTTGTCACTTATCAAAAATGCTGTTGGAATGTTTGGGATAATAGCAGTGGCAGTTATAAATCTTCCGGTTATGATAGAATTGCTTTTTTGGATTTTTGCTTTAAAGCTTTCTGCTGTTTTTGCTTCGGTTTTAGGAGATGAAAAAAGTTGTGAGCTTATAAATGTTATTTCATCCACGCTGACTATTATAAATGCAATGATTCTTTTTGGAGCGGTAATGTTCATAATTTCTACGGGAATAATTCTTTCTTTTAGGACGTTGATATAATGATTTCTTTTTTCAGGGAATGGACTTTGGGAGTATGTTTTGCGTTACTTGCAGGAGCAATAATTTATGCTGTTTCGCCAAACGGGAGCACGAAAAAGTCAATCAGGATAGTGGTGGCGGTAGTTGTTATGTGCTCAATCATTCTTCCTTTTGCCCAAAGTGGATTAGATATGGATTTGAGTTTTCAAGACGATACAGTAAACGACTTGGTTGCTTCAAATGAACTTGAGAGCGTGGTTGAATATCAGATAACTGCAGCATATACAGATGATATTACAGAAAAAGCAGAACATATTTTATCTTCGGCGGGGATGCACAAATGTGAGCTTACCTTAATGACGGATATAAATGACACGGGAAGCATATTTATTAAAAAAGCCTATATAAAACTCCCGGATGTCAGTTTGAAACTTGAAGATAAAACCAAAAAAGAACTTTCTGATTTGTTTGGAGAAGAAACAATAATAGTGTTTAGTTAAAAGGAGAGAAAACAGTATGGATATGAAGACTGTTTCACTTTCAAAGATTATTGAAAAATTTAAAAGGGATAAAAAATTACTTATAATCTGTGCTGTAGGCGTTGTGGGAATAGTTTTGTTGTTACTGTCTGAGGTGATGCCTGATATAGAAGAAAAAAATGAAAACTATGAAAGTGAAAGCCAATCACAGACAGAATTAAGTTACGCTGAAGAAATCGAAGACAGACTTACACAGATAATATCTTCTATTGATGGAGCAGGAAAAACAAAGGTGATGGTAACACTTGAAAACGGAGCAGAACAGGTTTATGCAAAAAATGAGAAGAATGACGCAGACAACAGTACGGATACAGATGGTTTGCAGAACAAATTCTCATATGAAAAGGAATATGTCCTTATAGAGTCAGACCGTAACGGTAAAAACGGCTTGGTTATAAAGCTTATTCAGCCTAAAATCCGCGGCGTTGCAGTAGTTTGCGAGGGAGGTGGCTCTGATGTTATAAGGCAAGAAATATCGCAAACAGTTACAGCGGTATTGGATATAAGTGCATCAAGAGTATATGTAACCAAAATGACATCTTAAAAATATAAGACATATATGAAAGGATTTAATGGCTTATGGTTATCAAAAAAAGACAGATAGTGACGGCAACACTTGTGCTGGCTTTAGGTTCTGCAGTTTTTATAAACTGGTATTATACTCGCCCGGAAAGCGATTTAGCTAACGCCGGGGCTTCGATTGAAGCGGTTGAAAATACCGGTGGAAATTTAGGCGATGCTCAATATGTGAACGCATCGACCACAGCGGAAAATACGGCTGTTTCAACATCAAAGGATGAGTATTTTGCCGCAACCAAACTACGTAGGCAAGCGGCTCATGATGAAGCTGCGGAAGTTTTGGATGATATTATACAAGATTCTTCTTCGGATGCTACTGCAGTTAAAGATGCCACCGCTGCATTAAGTGCTCTTTCAAAGTGTATAAAGCTGGAAGGAGATATGGAAGCACTCATAAGAGCTAAGATTGGAAGCGAATGTGTTGTTCTGATAAACAATGAAAAAGCTGAAATTATTGTTGGAAACGGTGTGCTGGATGATAATAAAATACTTCAGATAAAAGAGGTTGCCCTTAAACAAACAGGTTTTTCTGTTGAAAATATAACAATTGTTGAATTAAATAGTTGAGAATTTTAAACTTTGTGGTATAATATAGGGCAGAAGGAGGAATGCCCTGTGGATGAAAAAAAATCTGTGGATAATATCGGTAATCTTGTTGTATCGGATGAGGTTATAGCGGCTATAGCACTTAACGCGGCAAAGGATGTTGAGGGAGTCAGCGACTTTGCAGTTAAAACCCCGGATGTACATTCGATTTTTAAAATCGGAGAAGGTCCTTTGAAGTTTGTTCGTGTTATTTCTAATGATAATGATATAAAGATTCAACTTCATGTAACTATTAAACCGGGAAGAAAGATACCCAGTGTTGCAGCTGACATTCAGAAAAGTGTTAAAAATGCTGTGCAGAGTATGACTGGAAAGATGGTTTCAAAGGTAAATGTTATCATCGAAGATTTGGACATTACTCCTGTGGATGAAAAAGAAGATTAAAAAATCATCAGCCCTCTTTTTTAAAGAGGGCCTGCTTTGGTTTTGCGGCAATTATGGACTTGTAAATCAGTAAGGGGGACAGCGCTTTTTTGTGCGAAGTTTATGAAAAGAAGTAAATCCAGAGAACAAGCTTTTGCTCTGCTTTTTGAGAAGTCTTTTAATCCTGAGACAGATATGGAAGATATAATAGCTATTGGCCTTGAGAATGAGGTTATAGATGTTGATGATTTTGCCTCTATGCTTGCTCAGACGGCATGGGACAAGCTTTATGCTATTGATGAAATTATCGAGAAGTATTCAAAGAATTGGAAGAAGCACAGAATATCTAAAGTTGCATTATCTGTGTTAAGACTTTCGGTTTGTGAGTTGCTTTACATATCAGAAATACCGGTGGGCGTCTCCATAAACGAGGCTGTTGAGTTGTGCAAAAAGTATGCTACAGCAGAGGATGCATCTTTTGTAAATGGCATATTAGGCGCTGTTTCTCGTGGTGAACAGTTGGCCCAGAGAGACAATGTTGCAGAAGAAAAATCCGGAGAATAAAATATGGCAATTTATCTCGGTATAGATACCAGTAATTACACAACATCCGCCGCAGCTTATAATGATGTGAGCGGATGTGTTTTTCAAAAAAAGCTTTTGCTTCCTGTAAAAGATGGGGAACGCGGCTTGCGTCAAAGCGATGCGGTTTTTCATCATACAAACCAATTGAATTTAGTTGTTAAAGAAGTTATATCTAAGTGTGGAACTCCTGATGTTATTGGAGTTTCGTATGCACCACGGGATGCTGACGGTTCATATATGCCGTGTTTTCTTGTGGGATTGAATACAGCTTTGTGTATGTCTGCGACGGCAGACCTGCCCTTATATAAATTTTCTCATCAGGCAGGTCATGTTGCGGCGGCGGTTTTTTCCAGCGGACACAAGGAACTTTTTTCAAAGAGATTTTTAGCTTTTCACGTTTCAGGCGGCACAACGGAAGCACTGTTGGTGGAACCTGATAAGGAAAAAATTTTTAATATAAAGATAGTTGGTAAAACTTTAGATTTAAATGCAGGACAAGCTGTTGACCGTGTCGGTGTAGCTATGGGACTTAAATTTCCGGCAGGGGCAGAACTTGAAAAACTTGCACTGCAAAGCGATAAAACTTTTTCACCAAAACCTTTTGTTAAGGGTAATGACTGTAGTCTTTCGGGTATTGAAAATAAATGTGTCTCAATGTTAAACAAAGGTGAATTGCATTGTGATGTTGCCCGTTATTGCATTGATTATGTCGCGGCAACGCTTGATAAGATGACAAGAAATATTCTCGGAGAATACGGAAATCTGCCAATCTTATTTGCAGGTGGAGTAATGTCAAACTCGATGATCAGGGAACGCTTTTCAAAAGATTTCGGTGCATATTTTGCAACGCCTGAATTTTCTGCAGATAATGCGGCAGGGGTGGCATATTTGTCTTATTTAAAGGAGAATTCAGATGCTTGAATCCGTTTGTATTACGGTCAGCCAACTGAATAGGTATATAAAATCCATTATGGATTCGGACTACAATCTGCAGACAGTTTTTGTCAGCGGAGAGATTTCAAATTTTACAAATCACTACAGAACCGGACATTACTATCTCACTTTAAAGGACGAAAAGTCTTCTGTTAAGGCCGTAATGTTCAGTTCTGACAATTGCCGATTAGGTTTTATTCCCGAAAATGGAATGCGTGTTATTGCACGAGGAAGAATAAGTGTATTTGAGCGTGACGGCCAGTACCAGCTCTACATTCAAGATATGCAACCTGACGGTGCAGGAGCTTTAAGCATAGCATTTGAACAGCTGAAAAGCAAATTGGAAGCGGAGGGACTGTTTTCACAGGAAAGAAAGCAGCCGCTTCCAAGGTATCCCAAACGTGTAGGTGTGGTGACCTCTCCTACGGGAGCTGCTGTCAGAGATATAATAAATGTGATAACACGACGTAATCCTGCAACGCAGATAATTTTGTGTCCGGTTCAAGTGCAGGGGGACTCTGCCCCGAATCAAATAGTCGATGCAATAAGAAGGTTTAATGCAGGTAATTTTGCCGATGTGCTTATTGTTGGTCGTGGCGGTGGTTCGGTGGAGGAGCTCTGGGCTTTCAATGAAGAATGTGTAGCGAGAGCAGTAGTGCAAAGCAACATTCCTGTTATTTCTGCTGTGGGACATGAGACGGATTTTACTATTTGTGATTTTGTTGCGGATATGCGTGCTCCAACGCCATCTGCAGCGGCGGAATTAGCGGTAAGAGACAAAGAAGAACTATTGGCTTATATAAATCAGTTGGATAGACGTTGCAGAACTGCTTTAAGAACACGGTCGGAATATAAAGCAAATGAGCTTTTAAGATTAAAAACTCAGCTTTACGCTTACGGTCCGCAGAATCAGCTTGAGTCTATGAGGCAGTTGTTGGATATTAATTATTCTGCTATGTGTACTGCTATTTTGAGACTTTATGAAAAAGATAATGCGAAAATTTCTTCGCTTGCAGGTAAACTCGATGCATTAAGTCCTTTGAAAATTTTATCAAGAGGGTATTCGACTGTA
>JAZUNO010000064.1:0-46868 GCA_045604185.1 Acutalibacteraceae bacterium | reverse complement strand
CCCCGTAAAAAGCTTTAGCTTCAAGTATCGAGCGAAGCGAGTCACTTGTAAGAAAACTAAAGTTTAGTACAAACTTGGATTGAAGTGTAAGTGCCCGTTTACGGGCGGTGGAGCAGTAGATGCAGAAGAAATGGTATTCAGTGCGTCTTTAGATGCTTGCCGGTAAGAAGCCCTTATAGGGCTTAATCAAGCCAACGGCTTAGCCGGTGGTTATGACTGTTGTGAGAAAATAAAAAGTAGAATTAAATATTAATGTCTTTAAAGACAGAAAATATTGTTGATAAAGTTTTGTTGTATAGTGTAAATTAATAAAAAATAGTAATTAAAATATCACAAAGTGCAGTTTGGCGGTGTTTTAAGTATAGAGGGTATAAGTGCTTTTGTGGGGAAGGCAGGCTTTATGCGATCAGGAGAGTTGAACAATAATATCGGCAATTCGGAGCATGTTGAATTTGTTGTTGAAAAATACAGCAAAATGCTTTTTCGGATATGTTATGTTATGCTTTGCAACGCAGCTGATGCAGAGGATGTTGTGCAGGATACATTTGTAAGGTATTTTACAAAGGCACCTGCATTCAGCACTGAGGAGCATCGGAAAGCATGGCTTATTAGGGTTGCGACCAATCTTTGCAAGAACGCCTTGCGTTTCAGGAAGCGTCATGAAACGGTTGACATTGAAGGAATGCGAGATATCGGGGTGAGCGATAGCGATATGGGCATCTTTGAGGCTATTATGGAGCTTCCGCCAAAGTATAAGATTGTTATGGATTTGTATTACATTGAGGGCTATCGGATAAAGGAAATTTCCGATATGACGGGAGCGACACCTACGGCAATACGCAAGCGCCTTCAGTATGCGAGGGACTTTTTGAAGATGGAATTTGAAAGGGATGATTCTTTTGAAGTCTAATCAGAAGTATATTCAGGAGTATGTCCGTGTAATGAACTGTATAGACATGAAAGATGAAACGGTGAAACGTATAATCAATATCTGTTCACGTCGGGCACTTGATAACAGAATAGATGTTAAAGTCCCTGCGATTGCAGCCATATCGTGTGCAGCTGTGGCGGCAGTAGCGGCTGTGGGCATTCCGAAAATCAAGAAAAATATCAACCGGAAATAATAAATTGCGCTGGAAAACTTCGGACCGGGCAACAATAAGCTCGGCTCGTTGTTTTTATATAGTTGAAAGGGATTGAGAAGATGGAAAAAAACAAAAAAACAGGAGACCCGGTTTTGTATAAGATTCTGCGACCGTTTTTAGCAGGATTGTTTAAATTCTTATACAGGCCGACAATAATCGGAAAACAACATATCCCTCAGACGGGAAGAGTGGTGCTTGCCGGCAATCATACGCATTATTTTGACTGCGTGTTGCTTGGGGTGTCCACGAAAAGATGTGTACATTTTTTGGCAAAAGATGAGCTGTTCAAAGGCATAATGGCGTCATTTTTCAGAGGCCTCGGTGCCATTCCGGTTAACAGACGGACGAAGGATGCTCATGCATTGTCAGCCGCTAGGCAAGTATTAAGTGAAGATAAAATTATCGGTATTTTTCCTGAAGGAACAATTAATAAGACAGATGATGTTATAATGCCATTTAAGTTTGGTGCGGTTAAAATGGCACATGACACCGATTCAATGATAGTGCCGTTTGTTATAAAGGGTAAATATAAGGTTTTTGACAGGGGACCTAAAATCATATTTTTACCGCCGCAGCAAGTTGGCGATGATTTAACTCAGGCTAATAATTGCTTGATGGACACCGTGTGCAGCGTGCTGTCAGGCAATAAATAATTATTTTGGGAGAAAAGAGAAAATGAAAAACAAGAAAAAGACAAAAAACGGGCCACCTACGCTTGGCTATAAAATTGCGATGTTTTTTATAAGGCCGATTTTCAGGCTGTATTATTCGCCGAAGATTATCGGAAAAGAGAATATACCCGAAGAGGGGGCTATTGTAATAGCCGGAAACCATAAGCATGTATACGACCAGTGTATTACAATTGCTTTTACCAGACGTCCTATAAATTATATGGCAAAACGTGATTATTTTGAGGGGAAGTTGGCACCGTTTTTCAGATTTGTAGGATGCATACCCGTAAATCGCAACGGTACGGACTTTGAAGCGATTAAAGCAGGTTTGCGTGTTTTGAAAAGGGACGGAGCTGTCGGTATTTTTCCGGAGGGTACCAGAAATAAGACCGATGAGTTTATGTTACCGTTTAAACCGGGTGCAATAGCACTTGCAAAAAAAGGTAATGCGTTGGTAGTACCGTTTGGCTTGACGGGAGATTATAAGTTCAGAAGTAAAAATCTGGTCGCTCGTTTCGGAGAGCCGTTCTCGGTTAAAGATATGACTGTAGAAGAGGCAAACGAAAAATTATATAACGAAGTTAAGACACTTATGGAGGAAAATTTGAAAGAAGAAGGCGTTTTCTCGGTTTAAGACGAAAAAAGTAAAAAAAATTTGAAAAATAAATTTTTTTATTAATCTTCAACTTCTTGTGTTTTTTTAGTTGACTTTTGGCATATGTTGTGATAGAATGCAGTTGTAGAGGAATATTCTACTGTTTTTACGGTCACTTGTGACAGGAATTTGAAAAAAATCTCAAAAAAAATCGAACATTTGTATTGACAAGTCGAATATTTGTGCTATAATTAAAAACGTAGAGAACAAATGTTCCGAGATTTTTGATAGAGGAGGAAACAAAAATGACGACTGCTTTTGTACTTGTATCAGTGTTAGAAATCGTAGCTGTTGCACTCGTTATTGTTGGTTTTATATTTGAGAAAAAAGTTATTGCTTTTGAAGAGGCATGTGAGGATAAACTTGCCAGAAGCATAGCTAAATTCCTCCGCACCAATAAATATACAAAGGCTGCTTTCAAGAAAGAAACTGTAAAGGTTCAGCAGCGTGCGGAGAACAGAGAGGTTTATATTTCTCACACCAAAGCACCCACTCCGTCGAGAAAAGGTTCAACCAGGGTTGCTTAAAATACTTAATGAATGTGAGCGCCGTCTTTTTGACGGCGCTTTTAATTTAACATCAACTTGTGTGAGGTGGCAACTTTGAATATTTATATGCCTGCAAATGTGTTTTTCGGAAAAGGTGCGCTTTTGGAGAATGCCGCATATCTCTTGTCTTTGGGAAAAAGGTGTTTGATTTTGACCGGCAGCTCTTCTGCCAAAGTCAGCGGAGCGCTTGATGATGCTGAAAAAGTACTTAAAGAAAATAAAATAGAATACAAAATTTTTTCCCGGGTTGGCCCCAATCCGTTGCTGTCTGTATGTCATGCGGCAGGTAAGGTGGCAAATAAGATGGGAGCTGATTTTATTTTCGGAATCGGTGGTGGCTCCGTTCTTGACGCCGCAAAAGCGGTTGCCATTTATGCGGCAAACCCTAAATTGCAACCGGAGGACATATATCTCAGAAACTATAAGCATTCACCGTTGCCGGTAGCTCTTGTCGGAACAACATCGGGAACGGGCAGTGAGGTTACGGGTGTGAGTGTGCTTACTGACGATAATACCGGACGCAAAAAAAGCATATCCGGAGCGGACTGCTATGCAAAGCTTGTCTTTGCGGACCCTGAGTATACAGCTTCGATGCCGAGAAAGGTTGCGATATCGACCGGTCTTGATGCGTTTTCTCATGCGGTTGAGGGTTGGTTTGCACCCAAAATGAATGATTTTGTAAAGGGCTTTGCTCAAAAAGGTCTGCCACTTATTTGGAACGGACTTTGCCGATATGCAAACGGCGAGGAGCCCGATGAAAAACTTATAGCTGATATGTATTATGGTTCGCTGTATGCCGGACTTGTTATAAACACTTGCGGAACAGCTTTTCCGCATCCGCTGGGATATGTTTTGACGGAAAACTACGGTGTTCCGCACGGTCAGGCGTGTGCGACATTCTTGCCTGCGTTTTTAGAAAGGGCATCGGCTTATGAATCTGAAAAGCTCAACGAGTTGTTGAGTTTGCTCGGTGCTGATGAAAATGAGGTTGTACGGATTTTGGAAGCGTTGAGCGTTACAAAAGATATAATAATATCGTCCGAACAGGCTGAGACTTTTGCCCGACGTTGGGATACGGCGGTGCCAAAAAACTTTGCCGCCTCTCCGGGCGGATTGACCCCCGAAGAAGCGGTTAAGCTTCTTGAGCTGAATATCAGCTAAGAGATTCGGTTGATGTTAGCAACCGCAACCGTTGTTACAACCGCAACCACAGTCTGAAGTTCTTACGTTACCGCAACCGCAACCGCAGTTATTGTCGCCGCAGAGCAGAAGGATGATGATAAGGAAAATGCACCAATTGTTTCCGCAACCCATTAGTTTAGCCTCCTTTGCAGGTGTACTTGCTGAAAGAGTGGTCGGCAGGTTTTGCTCAGCCTTGAGGATAAGTTTTGCAAAAAAAGTTTCTTATAGCTGAGTCGGTTGTTCTGTTTGCCTTGCTGCATTGCACTGCTTTCATCACTATACTATGACTTAGCGGTATTTTGGGTTACAATTTTTTTATTATATTTGAGCATCTTTGGCATAAACTATTTTAAACAAGATTTTGTTTAAGTTTTTGCGGAGGTGCTCAAATGTTTTTCAGCTTTGGGAGAAAGTCAAACGGCTATGACAACGAGGATGAGTTTGATTATTATGATGAGGACGGATTTTATACGGATTCTCCATACAGTATGCTCAACTCAACGGACCACAAAGCGTACAGGAGTGCCAAGATTAAAGCAAAAATGAAGCAAATTAAAGAAAACTCAAGAAAACAGCAGAAAAAATAAGATATTTTTAAAAATCAGCTTTTGAAAACTCTTTTTTGACCTTTTCTGACTTTTGACAGCATAGGTCAAAGTTTTTATAATAAATTTAAGGTCAAGGAAAGTCAAAGACAAACCGAGAAAAGAGGTGTATGAGTTGAGCCTGAGCAATGAGATAGCAAGGATGATTTTGGATATGCTCAACGACGACGGGACAACGGAGATACAGCGAAATGAGTTGGCACAGAGTCTGGGTTGTGTGCCAAGCCAGATAAATTACGTAATAGCGTCACGATTCACACCCGAGCAGGGATATATCGTTGAGAGCCGCAGAGGCGGCGGAGGATATATAAGAATTCAGAGGGTTACCATGGACCCGGGCAGAATGCTGATGCATGTGGTGAATTCCATAGGTGACAGACTTGACGAGAATACTGCCAGAGCCCATGTGTTGAACCTAGGTAACAGGGGTATTATCAATTCCGAAACAGCTGCACTTATAATGTGTGCGTCCTCGGATTCTGCTCTTCGTCCGGTGCCGTTTGAGTTCAGGGATGCGGCAAGAGCATCGATTTTTAAACAGCTTCTGCTGGTTCATATGAACAGTTGAGTGCAAAAGCTATAAATAAAGGAGGAGTTTTTATGTTGTGTCAAAACTGTGGAAAAAATGAAGCCACTACGCATATAAAGCAGGTCGTCAACGGCGATACCGCCGAGAGGCATCTGTGCTCAGACTGTGCCGAGCATCTTGGATACGGAGATGCATTTTCGGGATTTGGGTTTAACATCTCGGGACTGTTCGGAAACTTTTTCGGGGATGCAGTTCACTCGTTGAATGCAATGAAAAAGGTCACTCGCTGTTCAAAGTGCGGCTATTCCTTTAATGACATTGTGCGTGACGGCAGAGTTGGCTGTGCGGAATGTTATAAAACATTTTATAACGAACTCAAACCGTCGATACAGCGTATTCACGGTCAGGTTCATCATAACGGAAAGATAGCTTCCACCGTTGAGGCGGTCAATGAGGAGCCGAGTGCTGAACGTGAAATCGAAAAGCTTAAAGCCAGGATGGAAGAAGCTATAAAGACACAAAATTTTGAACTTGCGGCACAGATTCGTGATGAGCTCAAGGAGCTTGAAGGAGGCGGAAAAGATGAGTAAATGGTATATAGAGAAAGGCGAGCAGGGCGACGTTGTAATGAGTACACGTGTACGTCTTGCGAGAAATCTCGAGGAATATCCGTTTCCGGGAAGATTGGATGCCCAGGGTAAGGCTAAAGTTAACGAGCTGGTAAAGAATGCACTTTTGGTGGATGAAAATGAGACGGCGTTGCAATATATCAACATGCCGGATATCAGCCGTGAGCAGGCCATATCTCTGGCGGAGCGCCACTTGATAAGCCCCGAATTTGCATCAGCAAGAGAGGGCAGAGCTCTTCTTCTCACCTCCGATGAAACTGTAAGTGTTATGCTGTGCGAAGAGGACCACATCCGCTTGCAGGTTATGAAGTCGGGGTTGGCGCTCATGGACTGCTATGTTCTTGCGGATAAGATTGATTCAATTCTCGATAAGAAGCTTAACTATGCGTTTGATGACAGACTTGGTTATCTGACGCAGTGCCCGACGAATTTAGGAACGGCTATGCGTGCATCGGTCATGCTTCACTTGCCGGCATTGAGAAGAAGCGGACAGCTTTCGGTACTCAGCTCGACCATTTCGAAACTCGGACTCACTTTGCGGGGTGCCTACGGAGAGGGAAGCGAGCCACGTGGTGACATATATCAGTTGAGCAATCAGATAACTTTAGGAATAACCGAGCAGGCTGCGATTGAGAATCTCCAGTCGATAACACGGCAACTTGTAACGCAGGAGAGAGCGGCGGCTCAGCGGCTTTGCAACAACATTGTTGAAGAGGATAAGATATACAGAGCACTTGGCGTGCTCAAAAATGCACGGGTGCTGTCTTCGGGCGAGTTTATGGATTTGATGTCGCCTGTGAGATTAGGTGCTGCGAGAGGAATACTTGATATACCGATTGAAAAGATAAATGAACTGACTGTCAGCATGCAGCCTGCGACCATAAATGCGGCACAGGGCAAGGCTCTTGATACGGTTCAACGGGACTGTGTGCGTGCGGATGCAGTGCGTGAGGCATTGAAAGAATATTAAACAATAAAACGGGACAGTTTATATTTGCTTTTTAAGTTGGTAAAACTTCATAGGGTGACGAAAGTACGGCTTTGAAATCATTTGCGATTAGATTTTAGTAGTTCAGTGTATATTCTTCACCCTGCAGAAAGGACTGATTTTAATGTATAAGTTTACCGGTTTTACCGAAAAGGCTAATATTGCACTCAATGCATCGATAGAGAGTGCGGAAAATTTAGGTCATACATTTATAGGCAGTGAACATCTTCTTTTAGGACTTCTGACTCAGAATGGCGGAATAGCCTATACGGCATTGAGCAATAAGAAGCTCACAGCGGGAAAAGTGGAGGATGTGATAAAAAACATGATAGGTTTGGGAGTGCCTACGGTCTTGACACCCAACGATTTTACTCCCAGATGTAAAAATATAATTGACAGTGCTATGGCACAGGCCAGAATGATGAACCACAGCTATGTGGGAACTGAACATCTGCTTATAGCTCTTATCAAAGAGGGTTCAGGTGCCGCCACCTCCATAATGATGCGTTTAGGCGTATCGCCTCAAGAAGTTTTGCAGGATTTGCTCAAGGCCTTAGGCTCATCCAACACAAAAGGTTCTGCATCTGCTGACGGGAGCGGTGCAACGTCGGCACAACGCAAGGATACACCGACTCTCAACCAGTACGGCAGAGATTTGACTTCTCTTGCGGTCAGCGGAGGTATAGACCCGGTTATCGGCAGACAGAAAGAGATAGAGCGAGTGATTCAGATTCTCAGCAGGAGAACCAAGAACAATCCTTGCTTGATTGGTGAGCCCGGTGTCGGTAAAACGGCTATTGCCGAGGGTTTGGCTCTTAAAATTGCTACGGGAGAAGTTCCCGAAACTTTAAAAGATAAACGCATTGTATCTCTTGACCTTACGGGAATGGTTGCCGGGACCAAGTACAGAGGCGACTTTGAAGAACGTATAAAGTCGGCGATTGAAGAGGTAACGAAAGCCGGAGATGTGATTCTTTTTATAGATGAGTTGCACACCCTTATCGGAGCAGGCTCGGCGGAGGGAGCGGTAGATGCCGCAAATATTCTGAAGCCGGCACTTGCCAGAGGTGAGATGCAGGTTATAGGTGCTACAACTCTCGAGGAATACAGAAAGCACATTGAAAAGGATGCGGCTCTTGAAAGGCGTTTTCAGCCGGTTACCGTAGGTGAGCCGAGTGAGGATGAGGCTGTAGAGATACTCCGTGGCATACGTGACAAATATGAGGCACACCATAAGGTGAAGATAACCGATGATGCGATATATGCCGCAGTGAAGATGTCTGTCAGATATATAGGAGACAGATATCTCCCTGATAAGGCGATAGACCTTATAGATGAGGCCGCTTCGAAAGTCAGATTGCGTGCATTTACAGCACCGCCTGACTTGAAAGAGCTTGAGGATAAACTCAAGGCACTTGCCGAGGAGAAAGATGCGGCTGTGAATGCACAGGAGTTTGAGCGTGCGGCACAGATTCGCGATGAGCAAAAGGAACTGAGCGACAGATTGGAAACAGAGAAACGTGAGTGGCAGGAGAGCTCAAGCAAAAAGGTTGGAGAGGTCAGCTCTCATGAGATTGCTGAAATTGTTTCCTCCTGGACCGGTATTCCCGTAGTCGAATTGACTCAGGCGGAGAGTGAAAGACTTCTTCGCATGGAGGATGAACTTCATCGCAGAATTGTCGGCCAGAATGAAGCGGTTAGTGCTGTTTCGAAAGCTATACGCAGAGGCCGTGTCGGGTTAAAAGACCCCAAACGTCCGACGGGTTCGTTTATTTTCTTAGGACCTACGGGTGTCGGCAAGACCGAGCTTTGCAAAGCACTCGCAAGCTCGCTGTTCGGTGACGAAAATGCGATGATAAGACTTGATATGTCCGAGTACATGGAGAAGCATACCGTTTCCCGTTTGGTAGGTTCGCCTCCCGGATATGTTGGTTATGATGAGGGCGGTCAGCTTACCGAAAAGGTTCGCCGCAGACCGTATAGCGTAATTCTTTTTGATGAGATTGAAAAAGCACATCCCGACGTTTTTAATATGCTTCTTCAGATTCTTGATGACGGTATTCTTACCGATTCGCAAGGCAGAAGAGTTGATTTTAAGAACTGTATTATTATCATGACTTCCAATGTCGGAGCAAAGTTGATTTCAGGCAGTGTAAAGTCCTTTGGCTTTACAGAAGAGAACGGAGACACTCCGAACTATGAGCGTATCCGCGAATTGGTTATGAAAGAGCTCAAAAATGTTTTCAGACCTGAATTTTTGAACCGTGTTGATGATATTATAGTTTTCCATTCGCTTGCGAAGACCGAGATACGGGAGATAGCGACAAGGATGCTTAATGGCTTGAAAAACAGAGTTGCACAGCTTGATATCGAGGTTGATTTTGACGGTGAAGCCGTTGAAAAGATTGCAGATGCAGGCTTTGACCCGATTTATGGAGCCAGACCGTTAAGACGTGCAATTCAGCAGCAGATTGAGGATAAACTTTCCGAGGAGATGCTTGAAAAGAAGATAAATGCAGGTCAGAAGTATGTATGCACCTTTGAGGACGGAACTTTTGTTTTTAAGGTGATTGAAGAGAAAGAAGTTGCTTCAGACATTGAACAACCCGAAGAAAACGAATAAACAAAGAGTGTGTGTAAAGTTTAAACACTTTACACACACTCTTCATTTTTGATAAGGATTCTTTCACCTGCTTTGTTGACTAAAAATCTCTTTTTATGATATTATACGGTTATATTGAATGTTTTTACTGATTTGCAAGACGAAGCTTGAAAGGTGGCGGAAGAAAATGAAATGTAATTTTTGTGGAGCACATATAGGTAAGGACGAAGAGCTTTGCCCTGAGTGCGGCAAGTATATATTTGATGTTGGGTCAACTGCTTCTTCTGCCCGGGAGGCAGAAACAACTGCTAATCAAATAACATCTGCGGCTGAAAGCGGGGAGCCTCGTGCAAACTCTGTGCGGTTTAATTACGGCGAGTACATACGTGTTACAACGGTGGTGTATATTTTAATGTCTGTAGTTTTTCTTAATGTCGCAATTCTGGCACTTTCGGCGTATATTGGGGCGGGGTATGTTTATGGCATTGCAGGTGCGGTTGTGGCCGTGATGTACCTTTACGGTGGGTTGTCCAAATACAAAAGAGAAAAGGATTGTTTTGTTGAGATTAATGAAACAACAGTTTTCGGTACGGTTCCTTTGGAAAAATCAGGAAAAGCGACTAGGAGTTTTGAAATAAAACTTGCGGATGTTTTGTCGGTTCAAAGATTAAACGGTTCAAAAAACTGTCCGCCGACGGTTACGATTTTTACGGATAAAGAAGATGAAGCTGTAGTTTTATATTGCACATCAAAAAAGTTGTTAAAAAAAGTTACTGAGGAATTAAAAAACAGAATATAAACCAAAAACAAGTTGCAAACTGTCTTGTCGAGTACATGGTTTGCGGCTTGTTTTTATTTTGTTGACACGTATTGAGAAAATATGATATAATTAATTAAGAAAGAAGCAAAAATATATGCAAATAGCACAAACGAATAGCAATTCAAAGAATGAAACGCACGAAAAACTATATGAAAGCGAGGGATACTATGGAGCCGAACAAAAAGGGTGCGGTTGAGGTGCAACCGCAACACGAAGCACCGAAAGTCGACTACACCAGACGCTATGTCGGAAACAAAGAAACTGCGGCATATATCATGCAGGACTATGCGGACAGTTTTTCGCTTGGAAAATATTCCAACAGATTCATCTGGGATGTTGTAAATATAGATTTCAACATAGCGGGCGTAGTCAATTTATTCACCGGTGCTTGGGATATAATCAATGATACTTTTATAGGCGTTATGGTTGACCGCACAAGAACCCGTTGGGGAAAGTTTAAACCGTTCCTTATATGGATGAAAATTCCGCTTACGCTTTTCGGAGCTCTTTATTGGTTTATACCGTTAATTTTCCCCGGAACATCAGGTACATATTTACCCAAGCTTATTTATTATTTTGCATTCAACATTATTAATGAAACTGCGGGAACTTTTATTTCCATATCGCAGACGGGACTGTTGGCGACTATAACACCTAACCCGAATGAGAGGGTTAGGTTGATATCACTTGCGAAATTCTTTTCACGCTTTTTGGGTGAGAAGATACCGGAAATGACAATGGGCGTCCTGATCGACCTTGTAAACAATAATATTGTTAAATGGGAACTCAGCGGCGTGTTTATAGGAATGGGACTTGCAACAAGCATCCTTTCAGCGGCGGCAACGTTCTGGTTCTATGTAGTATCCCGCGAACGTGTAATGCAGTCTGTTGAGCGTCCGAGCATAAAGCAGGGCTTCAAGGCGATTTTAAACAACAAACCGATTTTGCTTATTACACTTTCGGATTTCTTGGCAGGATTCGGTATAGGACAAAGCCGTTCGGATTACTATATAGATGTTCTCGGAAGTGCTTCTCTTCAGACTATAGTAGGTATACCGGCTTATCCGATGCTCAATGCCAGCTACGCTTTTGTTGCTCCTTTGAGAAGGCGATTCTCCTCGAAGTCGCTGTGGGTGTTTGAAGACTTGTGGACTGATGCTTGTTGGTTAATAGTATTTGCTTTAGGTTCGGTTAATAAGAACTTTATGAAGCGTTCGGTGATGATTCCCACAATGGCGATAGAGGAGCTGTTCGAGATGTGTGTCTACGGTTTGAGACACGTTATTCCGGATGAGCTGAGAAACGAAGCTATGGACTACTGCGAGTGGAAAAACGGTTACCGTGTTGAGGCTATGACAGGTGTTGCACAGGGATTAGTTTCCAAGATTCAGGGTCACTTGATGACATCGGTAAAGAACTTTATCTTTGCAAAAATCGGTTATGAACAGGGCAAGTTAATCGGCACCCAGTCTGATAGGGCTAAGTGGTGGCTGTTTGCCTTGGGAACGGGAGTCCCGATAATCACCGGTGCACTCGGAGTTATACCTAAGCTATTCTATCCGATAGATGATGCAACACGTAAAATTATGTATGATGAGTTGCTTGAAAGACGTACAGCAATCGCACAGGCGATGCAGGAAGAGCCTCATTTGGCAGAACTGGTTGCAAAATAAAAAACTACCCACGTCAGCGACGTGGGTTTCTTTTAGGACAAATTTTTGTATACTTGACACAAACCACTTTTTCATTATATAATAAGCCGTTATCGAAAATCAAAGGAGGGACGTATACACGGACAAACCGGTGTATGCGGCTATATGTCAGGACATTCAAAATGGAGCACCATTAAAAGAAAAAAGGAAAAGACCGATAATCAGCGCGCTAAGATTTTTACAAAAATCGGACGTGAGATAGCTGTTGCTGTAAGAGAGGGCGGTCCCGACCCGGCATCGAACTCGAAGCTCAAGGACGTTATCTCAAAAGCCAAGGCTAACAACGTACCGAATGACAACATAGAGCGTATAATCAAGAAAGCCGCCGGCGACGGAAATGCCGATAATTATGAAGAGATTGTCTACGAGGGTTACGGCCCGTCAGGAATTGCTGTCATTGTTGAAACTCTTACGGATAACCGTAACAGAACAGCAGGCGAGATGCGCCACTACTTTGATAAGTACGGCGGAAACATGGGTCAGTCAGGCTGTGTTTCGTTCATGTTTGCACGCCAGGGTGTTATTGTTATTGAAAAAGAGGATGTCGACGAGGAGAAGCTCATGGAAGATGCTCTTGAGGCAGGTGCAGTCGATTTCCTTACAGATGACGGTGTCTTTGATGTCCGCACAGAGCCTGCTGATTTCAGTGATATCCGTGAGGACCTTGAGCAGAAAGGTTATACTTTCCTCTCGGCTGAAATTGAGTATGTTCCGTCAACCTATACAGCACTCACTAGCGAGGATGACATTAAGAACATGAGCAAAATGCTTGAGATGTTCGAGGATAACGATGATGTTCAGGCTGTCTGGCACAACTGGGAAAACGCTGACGACGCTGAATAAAAATTTTAATATCAATTTTGCTCAACGTACAATATATTGTGTGTTGAGCAAAAAAATTAATATTTTTCAAAAAAAGATTGCGTAATTTTACTCTTTTTTACGGTTAGGGTATTGCGTAATCTTTTTTTTTAGTTTATAATGGTGGGGAATCAAGGTGAATTAGTGGCGCTTGGTGGTGGATAAAACACTAAAATCTTCAAAAAAGGGGGCGAAGCGCATGAGTATTTACAAATTCGAAAATAGCTATGTGCATTCGCTCGATCAGAAGAACCGCGTGTTTGTGCCTGCTGAGTACCGTAATGAGCTTGGTACAGAGTTCGTTGTCTGCACCCCTCCGGGAAGCAAGAACTGTATAGTAGTCTATCCTACTTCCGAGTGGGACAAGTATTTTGAAAATCTTCGCCAGGTTTGCAGCGGCAGCGACCTTGCATTGGTCGAGAGAATTGCCAACAGCACAAAAAAGCGTACCGTTGCGGATAAGCAGGGCAGAATAACCCTGTCACAGGATTTTTGTGAGAAGGCAGGGCTTGAGAAAGAAGCTCTGATAATGGGCGTTGGCAACCGTGTTGAGATTTGGAATCCCGATACATGGAAAGCTACTATGGCTGAGTTTGAGAACAATCCGCCCGCATGGATTGAAATGCTCACTCTTTAATTAAGAAGATTACGAAAGGCAGCTAATATGGATTTTAAACATGTACCCGTCTTGTTTGAGGAGTCAATAGCTGCTCTTGATATAAAGGCGGACGGAATTTATGTTGACTGCACAGCCGGCGGCGGCGGTCACAGCTCAGCGGTTGCGGACAGGCTTTCGGCAAACGGCAGACTTATAGCGGTTGACCGCGACCCACAAGCTATTCAGACGCTCACGGCACGTTTTGACGGTCGGGATAATATCACGGTAGTAAACGACAATTTCTTTAACATAAAAGGTATAACGGAATCACTTGGGATTTCGGGTGTTGACGGTATCCTTGCAGACCTTGGAGTCAGCTCTCATCAGCTTGACGATGCATCGAGAGGCTTTTCGTTTCATTCGGACGCACCGTTGGATATGAGAATGTCAATGGAGGGTATGAGTGCGGCGGATGCAGTAAACTCACTCTCGCAGCAGGAGCTCCAACAGATAATATACAAATTCGGCGAAGAGAAATTTGCTCCTCGCATAGCTTCGGCGATAGTTCGCCAAAGGCAGATAAAACCGATAGAAACGACGTTGGAATTTGCGGATATTATAAAGTCTGCGATTCCTGCGGCGGCTCGACGTGAGGGCGGTCATCCGGCTCGCAGAACATTTCAGGCACTCAGAATTTATGTCAACGGAGAGTTGGACGGGCTTTCCCAGGCTCTTATGGACATGTTTGATTGTCTGAATGTTGGCGGAAGACTTGCCGTAATCACGTTCCATTCTCTGGAGGACAGAGCTGTCAAGCAGACCTTTGCATCTCTTTGTGAGGGTTGCACCTGTCCGCCGGAATTTCCGGTTTGTGTCTGCGGAAAGCAGAGCAGAGGCGTGTTGCCGCAAAAGGCTCTTGCACCTACTAAAAAGGAGCTTGAGGACAATCCCCGAAGCCGGAGTGCAAGACTCAGAGTGATTGAGAAGAAAAGGTAATTTGATGAAAGAACTCAGGTGCGTGTTTTAGCTATCTGAGAGAAAGGAAAACAGTTATGGCAGATTACAAGGGCAGTGAAGCTTATAAATTTGAACTTTTTGAGCCTCAACGTGCTCCTCAACCTCAGAAGAAGGCAGCTGTCGGACCTCAGAAGGTTGTAAAGCAAAAACCGAAAACTCAGGCTGAAATCAGAGCAGAGATTCGCGAAGCCAACAAGCGGATAGCAAAGATTGTTGTTGTGGCTGCAGTTTTGCTTGCTCTTGTCGGTTCAGTTCTGTTTTCACGCGCCCAGTTAATGGTTTTGGCACTTGAGGAGGAGACTGCACAGACAAGGCTCAGCCAGCAAAAGAGTGAAAATGTGCGTCTGCAGAGTGCGTTGACACAGAAGATGACAATGGAAGAGATAGAGAACTATGCGGTTAACCGTTTGGGTATGGTGAAGAGCAGTAATTCGCAAGTCACATACCTTAAAGTAGCCGACGGCGACTCTGTCATTTATTACAAGGGTGCAGAGGATAAAACGGATTGAGGCGAATAGTACGAGCATTGAGCGGCATATATTTTACATGCTCAACTGCAATAGAAAGGGCGGAATGAGTTCTGCCCTTTTTAGACATTTTATAAGGATTTTTCTAAAGAAATAAAAAGGACAATTTTTAGCGGGAAAGGGTGGAAGGATATGGCAAAATGGTCTCCGAGAAAGACGCTGACAGCACGCTCAATGATTATTGTAGCTTTTGTTGCGGTGTTGTTTCTCGCATGCATAATAAACCTTGTCCGTATCCAGATAGTTGAGGCGGATTACTATAAATCTAAGGCTGAAGAAAATCAGCTTTATGATACGGCTGTGCCTGCAAAGCGAGGCACCATTTACGATGCGAACGGCAATGTTCTTGCACAAAGTGCGTCCGTATGGCTTGTGTTTATCGACCCCCACAGTGTCCCGAACGATGAGGTCAGGGGTAAGCTTTGTAAGGACTTGAGTGAGATGCTTGATATAGACGGCGACAAGCTCATGGAAAAGCTCAAGATGGATAAGTATCGCTATCTTGTTATCAAGCGCAGAATAGAGTATGACTTAAAAGAAAAGGTTTCCGAGTTTCTTGAGACCTCTTACACATATGTTGTAAAAGATGAGGCAACGGGCGAAGAGTTTACCCGTAAATCTTATGTCAAAACCATGGTCGGCATAGACCCTGATGTCAAGCGATATTATCCGAACAGCGGTCTTGCCAGCCACCTTATCGGATTTACAGAGGGTAGCGATACCGGCCAGGCAGGTGTTGAACTGTACTATGATGATGTTCTCACGGGTATCCCCGGAAGAATAGTTACTGCAAAGAATGCTCAAAGTGAAGCGATGCCGCTGCAGTACGAGACAGTGTACGATGCACAGCAGGGCACAAATATAGTTCTGACTATTGATGAAAACATACAGCGGTATCTTGAAAATGCACTTGAGCAGGCGTATATAGATAACAAATGTGCATCTGCAAACGGTATAGTCATGGACGTTCAGACGGGTGCGATTCTGGCAATGGCAACCAAGGATGACTATGACTTGAATTCACCAAGGGAAGTTTCCGAGGAGGATGTTAAGGCGGAGTTTGAAGAATTGCAGGCAAAGCGTGCAGCAAAGTACGAGGAGCTGGGCAAAACGCCGACAGCCGAGGAAATAGAGCAAGGCAAACAGGAAGATATGGAAAATGCCGAGCTTAATGTTTTCTATGACAATATAAGAAATGTCACAATAAGTGATACTTATGAACCGGGTTCAGTTTTCAAAACCATAACAGCATGTGCGGCACTCGACCAGGGTGTTGCGGACCCGTCGACAAAGGTCAGCTGTGTAGCGGGCGGTATACATATAGCCAACAGAACCTATCACTGTAACAACCATACCGTTCACGGAACTCTTGATATGACAGGCGGCCTTACAAAATCCTGCAACTCATATTTTATAACAATGGGTCAGCGATTGGGTGTTGACAACTTCTTTAAGTATTTTGAGGCATTCGGTTTCACCGAGAAAACGGGAATCGACCTCCCTGCTGAAGCAAAGCCCGTTTCGGGCGTTACATACCATCCGCTGAGCACGATGACAATAGTTGACCTGGCATCAAATTCGTTCGGTCAGGCATTCCAGGTAACACCTATTCAGATGGTGACAGCACTTTCGGCTATTGCCAATGGCGGAAAGCTTATGCAGCCGTATGTTGTGGCAAAGACGCTTGATGAAAACGGAAATGTGATTTCGGAAACTCAGCCGACTGTCAGAAGACAGGTCATTTCCGCAGAAACTTCAGCTTCAGTAGCAGAAATGATGCGAAAAGTCGTCAACGAGGGCACTGCCAAAAACGGATATGTTATCGGCTACCGTGTTGCAGGAAAAACCGGTACTTCGCAGAAACTCAGCAAACCTGGTGAGCACGTTGCATCCTACGGATGTTTTGCTCCTGCGGATGATGCACGTATAGCGGTTATAATAACAATAGATGAGCCTCACGGCGGACAGATTCAAGGTGGCCAGATAGCGGCACCCGTTGCGGCACAGGTCGTTGAGAATACCTTGAAATATATGAATGTTGAACCTCAGTATACCGAGGAAGAGCTTAAAAAGCTTGATACCACGCTGTCAAATTATGTGGGCAAAGACGTAACTCAGACAGTAAACGAACTCAGGAAAAAGGGATTTACTTATAGAGTGGTCGGCAACGGCAAAAAGATTGTCAGCCATTTGCCCGGAGCATATCAGACAATTCCCCAGGGCGGTATCGTTGTTCTTTATACAGACGGAGGTCCCGTTAATACAAAGACAAAGGTCCCGGACTTTTCGAATCTTACCTTGATTCAAGTGAATCAGAGAGCCGCCGCGGCGGGATTAAATGTTAAAATTTCCGGCAATACTCTTGTGAATTCGGAACTTGTATCATATTCGCAGAGTATCGAGGTTGGAAAGAGCGTTGATTACGGTACGACCGTAACAGTATATTTCAAATCAAACACAGGCGTTAGTGACCTTACAGACTAGAGCTTTGAGAGGACTTTTTTATGAAACTTTCCGAGTTGTTGCGGGAAGTGGAATATGAGGGACAGTATACTGATGATGTTGAAATAAATCTTGTGACGGATGATTCGCGTCTTGTGCACAAAGGCACGTTGTTTGTATGCGTCAGGCATCGAAGCTTTGACGGGCATACGGTGGCACGGCAAGCTTTGAAAAACGGTGCGGCAGCAATTGTTTCACAGGTGCCTACGGGTGTTAAGAACGAGCTGATAGTAGCGGATTCGAGAGCTGCTTATGCATCTCTTTGTGCGACGCTGAAAAATCATCCTGAACAGAAACTGAAAATGATAGGTATCACGGGTACAAACGGCAAAACAACAACGGCCTGTCTTGTCAGAGATATATTTGAAGCGTATTCGATGCACTGCGGACTGTTGGGTACGGTGCATAATATCCTTGGCGACGAGGAAACATCCTCGCAACTGACAACACCGAAACCTCCCGAGCTTTATGACATGCTCGATAAAATGGTGAGTCACGGATGTGTCAGCTGTGTTATGGAAGCCTCATCTCAGGCACTCGAGCAGGGCAGACTTTCGGGAATAGCTTTTGACATAGCTGTTTTTACGAATATAACGCAAGACCACCTTGATTATCATGGGTCATTTGAAAGGTATCTTGAGGCAAAACGAAAGCTTTTTAAAAACGCAAAGAGGGCTATAGTCAATCTTGACGACTCGTATGCACAGGATATAATTTCTGCTTGCAGTGGAGAAGTGGTTACTTATTCCACCACGCTTGACTGTGCTGATTACACGGCAAAAAATATTTCGCTTAAAAGCTGTTCGGTAAGCTTTGAGCTGGTCTCAAAGGGACAGATTGTTCATATAGAGCTGGCATCACCGGGAATATTTTCGGTTTATAATGCGATGGCCGCCGCTGTCTGTGCTCTCAGTTCAGGTATACCGTCTGAAAATGTAAGCAGTGCACTGTCTGTGGCACAGGGTGTTTGCGGAAGACTTGAACAGGTCGAGTGCAACAGCAAGGCAAATATAATAATAGACTATGCACACACTCCGGACGGCCTTGAGCAGGTGCTCAGGACTTTGCGTCAAACCTGCAAGAGAAAACTCATTGTTCTTTTTGGGTGTGGCGGTGACAGGGATAAAACCAAGCGTGCGTTGATGTGCAAAGTTGCGTGCCGTTACGCCGATACGGTTATAGTAACCTCCGATAATCCCAGAACAGAGGACCCGATGCGGATAATAGAGGATATTCTGGAGGGTGCAGACAAAAGAAACTGTTGTGTGTTTGTAGAGGTTGACAGAAGGCGTGCAATAGCGTTGGCACTCAGGAAAGCACAGGCGGACGACACGGTGCTTCTGGCAGGCAAGGGGCATGAAAAATATCAGATAATCGGCAATGAAAAACTGCCGTTTGATGAACGGGAAGAGGTCAGACGGATACTGACAAATCCCTAATAAAAGATGGAGATGAAAACGATGAATACTATTGCGGCAATTATCATGGGTGCTGTTGCGGCGGCACTTGTTACAGCAGTCCTGGGATTTGCGGTTATTCCGTGGCTTCACAAACTTAAATTCGGGCAGACTATACTTGATATAGGTCCGAAATGGCATGAAAAAAAGCAGGGCACACCCACAATGGGCGGCATAATGTTTATTATCGGTGTTGTTGTTGCCGCAGCGGTAACACTTGTTACAGATAAGCTTATGGGTGGAGATATAATAGCGCAGAATTCACCCGTTAAGAATGAGCTTTATACAAAGTTTTTCAGCGGACTTCTTTTTGCACTGTGTGTAGCACTTATCGGTTTTGCCGATGACTATATAAAGGTTGTCAAAAAACGAAATCTCGGACTTACTGAAAAGCAAAAGACAGTTCTTCAGGCGGTTGTAATTTTCTCATATCTTTTAAGTCTCTATATGAGCATGGGTGGAAAGCCTTATATGTTCATTCCGTTTATCGGCAATGTTGAATTGGGAATCTTCTTCTGGATTTTAGGCTTTGTTGTAATTTACGGAGCAATTAATGCTGTAAACTTCACCGACGGTATTGACGGACTTTGCTCAAGCGTTACGGTTACCTGCGGTTTGTCGCTTTGTATAATCGCCTACATGCATAAGCTTTTCGGAGTTTCACTCATGGCAAGCTTGCTTATCGGCGGATGTATCGGTTTCCTTTTCTGGAACCGTAACCCTGCAAAGGTATTTATGGGAGATACAGGTTCAATGTTCCTCGGCGGCATGGTTGTGGCTACGGCCTATGCTCTCAACTGTCCGATAATCCTTCTGCTTTCGGGAATTGTTTACGTTATTGAGGGTGCATCCGATGTTCTGCAGATAGGCTACTACAAACTCACTCACGGCAAGCGCATATTCAAAATGGCACCTATTCACCACCATTTTGAGATGTGCGGTTGGAAAGAAAAAAAGATAGTTGCGGTTTTCTCGATTGTCAATGCGATTGGCGGAGCTGCAGCGGTTGCTATAATGTATTTCGGAGATTATGCACTGTAATTTTTATTACATAAGTTGAGAAAGGAGGCTGCACATGACAAAAAATACGAATGCAAAGGCGAGGCAGAGGCAGAAAGCTAAACCTCAGAACAATAACAGCCTTGATTTTCAAAGCCTGAAAAGGCAGTATTTTCCGTTTTTAAAATTGAGAAAGCCCAAGGACTATATTGCAAAGGGCAGTTTTGACGTAACGTTTTTCTTGCTTGTTGTGGTACTCCTTACAATAGGACTTGTGATGATGTTTTCGGCAAGTTATGTAAATGCACTTTACGATTCGTCGGCATCTGTAAAGAACAACCCGTTTTACTATATCAAAAATCAGTTGCTGTTTGCACTGATAGGTCTTATTGCGATGTATGTCATATCGAAGATAAGATATGATTTTTACCGTGAAATATCGTTTGCGGTACTTTTGATTTCATATGTTTTGCTGATTCTTGTTCTTTTGTTCCCGGTTGAAATACCGGGCAAAGAAGAGTTTAAGCGTTGGTTAAGTTTAGGATTCACGACGTTCCAGCCGTCCGAAATAGCAAAAATAGCGGTTATAATGTATTGTGCATGGAGCATGGAACGCAGAAAAAAGGCGATATATTCCAATTGGAAAATGATGATACCGTATATGGTAGTCATTATCAGCATATGTGGGCTTGTCTATTTTGAAAATCATCTTTCGGGTACAATCCTTATTCTTGCCATAGGTTTGGTAATGACGTTCCTTGGCGGAATAGACTTCAAGTGGTATATCCCAATTATTGCGGTGGGCATAATAGGCATTTTTGTGCTTGTGACATATCCCGAGGTGCTCGAGAAGTATGCAGGTCAGCGAATTGTTGCGTGGCTCGATAAAGATTACGACCCACAGGGAGCTCGTTGGCAGACGAACCAGTCACTGTATGCTATTGGTTCAGGCGGACTTTTCGGACTTGGAATAGGAAATTCACGGCAGAAGCATCTGTATATGCCTGAACCTCAAAACGACTTTGTTTTTGCTATAGTCTGCGAAGAACTCGGATTTATCCGTGTGGCTTTCATAATTTTGCTCTATGTTCTGCTTGTATGGCGTGGATTTGTTATTGCAATGCGAGCAAAGGATACATTCTCATCCTTGTTGGTTATGGGAATCGTTTTCCAGGTAGGACTTCAGGCAGCACTTAACATCGCCGTTGTTTCCGATTTTATTCCGAATACCGGAATTAGCCTTCCGTTCTTCAGCTACGGCGGTACTTCGCTTGTTATATTGCTCGCTGAAATGGGAATGGTGTTGGGAGTATCAAGGTATTCAAAAATCCAAAAAACTTAGTTGCAGCTTGCGGAGAAAGTTGTGCATAGCGGCGTTACGGGAACCTGTTCACTCGGTTACGTACACGGCGTACGTGCCCTCGTGCCCAGAACCCCAAGCCTTGCTCTGCCCAATTTCTCTCAACCTGCTACAGAGATAAAGAAAAGAAACCGCAACTTGCGGAGAAAGTTGCACATAGCAGCGTTACAAAGAAAAACCTTATCGGAGGGATTTTATGCTAAAGGCTAATAAAATACTTATAGCGGCAGGCGGTACGGGAGGTCACATAAATCCTGCACTGTCAGTTGCCGGATATATCAAGGAGCAGAATCCGTCTGCCCAGGTTCTTTTTGTCGGAACGGCGGATAAGATGGAGGCGAAGCTGGTTCCGCAGGCAGGCTTTCCGATAAAAACGATAGAGATAAGCGGTTTCCGCCGTGATTTAAGCCTCGGCGGAATAAAGCACAATATAAAAACAGTTTCAAGACTTTTAAAGTCATCCAACCAGGCTAAGAAGATAATAGAGGAGTTCGAGCCAGACCTTGCTATCGGTTTTGGCGGCTATGTCAGCGGCCCGGTTATACGCATGGCGGCAAAGCTTGGAGTACCTACTGCAATACACGAGCAGAATGCTTTTCCGGGTGTTACAAACAAGACTCTTGCAAAGCAGGTAGACAGAGTTATGCTCACGAGCATGGCGGCAGAAAAATATCTGGAGCCAAAGAATCCGTGTGTGTTCACGGGGCTTCCCGTGCGTGCAGACTTCTTTACTGCGGACAAGACTCTCAGCCGCTTTGAACTCGGTCAGGATGACCGTCCACTCATTCTTTCTTCGGGCGGAAGCCTTGGTGCGGAGCCGATAAACAAGGCGATAGTCGAGCTCATTGCCGCAAAGGCACCGTTGGGAGATTGCTGCTTTATTCACGCAACGGGACATAGCGGCACATGGGTTACAGATGAGCTTAAAAACCGTGGAATAGACCCTGAAAAATTTGAGAATGTAACAATCAGAGAATATATTGACGATATGTCCCGCTGTATGTCGGCATGTGACATATTCATAAACCGTGCCGGTGCCAGCACTTTGTCGGAGATTCAGGCACTCGGCAAGCCGTCGATTCTGATTCCCTCTCCCTACGTTGCTGAGAATCATCAGTATCACAACGCAATGACCCTTGTTGAAAAAGGAGCTGCGGTTGTCATAGAGGAAAAGGATTTGACGGGCGAACGGCTGACGAATGAGATAAACTCAATGCTGGCAGATTCAGGACGCCTTGGCACAATGGGAGAAAGTGCTAAACAGATGGCAGTCAGCGATGCCGCAAAGCGTATATATGAATGTCTTTGCGAGATAGCGTAAAACTTATACAGTAACAAATGTACCGCACTTGACATATGATGAAGACGCAGTGAGTTTTTTACTATGTCGAGTGGGGTGCGGGTATGGATATAATCAGAGTCACGGGTAAAAACAAACTCGAGGGTGAGGTGCAGCTCCAAGGCTCTAAGAACAGTGCCCTGCCTATTCTGGCGGCGGCAGTAAGCGTTAAAGGCGTAAGCGTTATACATAATTGTCCGTCGCTGACAGATGTTGATGCGGCGATAAAAATTTTAGAGCACATAGGCTGTCATGTGTCAAGACAGAGCTCGACTGTTGTAATCGATTCAACCGATGCTGACAGATGCGATATTCCGCAACAGCTTATGCATGAGATGCGCTCTTCTATAGTCTTTCTCGGGCCGCTTATGGCAAGGTTCGGCAGTGCTTTTGTGTCAACTCCCGGAGGCTGTGAAATAGGACTTCGGCCGATTGATTTGCATTTGAGTGCGATGAGAAAAATGGGTGCTGAGATTACGGAGGAGAGCGGAGCGCTCAACTGCACCTGCGGTAAAGGGTTGCAGGGAGCGAAGATAGTTCTCTCTTTTCCCAGTGTTGGAGCCACCGAGAATATCATGATAGCGGCGGCAACAGCGAAAGGTACGACTGTACTTGTGAATGCGGCACGCGAGCCTGAAATTTGCGACCTTGCGGCTTATCTTAACAGCTGCGGTGCGAAGATAAAGGGAGCGGGCGAGGGCACCGTTGTCATTGAGGGCGTCAAGGAGTTGCATTCAGCAGAACATTCCGTGATTCCTGACAGAATTGTAGCCTCAACTTTTATGGCGGCTGCTGCTGTCACAGGGGGCAAAGTGCTTATCAAGGGCGTAGTGCCGTCACATATAACACCTGTTATTTCTACTTTTGAAGAGGCGGGTTGCAGAGTTGATACGGGAGCATCAAGACTGTATATCTGCGCACCGCAAAAGCTTTCCAGGGTTCAGACGGTGAGAACGATGCCGTATCCGGGCTTTCCTACAGATTCGCAGGCGATAGTTATGGCGATGCTTTGCCTTGCAAAGGGTACGAGCGTTTTTATAGAAAACATTTTTGAAAACCGTTACAGGCATGTTCATGAACTTCGCAAGCTAGGAGCCAAGATAGATGTCGAGGGCAAGGTTGCGGTGGTTGAAGGTGTTGACTCTTTCAAAGCCGCGCGTGTCAGAGTTCCAGACTTGAGAGGCGGAGCGGCACTTGTGGTTGCAGGGCTTGCGGCCGAGGGCGTTACAGAAATAGAGAATGTCAGACTGATTGACAGAGGTTGTCAGGATATAGAAAGGCTTTTGCGTTCATTGGGAGCGGATATAGTCAGAGCATAGATGCGATGTCAATCGCTGAAAAGGGTGGCAGTATGGAACAAAACAAAAGGACTCAGGCGGCAAGAAAAACGCCGCCAAAAAAGAAAAAGAGGAGCAAAAAAAGCATATGGCGTCGCCGTATGCGGATTGCCGTAGTTTGCATACCGTTTGTTGCGGTAATTCTCCTGGTAGGACTTTTTATAGGTTCTGTTACACTTAAAATTGAAAATTATTCTGTTGAGGGAATAAAAAAATATACAGCGGAACAGATTTGGGCGGCATCGGGACTTGAAAAAGGCAAGAGCCTGCTTCTTTCAAACCTTGGCGAAGCGGAGGATAACATCCTTGTAAAGCTTCCGTACATATCTAAAGTTACTATAAAGCGTAAGCTCCCGGACACCATTGCTATTACCGTTACACAGAGCAAAGCGGAGCTTGCTTTACAGGTGGGGGAAGAATGGGTACTTGTTAATTCTTCCGGTAAGGTTATGGAGAAGTTGGGAAAGAATGAGCCGCCCAAAGAGATAATGCGTCTGCAGTTGCCGACCGCTAAGAAGTGCGAACTTGGATATGAGATAGAGTTCGATTTAAAAGAGGACGAGCTTTCACCTATAGAAGTGTGTGAAAATTTGTTGGCACAGGTTGAAAAGTCCGCTCTTAAGGGTAAGATTACTATGGTGGATATAACTGACCCTGAGGATGTAACAATGGTTTATGACGGGCGTATAAGGCTTCATATCGGCATGCCGACAGAGCTTTCTGCAAAGCTTAACCTTGCGGCAGGTGCCGTTGACCATGAGGATGCAATAGACCCTGAGCAGACGGGTGAGATGAATCTGACTGTTATACAGGAAGCGTATTTCCGTCCGGACAGCATTGAAGAAGAAAAAGGGGACAAAAAGGAACCTCAGAGTGAGGCGGCAACGGAGCAGACGACCCAAAAGCAAAATTAGAAAATTAAAAATAAATATGAGCGGCACTGCAGACCTTTGCAGTGTCGCTGTTTTTACACAGTTTTACAAAAAAAGATATTTTAGGGTATAAAATAATTAAATTTATCTGTTTATACTTGTATTTTGTTTTAATCCATGATAAAATCAATTTATGTAATTATACGGGTATTTACCTTTTTATATTAAGTATGGGGGTTTCAAAATGGCATTTGAACTCGACAATGATTATGGTCTGACAACACAGATAAAGGTTATCGGTGTTGGCGGCGGCGGCGGAAACGCCGTAAACAGAATGATAGATTCAGGCGTTCTGGGCGCTGAATTTATTGCTGTTAATACGGACAAGCAGATACTTACACATTCAAGAGCCACGCATAAAATACAGATCGGTGAAAAAATCACAAGAGGTCAGGGTGCTGGCGGTAAACCTGAGGTTGGCGAAAAGGCAGCTGAAGAGAGCCGTGACCAGATTTCTGATATACTTAAGGGAACCGATATGATTTTCATCACCGCAGGCATGGGTGGCGGAACCGGTACCGGTGCAGCTCCTGTCGTAGCACGTATAGCTAAGGACATGGGCATACTTACTGTTGGTGTTGTAACACGTCCTTTCAAGTTTGAGGGTAGAAAAAGGCAGGCTCAGGCACAAAAGGGTATAGAGAATCTTGCTCAGAATGTTGACAGCCTTATCGTTATTCCCAACGAGCAGCTTAAGGCTATGCGTACCGACCAGAAGATGAGCTTTGCTGAGGCATTTGAGATGGCTGATGAGGTTCTTCTTCACGGTGTCAAGAGCATTTCCGAGCTTATCAAAGTTCCCGGTTATGTTAATCTTGACTTTGCAGATGTTACAAGCATCATGAAAGATGCAGGCTATGCCCACATGGGCTTTGCAAAGGCTTCCGGCAAGGACAAGGCAGCAGAGGCAGCAAAGGGCTCGATCAGCAGTCCGTTGCTTGAGACTTCTATTGCGGGTGCAAAAGGTGTTATCATCAGCTTTACAGCGGCACCTGACATTGACCTTGACGATGTTGAGGGTGCAGCAGAGCTTATCACCGAGCAGGCACATCCCGATGCAGACATCACTTGGGGTATTGCATTTGATGAGTCTATGGATGATGAGATGCTTATCACTGTTATTGCTACGGGCTTTGACGATAAGCCGAATTCAGCTGTTGTCCAGGAGACACTTGTTGCTCCGAAGGCAGATTCTGCAGAAAAGGCAGAGCCTGAGTATGAGCAGACTAAGCTTACAGCTCCTGCAGCAAAGGATGATGATATTCGTGTGGATTCCTTTACTCCGCCCAGAAAGCCGGTTGAGAATCCGGATGACGAGTTCAGCATCATTCTTGACAGTTTCCCGAACCACAACAGATAAAATAGTTCCGCCGTGCTTGGCACGTTTTATTTTTTATTTTGTCGAGTCTATAACTTTTTCAGACAGTTCTTTAAGCTGTTCAAAGCTTTCTAACATACCGATTTCGCGGCGGAAAGAGGCGGCACCTTTTATGCCCTTGATATACCATGCGGAATGTTTTCGGGCCTCCCGTATACCGATATAGTCACCCTTGTTGGCTATAAGTGAGCTTATATGCCTGAGCATTACGTCCATGCGTTCTTCAACAGGCGGTTCGGGTAAGATATTGCCCGTTTTTAAAAACTCACTTATCTGTTTAAAAACCCAAGGTCTTCCGAGTGCACCGCGGCCTACCATGATTGAATCGCATCCTGTCTGTTTCATCATAGCGGCGGCGGAAGGCCCGTCGACGATGTCACCGTTTCCGATGACGGGTACTTTGACAGCCGATTTTACACGGGTGATAATATCAATATTTACGGGCGGTGCGTACATCTGTTGCCTTGTGCGTCCGTGGACTGTTATTGCGGCAGCCCCAGCCTGTTCGCACAAAAGGGCAAGCTCGACTGCGTTTATGCTGTTGTCATCCCAGCCTGAGCGCATTTTAACCGTTACGGGTACGGGTGAAACTTTTACGCAGTGCTCAACTATTTCGGCGGCGAGTTCAGGACGCTTCATCAGTGCACTGCCGCCTCCGTTTCCTGCGACTTTTGGAGCCGGGCATCCCATATTTATATCTATGAAGTCGGGTTTGTATTCAAGACACATCTGTACAGCTTTTGCCATTATTTCAGGGTTGTCACCAAAAAGTTGAACTCCTGCAGGGCGCTCATCGGGGGAGAGGGATAATAACTCTGCTGACTTTTTATCGTTCATGCTTATTCCTTTTGAGCTGGCCATTTCACCTATGCAGTAGGAAGCACCGTAACTCATACATAACTCACGGAACGCCTTGTCAGCAACGCCTGCCATGGGGGCAAGTGCTGCTGAGATTTTGAGGTTTTCTGTTTTTGTGTTCAAGCAAAACGCCTCCCGAAAAGCAGTAAGTAAATCTGACTAATTCTAACATAAATATTTGTTACTTTCAACAGATTTGACCTTCTCTTGTTGACATAAAGATTAAAAAAATATAGAATATATATAATATACAAAAGTTAAAACAAACCGAAACGGGGTATAAAAATGGCTAAATGTCCGCATTGCCAGAATAAGATTATGCCATGGTATGTTCGTGCTGAATGTCCGAAGTGCGGAACAAATATGGTTAACTATCAGTGGGAAGAGCGTCTGGAAGAAGATTCGATAAGGGCCGATAAGGCTTTCAGAAAGCTTCATGTTACAATAGCAAAGATGAAATATTCTTTTGCGGGAACAAAACTCAGAATTATAAGAATACCGATAAGCGTAATTCCTCTGTTTTCGTTCCTTTTACCGCTTTTTAACGTCAGCTTGTCGCTTCCGTTTTATGAGTCGAACGAATCGATGAATGTAATTTCGATTGTTATGAACGTCCTGAACTTTAACTTTGGCGGTATCCCCGCATATCTGAGTTCAGATTTGACAGGCGATGCGGCACTGATGTTACTGCTTTCAATAGTGCTTCTGGTTGTGAGTGCTTTGTCTTTGCCGGTGACACTTGTGTTTTTTATTTTGAATTTTACGAAATTCAAAAGCCGTGGAATGTTTGTGTGCAACCTTTTCGGAGCTGGCGGAATGATAGGCAGTGCAATATGCTTCAGCCGTTTTTGCAATATGATGGAAGCAAGCACAATCACTGCTTTCAGTGGCTCGGTTGCTTTCGGTATTTTTGTAGGTGTGGCGTTGTTCCTTTTGGCAGGTGCATTTAACCTTGCAGTATCATTCAAAAATGTTGATGTTGACTTTGAAGAGATAGCCCGTCTCCAGGAAGAAAAAGAGCGTGAAGAGGAAGAACGTGCTATAGAGGAGCGTAAACGTAAGGTTGAAGAGGATAAAAAACGTCTGGAAGCCGAGAGAGCACAAGCTGTAAAAGAGGCTGAGGAGCGTTTGAAAGCCGCTGAAGAGCTTAAAAAAGCAGGTAAGAAAAAGTAAATACATATATAAAAACGGTGTAGACTGTCCAGCCTACACCGTTTTTTCTTGAGATTAATAGTGCAACTTATGTATCAATAACTGCAAATCATTAAAAGATTGTTGAATCTTTTAATTTGATACGATAAACTGATAATGAAGTCAGAGAGGTGATTGTGTTTTGAAAATAAGACTTGCGGTAAGCAGTGAGGATTACGAAAAGGTAAAGCAAGAATTAAATGAGCACGGAATAGAAACAGATGATAATGCTGATTGGGTTTTGAGTAAAGCAGACGGTTTTGTTGATACCGTGATTGCACGAGACAAAATAACAAATGAACGTATTGTTGTACCATGCGATAACATAGTATACATTGAATCTTACGGTCATTCGGCAGAAGTGCATACCAAGGACAACACTTACTGTGTTAATGAGAGACTTTATAAAATTTTACAAAGTCTTGACGGGAATAAGTTTCTCCGTATCAGTAACAGTGTAATTGTTTCAAAAAAGCAGATTAAAAAAATCAGTCCTACACTGTCTATGAAATTTATTCTTACAATGTCAAATTCAGACCGTGTGGATGTAACGAGAAGCTATTATTATGTGTTTAAAGAGGTCTTTGGAATTTAAAGGAGGGTAAATTATGAATATTTCAATTCCGATTATAATTGCTATATCCGTAATATTGCTTTTATGTTTAGCTGTATTTGTTTACTTGAAGATTTACAAGAAAAATATTAATAAGGCTTTGTCCGAGGATGGCAGCAAGCCTAAGCAAATGATGTCACCTCATAAATTAGTGTTTGTTCTGATTGTATTTTTGGTATCTTTTTCAATAACAGTTACAAGTGTTGCCGGACTTTTATATTCAAAGGAGTACTTCAGTTATGAAAAAGCTATTGCTGAGGATATAGCAAGCCGAACAATTTTTGTTGACTGCAATTTTGAAAATACTTCTATCAGAAAAATGAATCATTCTGACGTGGACAGAATCAGAAATATGATTTCTGCAAAGTATCCGGGCAGAAATATTAATACCATTCCCGTTTACGACTTCAATTCGGGCATATACTTAGACGGAAGCTTAGTGAATCTGTTTGCGATTGATGAGAAAAACTGCAGTTTTTTAGGATTAAATGAAATGCAGGATAATACAGCATATTTTTTAGATAAAAAAATGAACAAGGCTGAGTTTGATATTTGTGTCACAAAAATTGTTGACGGCGGCTTTGTTTCGGATAAACTTGAACACTTAACACTTGATGCAAAGGGTGGAGTTTCTGAAGAATCGCTTGTTTCTGTAATAAAAAAAGAGAATATGATGCCGAGCGAATTTGAGGATCCGGTTTGCTTTGTAAATATGAATACTTTTTATAAAATGGCATCAATAATGCTTGATGCAGATATCAGCGGTGTTTCAGATTTAGGCGATTACAGTGAGCTTGCTGAACTTGAAGGTGTTTATATTTGCGTGGACAGTCTGAGTTGTCTTAGTTCGGTTTTATCCGTTTTGGTTGAGCAAAAATATAATGCCCATGCACCCATTGATGCTTTCGGCGATTATGAAAAAACTATTTCTACAACTTTTACAATATTTATATTATCTTCCGTTGGACTGGTGTGCTTATCAGCAGTTAATATATATCTTGTATTAAGAACATCGAATCAACTCAAAAAGAAAAGATAACCCGAATTGAATTAAAAACAAAAGCACCGCACAACTGTGCGGTGCTTAATTTTATGTTTTTTAGTTTAGTTAGCTGCGACGGCCTCTTCTTCAACCTTTTCCTCACCGGGAGTATTGAACTGCTTGAGAGACTCCATAGCCATTGCGGCTTCTTTTGCAAGGTTTGAAGCTTCAAGGGCTTTTTGAGTAGCTTCGGTCATAGCTTTTGCGGCAAGCTGTGTTTTCTCGCTTGCATCAGCGTCTCCGTTAGCCTCAGCTTCTTTAGCGGCCTGTGAAAGTTCTTCAGCCTTTGCCATCATTTCATCAGCTTCTTCTTTAACCTTAAGAGCAAGCTCAACCTTCTTCTGAGCATCGTTTTCGGCCATCATCTTTCTGATTTCACGGGTGCTCATGCCCTGCTCGAGATATGAGAAGTATTCCTCAGAGGGAATGCCGCCGACGTAAGTCTGCTTGTATTTAACGTTAATGCCGACTTTTGCAATAACGATATTTATTACAAGAAGAGCAACGAGTGCAGCGATAAATATGAAAGCACCAAAGCCGATTGAACCTGTAAACACTGTCGGGAAAATTGCATGAAGCTTATTAGCAAACAGTATAAAGGTTACCATTGAAACAACTGCAAGCACTATCTTGATAGAATTAAGTGTAATGTTTCGTTTGCTTCCGTTCTTTGTGCACGAGAATGCAAGACAAATAAGGTTGACAACAAGAAGAACAGCTGCAAGCAGTACACTTACCAGCGATACTGCAAAGAGAATAAATGTTGAACCGAAGAAGTCGGAAGATATGTATTTGATAAGTGCGTTAAAGTCGAGAGACGAAACAACATTATATATTGTTATTGCGTTAACGCTCGAGTTGACTTCAAAGTAAGGTCCCCAGAAAGAGACGTTTGCAAGCGGCAACATGAGGGCTCCGATAGGCAGAACGCTCAATATAATTCTGAGGATTGCAAGTTTCGAACCGGCAAAAGAAGCTTTTACGCGGTCAATTTTTTTCTGCATACGGGCATGTTCGCTCTCGGCCTTATCAGCATCTTCAAGCAGACGCTCTTCCATTCCGTAGTATATGAGATTTATTCCGCATTTTGGACAAGTAGGTTTAATGTCGGTCAGCTTAAGTTTGACTCCGCATTTCGGGCAGTTAGCCATATTACTTCCTCCAAACAAAAAAATAATTGTCAGACAACAAGGTAATATTAATAATTATTTCAATTAATTTTAACATAAAAACATATGGGAATCAAGAAGAATTATACAAAAATTATAAAAAGCACAGACAAAATTTGATATATGTTTGTAAATCACGACTATAATTAAATAAAACTGCCGTCAATGCCTATGACCTGTCCCGTGATAAAATCAGCCTCATGGGATGAAAGGAACAATATAAGAGAGGCGACCTCTTCGGGGGTGCCGAAACGTCCCATGGGTGACTCCTGCCGCAAGAGGTCTAAAGTTTCCTCGCCTAGGGAGGCATTCATAGGGGTATCGATAATTCCGGGGGCTATACAGTTCACCTGAATATTTGACGGTGCAAGCTCTCTTGCGAGAGCTTTTGTCATTCCGATAAGTGCGGCTTTTGCGGCGGAATAGTGTACTTCACATGAAGCACCGCAGACACCCCACATCGAGGATATGTTTATTATCTTGCCGCTCTTTTTGTGAATCATATCACCCAGTGCGGCCTGTGTGCAGTTGAAAGCACCTTTGACGGTGATGCCGAACATGCTGTCAAAATCCTGTTCGGATATATCACAGAACATTTTCTGCTGTGCTATGCCGGCATTGTTGACGAGTATGTCTATGCTGCCGAGTTCTTTTTGAGCAACTTCAAACATGGCGTCAACTTCGCTGCGGATTGAAATGTCGGCACAAACAGGCACGGCTTTTACACCCAATGAGTTTATTTCATGGGCAAGTTGTTCGGCTTTTTCCTTTGAGGATTTGTAGTTTATAACTACATTGTAGCCTTTTTTTGCAAAAGAAAGGGCCGCCGCACGGCCAATACCGCCGGCAGCCCCGGTTATCAGAACATTTTTTTCGTTGTTACTGTTCATTATGAAAGCCCCGTTAAACCTTCCATGTTTTTATATCCTGAAGGAACTTCGAAAACAGATTCGTCCACGTCGGAGGAAAAAGTGATGTTTTTCATGACGGTTACATTTTCACCGGCAAAGGATTCGATTCTCTCGGGCTTCTTGCTACCTTCCGGGAAGTAGCATTTGACTGTAGCACCGTCATTTCCGATATATTCCTCACATATATATTTCTGGCCGTCCGATGTTGTTTGGGTTGTTTTTGTGTATGTCATGGTGGCGAAATCATTACCTATCATACTGTCGACAAAAGTGTTGTCGCCGGACTCTGTTTGGGCATAAGCTTTCATGTTGTGTATAACCATGTAGCCTTTGTTGCCGTTTATGATGAAATCAACATCCATAGTCATTGCAGCGGATATCTGAGCTTTCATGGATACATAGCATTTGTCTCCCGAAACGGCCATTGTAATCGGAATATCCAAGCCCATTCCGTCAATTGATGAACTGCATAAAGCGCTCATGGTGAATTTATCGTCTTTGGCAATATTCTCAAAGTAAGATAAAAACAGAGAGTCTTTAGGTTTGTTTTCGGAGTCTAACTCGACGGATACTTCAGTACCCTCAGGCAAGGTGTCGGGCTCTACGGGCTGAAGAACGGCGGTCTCGTTCTCAATATTGTCGAGATTGCTTTCCAGCTCGTTGAGCAGGGCGTCCAAATCCTGCGGTGCAGAGGAAGTTGTAGTCTCCGGAGCGGTTGTGGTCTCATCTTCGGAGTTACCCTTGCAAGCTGCAAAGGTAAAGATAAGTGTTAAAACAAGTATAATAGAAATAACTGTCTTTTTCATTTGTAAAACCATTCCTTAATAAATTAAAAAACATATTTGTTTGATATAAGAATACATTAAACCAACAATAAAATCAAGAGCAGACAAGTCTGTTATAATAATTTTACACTATTGAAACATTGTTTTAATTTTTCATTTTTGTTTTATCTTTTTGTTAACAAGCGGTGTGCTGTGTTGATTTTCGCAGAGAAATAAAGTAAAATTATGATATTGAAAAAACGGAGGTGATGTACGGTGGATTTTATTGTTGATATCGGTCGTTGGGTTTTGCCCGTACTTGCGATAGCGATAGTAGTTTTATGTGTACCGTCATTGCTGAGGGGAAACAAAAAAATAGGGGTTACGGGTTATCTTGTCAATGAGGTAAACGGTGACAGTATTCCGCTTTCGGGCTATGAAGTCTCTGTAGGGCGCAGTAAGGTGTGCGATATAGTTCTCGGATACAACACGGTTTCACGTTTTCACGCCGTGCTGTCAAAGCATAAAAGCGGATGGAGGGTGACGGATACCGGCTCGAAGTCGGGGACATATATAAATTCCGAAAAGCTCAGTAAACCCCGTGCACTTGAGGACGGTGATACGATTGTTTTCGGTAATGCCGTTTTCGTATTTCTTGAGAACACTCCGATTGAGCCTGAGCGGACTGTGGAGGAGCATACACAGCAAGCGGAACAAAGCTTAAATGAGACTATGACTTATATAATTGATGAAAGCACGGGCGACGCTTACCGCATAGACGGATTGCTTACTTGCATGATAGGCAGAAGTAATGATGTTCAGATACAGTTGAACCGACCCAATGTTTCACGAAGACACGCTATGCTTGTGTTTGATGACGGATATTGGAGCATTACGGATATGGATTCTCATTTTGGGACTATGCTCAACGGCAGACCGGTACGCAGAATGATGAGGCTTCATAACGGGGATACGATAAACATCTGTGGAACAACGTTCTTGTTCAGAACCTCCGGGGAGGTGAGTGCATGAGAAGAGGAAAATGGTGGCTTCCTGCACTTGTCCTGCTGACGGTGTTTCAGATAGTTTCGATGATGCAGGTGCTTTTTACAGAACCTGCGGAAACTGCTGTACTTGTGATTGAGGGAAAAGGTCTTGATGTTCAGAGTGCACTCTTTTTCGGGATATATATTTTGACTGAATGGATATATTTTACCGTCATGTCGTTTGTGAGAAAGCACTCCGACCCGGCCCTTGAGCTGGTTGCCTTTTTCCTGTCCGGAATAGGTCTTGTTGTGGTGGCGGGAGCGAACAAGGAACAGCTGAAAACGCAGTTTGTAGCCGTTATGCTCGGCATAGTCTGCTTTGCGGTAATGCTGTGGCTTATAGGAAATGTTGACAGGGCTATGGTAATGCGTACACCTATGGCAATAGCGGCAATAGGACTGTTGGCACTGACGCTGATTTTAGCACGCAACATTCAGGGAGCGTTTAATTGGCTTGAGATAGGCGGAATGTCTATTCAGCCTTCGGAATTTGTGAAAGTGGCGTTTGTTTTTGTCGGAGCCTCAACACTGGACAAATTGCAGACGACACGAAGCCTTACGAAGTATATTATTTTCTGTGTAGTATGTGTAGCATTGCTTTTTCTTATGCGTGACCTCGGTGCGGCACTTATATTCTTTTTTACATTTCTGGTGCTTGCATTTATGCGTTCGGGCGATTTCAGGACGCTTGTGCTTGTCTGTGCTGCGGCGGCAATGGCGGCAGGACTTGTTGTGCTTATCCGTTCGGACTTTGTTATGTCACGCTTTGCCACTTACCGTCATGTCTGGGATGATATTTACGGCTCGGGCTATCAGCAGACCCGTGTGCTTATCTACAGTGTCAGCGGAGGCTTGCTCGGAGTAGGAATAGGAAAAGGCAATCTTAAGGATGTTTCAGCGGCTACCGAGGACCTGGTTTTCGGTATGATATGTGAAGAGTGGGGCATTATAATAGGAATTCTTGTTGCCCTTTGTATTCTGTTTATAGCTTTCCACAGTATTCGCTGTGCGGCGGGAGCTCGTTCGGCATTCTATGCAATATCGGGAATAGCGGCAGGAATGCTTATGCTGTTTCAGGCGGCACTTAATATTTTTGGTGTAACAGATTTGTTGCCGCTTACGGGTGTTACGTTGCCGTTTGTCAGCCGCGGAGGCTCGAGTGCTATATGCTGTTGGGCTCTGTTGGCGTTTATCAAGGCGGCAGATAACAGAACATGGATAGGTAAAAACTATTCGGATACCGGAAGGGAATGATTTTATGAAAGGAATAGCCAGGCGCTCAAAGTTGATGCTGATATTTACCGTTGCTTTTCTGGCAGGGGTAATAGTGCTGATATCGACTTTTGCGGCAAATGCTCAGGATTGGGCTTTCAAGCGTGCTAATCTTCATATATATTCCTCGGGTCAGATAGTTTCGGCAGGAGCGATATATGACAGAAACGGCGAGGTGCTCGCACAGACTGTCAACGGCGAACGTAAATACAGTGATGACAAGTCAGTAAGACGTGCGACGCTTCATGCAGTGGGAGACCTTGAGGGATTTATCTCAACAGGTGCACATACAACATTTCGTTCCCAACTTACGGGTTACAGTTTCTTTAACGGCGTGTATGAATTAAAGAAAAACGGAGCGGGCAACGATATAACGCTCACGGTAGATTCAAAACTTTGTACAGTGGCTCTCAAAGCACTCGGTGACCGCAAGGGAACCGTCGGTGTTTATAACTATAAAACGGGTGAGATTCTGTGTATGGTATCGACGCCCACATATGACCCGAACAGTAAGCCTGATGATATTGATACAGACACAAGCGGTAAATATGACGGAATATATCTCAACCGTTTTTTATCGGGAGTTTTCACCCCTGGTTCCACATTTAAGGTTGTGACTGCGATAAGTGCGATAGAAAATATACCTGATATAAACTCAAGAACTTTTAAGTGCAACGGCAAATATCAGACCTCAACGGGCGAAGTGCGGTGCAACGGAGTTCACGGGAATATCAATTTCGGTCAAGCTTTGAGCAAATCCTGCAACAGTGCATTTGCGTGTATTGCAGAAGAGCTCGGCAACGAAGCGTTGACAGCTACAGCCGAAAAGCTTGGATTTAATCAGCGAATAACCGTTGACGGTGTAAAAGTTACAAAGAGCTTTTTTGATTTAAGCGGTGCGGTAAGCGTTGACAGAGGCTGGGCAGGAATAGGACAGTATACAACACTTGCCAATCCGTGCCAGATGCTTACTGTTATGGGTGCAATAGCAAATGATGGCAGTGCAGCCGCTCCAAGGCTTATTAAAGATGAGGATATATTGCCTGATTTTACTACTCAGAAGTTTGAGTATATGAGCAGTACCACGGCAGACGCAGTAGCGTCGATGATGCGAACTAATGTGCTCAACCAATACGGTGAATGGAGATTTCCGGGCCTTGAAATGTGCGGAAAGACGGGTACTGCGGAGGTTGCGGACGGAGACCCACATTCGTGGTTTGTGGGATTCTCACAGCGTGAGGATTTACCCCTTGCCGTGGTTGCTGTTGTCGAAAACGGCGGAGAGGGTATAAGTGCTGCGGCACCGATAGTCAATAAGGTTATGCAAGCGGCGGCAAAGTGAAAGAGATAATTCGAAACAAAGACAAAGACTTGGCTTTTTGCCAAGTCCTTGATTTAAATAAAATGCAAAACATACCGGTTGAGATTTCTAAGTTTTGTTGTAGTATAGAAAAAAGCTTGAAACTTAACATAAATGGTTGCAAATTTTAATTTTTTTGATAATATTTAATTATACGAATATTGTTGTATGCATTTAACCCTTTACAATAATAGAAAAACGGATTTTGAAGAATTAAAGAAAAGGAGCTTTTTACAATGAAAACGAAATTCAGTGCAAAGCGTCTGATAGCTGTTTTGCTGTCGATGGTACTAGTGTTATCACTAGTTCCGATTACAACAGTTATAGCTGTGGGTGGCGTTGCAATTAATGCGGAGAACTTCCCGGATTACACATTTTATCAGTATGTATTCAAGTTTGATACTAACCACAACTATACTCTTTCAGAAGATGAAATAGCTAAGGTGAAAGAAATAAAAGTTAATACAAAAAATATCAGTAGTCTGAAAGGCATCGAGTATTTTACAGCCCTGACAGATTTGAATTGTGTCAATAATAAATTGACAGAACTTGATTTGAGCAAAAACACAGCTTTGGTATCTTTGGATTGCGAAACAAATCAATTATCAAGCCTTGATTTAGGCAATAATACTAAATTGGAATATTTAGATTGCAGTGATAATCAGCTTACGAGTCTTAATGTGAATGGCTGCGTAGCTTTGAAAGAAATGATATGCTCTAGAAATAAACTTACAGATCTTGATGCAAGCGAATGTACTGCTTTAGAAGAGTTGTCTTGCGGTGCAAACCAATTGACAAGTCTTGATATAAGTGGATGTAAGGACTTAACATATTTGAGCTGTTCTAATAATCAATTTACAAATCTTGATGTTAGCAATAATACTAAACTTACATATTTGGGGTGCACCACAAATCAACTTACAAAACTCAATGTAAGTAAAAATACTGTTCTGAAAACTTTATGGTGCTATAATAACCAGTTGACTGAGCTTGATGTTAGCAATAATACAGCTTTAAAAGATTTTAACTGCAGTACAAACCAATTGAAAAACCTTGATGTTAGCAAAAATACTGCGTTGACAGATTTGTCGTGTTATGAAAATCAACTGGCAAGTCTTGATGTGAGCAATAATACGTCCCTGCGAAGATTTAAATGTGGTTTTAATCAACTTACAAATCTTGATGTTAGCAAGACCGTAGGTCTTTATGATTTGTTCTGTCATCATAATAAACTTACAGTTCTCGATGTTAGCAAGAACACAAGCTTGGAGCAGTTGGCATGTTATGAAAACCAACTTACAAGTCTTGATCTTAATAAGAATCCTAAGCTGCATACCCTTCTTTGTGAAGACAACGCCTATGATATAACTGTTAAGGAAAATAGAAAATATGACCTTAGAAAATTACCTAAGGGCTTTGATATCAGCAAGGCTTCAAACTGGCAGGGTGGTACTGTAAACGGAAATGTTTTGACTGTTGATGAAGGCGTAGAAACTGTAACTTACGAATATCTTGTTTTAGAACGTGAAAATTATAAGACAACCTTTACACTTAACGTAACCGAGAACACTTCTGATTCTGAAATCGATATTATCGATCGTATCGAAGATATAGTTAATGAGATAGAAGCTGAGGATATAGAAAAAATAGTAGATGAGATAAAAAATATAATTGATGATATTGACCCGGAAGATATAGAAAAGATATTAGATGAGCTAAAACCCGGAATTGACAAAACAGGTGATATCATTAAAGATATAGTCGATTCGAAGGAAGAAACTCCTACAGAGCCTGATACGGATTCTTCAACAGAAACTACGGGTAAGGAAGAATCCACACAAAAATCCGACACAGACTCTTCAATGGAAACCACAGATAAAGAAGAAGTTACACAAAATACTGAAGCTGGCACTCCAAATTCAGACGTACCGAACACGGGCGTCACTGTCGGAATAACAGCTTTTGCCGCTCTTTCAGTTGCAGCAGCTGCAGTATTTGTTTCCAAAAAGAAGAAAGATTAATCAGATTTAAATAAAATGTGCTGACCGTGTTTTTGTTTTAGTTTGCTTTTTATATCAGATAAACCGTAGCGGCCATCATGAGCTGTGCGGCATAGTATGTAGTCAGTTCCAATGTTACAAGCGGATTTTTGCGTTTTACGGGTGTGAAATAGACAAGTCCCAGAATCACATCGCTTACCACGAACAGAATTGATGCTATGAATGCGATAAGGAAGGTTCTTGATTTTGTCATAAAGTATATGTGACCCGAAACAGAGGCACCGAATGTGATTATAAGAAGGTAAACGATAAGCATTGCACACATTTTGGTATCAACTTTAAGATTGAAAACCTTTATGGCAACGGCACCTATTGCGGTTAAGCCTATAGCGGCTAAAATCGGTATGATTGAAAATTCAGGGTATTCTCTGTAGAACGCTGCGATAAAAAAGATATGACCTATCATGAAAGACATTGTGCCGAGAGCTATGAGTTTATTCTTATATTTCGGCGCAATTTCTTTTATGCCGAGCAGAACGTCGCCACCCAGGCCGAAAAGCAGACCAAAGGCTACAAGGCAGAAATAAAACGGGTGTTTCATGTGGTAGCAAAAACCGATAAAAGCAATGGACATGAACCCGAAGCTGGATATAAACTTGCAGAGCATGCCGTCAAATGATTTACCTTTTCGGCGAAAAATGATGGTCATTATTGCAAAGAATGCAGTTACAGCCGACAAAATCGGAATAAACATAAAAACCAGCCTTTCTCTTTCATTAAATTTTTATTTATTACCTTTCACCTTATCCCAATATTCCTTTGCGATACGCTCGTTGCGGTTGTCACCAAACTCATAGTACACAGTGCCTTTAAGAGCATCGGGCAGATACTGCTGTTCTACCCAGTGATTTTTATACGAGTGAGGGTAGAGGTAAAACTGACCCTTGTTCGGGTTGTCTTCGCCGTCAAAATGTACGTTTTGCAGCTGACGGGGAACGGGACCTGAACGGCCTTTCCTTATATCTGCCATGGCGGCATCGATACCGTCATGGGCGGATGTTGATTTAGGCGATGTTGCGACCAATACAACAGCATCGGCGAGCGGTATGCGAGCCTCGGGGAGGCCGAGCATGTTTGCGGCATCGACGGCCGCTTTGACTATCGGAATTATCTGCGGATACGCCAAGCCTACGTCCTCGCAGGCACAAACCATAAGTCTGCGGCAGGCACTGACCAGGTCGCCGGCCTCTAAAAGCCGAGCCAGATAATGAAGTGCGGCATCGGGGTCTGAGCCGCGCATGGACTTTTGGTATGCGGAGATTATATCGTAGTGTTCATCACCCTCACGGTCATATCGCATAGCACTGTGTTGAGTGAGTTGCTGTGCTCTTTCGAGTGTGATTTCGCAGACACCCTCTTTGGCAGGTGATGACAGGATGCAGAGCTCTGCGGCATTTATGGCTTTTCTTACGTCACCGCCGCACGCAGTTGAAATATATTCACAAACTCCGTCCTCGATGTTATATTTTTCCTGCCTTTCACTCTCCATGAATGAGAATGCACGTTTTACGGCAGGTACAACATCTTCAGGCATAACATGCTTGAATTCAAAAACCGTTGAACGGCTGAGAATTGCGCTGTAAATATAGAAATACGGGTTTTCCGTCGTTGAGGCGATGAGAGTAATATCACCGTTTTCGATGTATTCAAGCAACGTCTGTTGTTGTTTTTTATTGAAATATTGGATCTCATCAAGATAGAGAAGGATTCCGTTGGGAGCAATAAAAGTGTTGAGCTTTGCCACAACATCTTTTATGTCGGCTGTAGAGGCTGTGGTGCCGTTGAGCTTGACGAGATGGCGGTCGGTAGTTTTTGCAATAATGCTTGCAAGTGTTGTTTTGCCGACTCCTGACGGGCCGTAGAACACCATATTCGGAAGCTCACCTGAGAGAATAATGTTTCTCAGAGGCTTTCCCTCGCCGAGCAGGTGGCGTTGACCGACAATATCATCAATTGTTTGGGGACGCATTCTCTGCGCCAACGGTGCCGACATTACAAGCCCTCCCTTACTTTAAGATCTTTATTTTATTATAGTAAAACGGAAGATTTTAGTCAATGAAAAAAGAAAATAAAACCGCCGACACTCTTTCGAATGTCGACGGCATTTTTTTGTTATTATCCAAAAATAAGAAGCAGGAAACCTGCGGCAACAGCAGAGCCGATAACACCTGCAACGTTCGGACCCATGGCGTGCATGAGAAGGAAGTTTGTGGGGTTGGCTTTGCGGCCTTCGGACTGTGCAACTCTTGCTGCCATAGGAACTGCTGAAACGCCTGCAGAACCGATGAGCGGATTTATCTTGCCCTTGGTGAGAATATACATCAGCTTTCCGAGAAGCACACCGCCTGCTGTTGAGAACATGAAAGCGGTAAGTCCGAGAGCAATAATCTTGAGTGTCTGAGCTGAAAGGAATGTCTGCCCGTTTGCTGTGGCACCGACTGTGATACCGAGCAAAATTGTAACGATGTTTGTCAGAGCATTCTGAGCTGTGTCACTGAGTCTTTCAACAACGCCGCACTCACGGAAGAGGTTGCCGAGCATAAGCATACCGAGAAGCGGAGCTACTGACGGAAGCATAAATGCACAGATAACAAGAACAACAACGGGGAAGATAATCTTCTCTGTTTTGCTGACTTTGCGAAGCTGCTTCATTTCAACAGAACGCTCTTTCTTTGTGGTAAGTAATCTCATTATGGGCGGCTGGATAATCGGGATGAGTGCCATGTATGAGTAAGCGGCAACAGCTATGGGTGCGAGCAAGTGAGCTGCAAGCTTTGATGCAAGGAATATAGCTGTCGGACCGTCAGCACCACCGATGATACCGATAGCAGCAGCTTCCTGGGGAGTGAATCCAAGCAGAATAGCTATAATAAATGCAATATATATACCGAGCTGAGCTGCGGCACCGAGAAGAAGGCTTATGGGGTTGGCAAGGAGCGGACCAAAGTCGGTCATAGCACCTACGCCCAAGAAGATAAGACACGGGAAAATACTGCTCTTTACGCCTATATATATGAGGCGCAAGAAACCTATATCGTACCAATGTGCACCTTCCCTGACGGTTGTGCTCAACGGGTCGGTGATACCTGTAGGGTCATCCATGAGTCCGGCACCGGGAAGATTTGCAAGAAGTATACCGAATGCTATGGGTACAAGGAGCAGAGGCTCAAACTTTTTAGCAATTGCAAGGTAAAGGAGAACAAATGATACAAGTATCATCAAGCCCTCTCTCCAGGTGAGAATAGCGAGGCCTGAACTCTCCCAGAAACCTTTCAGAATTTCGAGTATTTCCATTTAAGTTCCTCCTTAACCGATAACTACGAGCAAGTCATCAGTAGCGACGGTAGAACCCTTCTGAACAAGAATCTGCTTAACAGTTCCGTCGCAGGGAGCAACGATATCATTTTCCATTTTCATGGCTTCAAGAACAAGAAGTACATCGCCGGCCTTGACAGCGGCACCGACAGTAGCACTGACGCTGAGTATGTTTCCGGGCATGGGAGAAAGAACCTTTGTGCCGTCAGCAGCAGCGGGAGCTGCGGCAGGAGCAGCTGCAACGGGTGCAGGAGCGGCTGCGGGAGCGGGAGCAGCTGCAACAGGAGCAGCAGGAGCAGCTACAGGAGCATCTGTTACGCTGACTATGACAGCCTCGGTTTCTTCAACTTCAACTTCGTAATTTTTGCCGTTAAGAGTGACCATATATTTCATTTTTTACAGTTCCTTTCTTAAAGGGCTAAAGCCCGTTGATATTAGTCTACCTTTTTTATGGACTTGAACATCAGTCTGTTGAGCGGTATGCCGCTTTCGTTGCTGACTATTGCCATGATAACGGCCGCAGTCGGCTCATCAACGTCTACAAGGTCAAGAGAACCTGCCGACTGCGTTGAGGGCAGAGGAGTGCCGGCGGGAGCAACCGCAGCGGAAGGAGCCGTTTGGGTAACAGTAGTGTCATTGCTTTTAAAAGATATATTTTCGCCTGCTCTTATTACTTTGGAAAGTATAATGATGCAAACTGCAAGTATGACGAGCAGCAGGAAAACAACCAGAATGCCGAAACCGCCTACCTGGAGGCCGAAAGTAAGTTTTTCACTGAGCGGAGCGCTCATGTCGAAATTATCAAACATAATACAGAACCTTTCCTTTCTGATTGTCAGTCAATCTTTTTAATTGTGTATGAGAAAGTGTTCTTTTTCTTTTCGTCGCGTTTGTCGAAGAAGGCTTCGGCCTGTGTCGGGAAAGCGATGTAAGAGAGAACATCTTCGTCGCAGGTTGCTCTGTCGCCGAGGTATTCTTTTGCTGCAGGAATACCGGGCTCGAGGAGGTCGGCGTAGCGGCAGGTTACGGGTTCTTCGTCGCCGAGGATTTTCTTTTTGAGGTCCTCGTTGATTTTGCCGGGTGCACGTCCGTATTCACCCTTGATATAGTTGCGTACCTCTTTTGATACGTTCTTGTATCTTTCGCCTGCGAGCACATTGGCAGTAGCCTGAACGCCTACCATCTGGCTCATGGGAGTTACGAGCGGAGGATAACCGAGGTCTTCACGGACTCTGGGAGTCTCAGCAAGAACTTCGTCGAGCTTGTCTAACTTGTTCTGAGCTGTAAGCTGAGCGACAAGGTTTGAAAGCATACCGCCGGGAATCTGATAGTTAAGAGCGTCGGTCTCTGTAGCCATAACAACGGGATTGAGAAGACCGCTCTCAAGTGCTTTTGCACGGATAGGCTTGAAGAAATCGTTAATTTCTTTGAGTACGTCTGTGTCAAGAGAAACTTCGTAGCCTTCTTTTGCAAGAACATAAGCGAGAGTTTCTGTGGGCGGCTGAGAAGTACCGCCTGAGAAAGAGGAGATAGCAGTGTCAATAACATCTGCACCTGCCTCAACTGCTTTCTGAAGAGTTATCGGGCCGAGACCTGTTGTTGAGTGAGTGTGAACAACAACGGGAAGGCTGACATTCTCTTTGATAGCCTTTACGAGGTCATAAGCCTCCTGAGGGTCCATGATACCTGCCATGTCCTTGATGCATATGGAGTGAACGCCCATAGCTTCGAGGTCTTTGGCGAGCTTTACATAGCTCTCAAGGTTGTGAATAGGGCTGATTGTGTAGCAGATAGTGCCTGATGCATGAGCACCGCACTTGATTGTTTCGTCAACAGCGACCTCAATGTTTCTTAGGTCGTTGAGTGCGTCGAATATACGGATGATGTCGATGCCGTTTTCAACGCTCTTGCGGATGAACATACGGACAACATCGTCGGGATAGTGCTTGTAGCCGAGAAGATTCTGGCCTCTGAGAAGCATCTGCAGTTTGGTGTTCGGGCAAGCTGCACGGATTTTACGCAGTCTCTCCCACGGGTCCTCGTTGAGGTAACGCAGGCAGGAGTCAAAAGTAGCTCCGCCCCAGCACTCAAGAGAATAGTAGCCGGCCTTATCCAATTTTTCAAGGATAGGCGCGAAGTCCTCAAAGGGCATTCTGGTCGCAATAAGCGACTGGTTAGCATCTCTGAGAACGGTTTCGGTAAAATTGACCTTCATAAGTCTCAGTCTCCCTTTCACAAAATTAGAATTCTAAACGCTTGGCGATATATTCTTCAAGGTCTGATATTGCTATACGCTCCTGCTGCATGGTGTCACGGTCACGAACAGTAACGCAATTATCTTCGAGTGAATCGAAATCGAAAGTGATGCACATCGGTGTACCGATTTCGTCCTGACGGCGGTAACGCTTACCGATAGAGCCGGTTTCATCAAAGTCAACCATGAACTTTTTGCAGAGCTGGTCATAGACTTTCATTGCATCATCAGACAGCTTCTTTGAAAGCGGCAAAACAGCAGCTTTGTAAGGAGCGATAACGGGGTTGAGGTGGAGAACAACACGCATATCGTTTTTCTCTTCGTCAATAATTTCCTCGTCATAAGCTTCGCAGAGAAGAGCGAGAACTGTTCTGTCAAGTCCGTAAGTTGATTCGATAATATAAGGTATGAACTTCTCGTTTGTTTCGGGGTCGAGGTAATCCATCTTCTGACCGCTGTATTCCTGATGTCTTGTCAGGTCGAAGTCGGTTCTGTTATGAGTTCCGTTGATTTCACCCCAACCGAACGGGAAGAGGAACTCAATGTCACAGGCTGCCTTTGCATAGTGGGCAAGCTTCTCGTGGTCGTGGAAGCGGAGATGCTCGGGAGCTATGCCGAGGTCTTCAAAGTACTTTCTACCGTACTCTTTAAAGTAATCGTACAGCTCGTTGTCTGTTCCCTCTTTGCAGAAGGTCTGGAACTCCATCTGCTCAAACTCGATTGTTCTGAAAGTGAAATTGCCGGGTGTAATCTCCTTTCTGAAAGCCTTGCCTATCTGGCCGATGCTGGACGGGAGTTTAGCTCTCATTGTACGCTGGACGTTTAAGTAGTTTACATATTCGCCCTGTGCATTTTCAGGACGCAGATAGATAACGCTTTTTGAGTTGTTTGTAACACCGCGGAATGTCTGGAACATAAGGTTGAACTCTCTTATGTCAGTGAAATTGTGCTTTCCGCAGTGGGGGCAGGGGATAGAATTAGCTTTAATGAACTCGAACATCTCTTCTTTAGTCATTGAGTCAGGATGAGAATCGGGGTCAAAAGCTTCTATGAGGCTGTCAGCCCTGTGACGCATTTTGCACTCTTTGCAGTCAAGCAAGGGGTCTGAGAAGCTGGCAACGTGACCGCTTGCCTCCCATACTCTCGGATGCATAAGAATATCGGCGTCTACCTCGTAGCTGTTCTTGCGTTCCTGGATGAATCTTTTTCTCCAAGTTTCCTTGACGTTGTTTTTGATTCTAGAGCCGAGAGGGCCGTAATCCCAGGTGTTTGCAAGGCCGCCGTATATTTCGCTTCCCGCAAAAATGAAGCCTCTGCCTTTGCACAGGGAAACGATTTTTTCCATGGTTTTTTCGGTGTTATTTAGCATAAGCGCCTACTCCCCTCATTATTCATTGTAGCTTATAATAATCTAAAAAATGGCAAAAGTCAAGGCGCTCAAAAGGCCTTTTTTGAGGCGAAAAAACAGTACTTTTTTTGACGGCTGTTTTTATCTGTGCAAAAGTTCAAAAAAGGCGAAAAAGAAACGAATAAAATATAAAACAGTAACAAAATATCGAAATATTTTATATGGAAAAGATTAGTAGAAATAAAATAAAAATTTTTTAGTTTTTTCTTGCGGTTGACACCTAAGCTTAGTTTATAGTAAAATTAATAGAATTATTTTAAATTGATTTGAGATTGGGGGAGATTCGGTGTCCGGAAAACTTTCCGAATTCGGCAAAAAGATAGGACCTATGCTAGGTTATAACTCCGCAAACATCCTCTTCGGCGGAGGCGGATACATTATTTCGCTTTACTTCCTTTCGTTCTTGACGGAGGTTGAAAAACTGTCGCCCGACCAGGCAGGTCTGGTTGTTGCGTTGGCTCATATCTGGGATGCATTTACAGACCCCATAATGGGTATGATAACCGACCGCACGCGTTCAAAACACGGACGTCACAGGCGTTATCTGCTGTGGGGCGTTTTGCCAATAGCAATTTCATACTTCTGTTTGTGGAACTCGTTCGGAATATCCGCAACGGGCAACTCTACCGCGACGATGATTTACTATATGTTTGCGTATATGCTCTATAACACAGCCTATACTCTTGTTGCGGTACCGCACACAGCTATGTTGCCTGTTATAGCACCTGAGTATGCAGTGCGTACACAGTACAATTCCGTGTCCTACATAATGAACTCCGTAGGTATGGTTTCATCGTTCTTGCTCGTGTCGCTGTCACTCGGATTTAACAATATGGAGATGAATGCAGGCTCAAGAACAAAGTTTATGTTCTTCGGTATAGTGCTCTGCCTGTGGTTCTCATTGCCGTTGCTTGTGACGTTCAAGTGTACAAAAGAACCTAGCTCTCTTGATATGCCTGTACCGCCTTTGAATGTTAAAACGACGTTTGCTGAGTACAGAGATGTTTTTAAGAACAGAGCTTTCAAACGTTATTTTGTAATGAGTGCAATGTACTCCATGGCAAAGGGCTTTTATAACAACTCGGACCAATACTACATAAGATACGTTGCTCAGCGTTTTGGAGTATTCAACAAACTTCAAAGTATAGCAGGTGCGGCAGAAGCTTCGGGCTTTCCGTTCAACTATCTTATGACGATGAAACTCGGTAAGCA